>NZ_QRUP01000027.1:557-48175 GCF_003459085.1 Holdemania filiformis | reverse complement strand
GCCTCCAGGGTTGTGAAGATTGGGGGATAACAAGCGACGGAAAGGAAAAAGCAAACATGCCAACAGAAATGATAGAACGGATTCTATCCAAGGAAAACCTGGAAGAAGCCAAGTGTAAAGTGATGAGTAACAAAGGAAGCGCGGGCGTTGACCGCATGAAGACCAGTGAGTTACCGAAGTTTATTGACGAGCACGGGGAAGAACTGTGTGAAGCAATACGGCGAAGGAAATACAAACCCTTACCCGTAAGACGTGTAGAGATTCCAAAAGAGGACGGAAGCAAGAGAAACCTGGGAGTGCCGGCAGTCAAAGATCGATGGATAGAACAGGCGGTATGCCAAGTGTTAACCCCCATCTTTGAAAAGGAATTCTCAGAAAATAGCTACGGATTCCGACCGGGAAGAAAAGCGGAACAAGCGGTAATTAAAGCATTGGAATTCATGAATGATGGGTATGACTGGATCGTGGATCTGGACCTCTCTAAATTCTTCGACAATGTGAATCAGGATATTTTGATGATCTTGGTTCACAAGGTGATCAAAGATCCAGATACAGAATCCTTAGTAAGACGAATCTTACAAGGAGGTGTGTTGGTAGAAGGTACTTATGAAGAAACGAAGATCGGAACAGCACAAGGATCCCCGATCAGCCCACTTCTGGCGAACATCTATCTGAATGAGTTTGACAAAGAGCTAATGTCGAGAGGGCTGCATTTTGTACGGTATGCGGACGATAGTATAATCTGCGTAAAAAGTGAAGTGGCAGCGAATCGTGTCATGTGCTCAGTGACAAAATGGTTAACAGAACACTTGCGTGTAGAAGTAAATGCGACAAAGACGAAAGTAGCCAGACCGAAGGAGGTCAAATATCTGGGATTCAGCTTCTACCAGAAGAATGGAGAATGGAAGCCGAAACCCCATATCAAATCGGTGAAGAAACTAGAATACAAACTGAAACCGCTGTTAAAGCGGAATTGGGGAGTATCGATGGAATACCGAATGAAGAAGATTAATGAGGTAACCCGAGGGTGGATTAACTACTATCGAATTGCGGATATGAAAAGGATATTGACCCGAATAGAAGACAAGATTCGATTTCATATCCGAATGTGTTACTGGAAACAATGGAAGACAGTCAAAAACCGAGCGAACCACCTCTATTTCTTGGGTATGCCAAGATACTGGTGCTGGCTATATGCCAACACACGAAAGGGATACTGCAGGACAGGGAGATGGCTAGGGAGATGGATAACGAACAAGATACTCAAACAAAAAGGTCTACTCAGTTTAGTAGACCATTACACAAAAGTTCATGCATTTCAACAGATCACGTTGGTACTTTGAACCGCCGGACGCCGAACGGCATCTCCGGTGGTGTGGGAGGAGCTAAGCTAAGGAAGAATTGACTTCCTTAGCTTCCTACCCGATTTCTGTTTTGTTAGAGTACGATCAGTTCCACGACATAGACCGCCGCGCAAGCTGCCAGCGCAACGGTCAACAGGCCCTTGCCGCGCCATCCCAAGGCCAGCGCCGTCACCAGCCCTGCCATAGCGCTGGGCCAGCAGCGCGTGCTCGTTAAGATCGCCGGAAAGGTCATCGCCGCCAGCACGGCATAGGGAACATAAAACAAAAAGCTTTGGATAAACGGATTTTCAATCTTTTTCTGAAAGATGAGAATCGGGGCTACCCGCAGAAGATAGGTGACCCCAGCCATCACCAAGGTATAAAAAATTAACGATAAACGCATAAGCTCTCCCTCATTGTAATCGAAATCAACTCTTATGATGCCGTCCGCACTTCAAAGAATTCAGTTCCAGGCTGGCATTTGCACTTATTTTATCATAAAATAAAAGAAAACAAGCTATGAGTTTAACGGCTAAAAAGTGAGGCGCCGTTAAATTTCCGCCACAAGGAGGGAATTGGGATGATTGTTCAAGATTTAAACGCTGGGGAAATGCTTCAATGGTACGCTCGTTATCGGGAAGCTTACAGTAAATACTGCTGCCGGGCAATTATCAAGGAACCATTTTCACCGAATGAAATGAATTTACTGATTTTCTTATCCAACAATCCTCACATGGATACGGCAAAAGTACTGACCGTCACTTTAGGCGTGTCTAAAAGCTTGGTCTGCCGCAGTGTCGATTCGCTGATGCAGAAGGGATATCTGCGCGGGGAAGTTGATCCTCGCGATCACCGTATCACGCATTTGATTTTGACGGAGAAAGCGGCGCCGATCATTCAGACGCTGCAGGAAAACTGGACGCGCTTTGCCCAGCGGGTTACCCAAGCGATATCCCAGGAAGATTTGGAGACCTATAAGCGTGTAAATCAACAGCTGATCCAGAATATCCAACGATTGGCTGACGCTGATTTTGACCGGGAAGAAACGATTGAGAAATAGTGCGAAGGTAAGCCGTGAATGCGCGGCTTTTTTCGTGCAGTTTTTTTGTTAAGTTATGAGGTTACGTCAAGCGGATAACCCAGCCTAGACAAAAAAGCGAATTTGTCGATCTTGATTCTTCAAATATTGACCAGCTGGTCTGTTTGTGATAGGATCGTATCATAAAACAGACTAACTGGTTTGTTTTGTGTGGAGGCAATGATGAAACGCGAAGAAAAAAATCAAATCAGCCGTCAGCGGATCCTCGAAAGCGCGGCGAAGGAATTTGCGGAAAAAGGTTACGGGCTCAGCTCGATCAATGTGATCTGTGCCGAAGGGGACATTTCCAAGGGGATTTTGTACCATTATTTCAAGGATAAAGACGAACTGTATCTGACTTGTGTCCAGGCTTGCTTTGACGGTTTGACCGCAGCGCTGAAAGCCGCATTGCCGGACAGTGTGGGCGATATTCAGACCCGAATGGATCAGTATTTCGCAGTCCGCTGGGCTTATTTTGATCAACATCCCGATCAGCTGAGATTATTTTGTGAAGCGCTGCTCTCTGCCCCGCCGCATCTGCGGCCGGCGATCGCGGAGGCTAGGTTGGAATTTGATCGGTATAACATGGAGATTCTCGATACACTCTTAGGCCAGATTCAACTGCGTCCGGATTTCACCCGTGAGGAAGTAATCGACCTGTTCCGGCAGGCTCAGGATTTCATCAATGCTCAATATGCGGGAAAAGGGCAAGCCGATCCCGCAGATGGAAAAGAGCGCGAACAGCTGTGTCAAAGAGCGTTGGCAATCTTGTTGTATGGCGTCGTAGACGCGGAAAGGAAAGGGTTATGAGTCAGTCACAAAATTCTATTCTGGGCGAATTGCGCCCGTCCAAGGCGATCGTTAAACTGGCGGTTCCCGCCACGATTGCGTTGTTGGCCAAAGCGGTGTATAACATCGTTGATACCGCTTATATCGGCATGCTTCACTCCGATATCGCGCTGGCGGCGGTCGGCGTCACGCTGCCGCTGTTGTTGATCATGGTGTCTGTGGAAAATATCTTTGCCGCCGGGGCGGCGGTGCTGGCCGGCCGGCAATTGGGCGCGGCGGATAAAAAAGGTGCGAACACGACGGTAACGACGGTGATCGGACTTTCGGTTTTGATCGGCGCGCTGCTGTGCGTCGGCGGGATATTCTTCATGGAGCCGCTGCTGCGTTCGTTCGGCGCCTCTTCCGCGGTGCTGCCGCAGGCAAAAGATTATGCCTTCTGGATGTTCATCGCCGCGCTGGCCAATTTGCCGGCGCAAAGCCTGAACTGTGCGGCCCGGGCGGAGTCCTCGGTGCGGATTTCTTCCATCGCCGTCATCACCGGTGCGGTGCTGAACGTCGTGCTGGATCCAATCTTTATGTTCGACTGGGGGTTAGGCTTAGGTGTTGGCGGCGCTTCGTTAGCGACGACGGTATCTCAGTTTGTCACCTTCGCGATTCTGATCGGATTCTATGCCAGCGGCCGATCGATCATCAAGATTCATCCGCGTTACTTCAAACCGAATTGGAAGTTGATTAAAACGGTGACCCTGATCGGAATTCCAACAGCGGTAATCCAGATCTGTCTGGCAGTCGCCACCTCGCTGACGAATATGGCGGCGAAGCCGATGGCCGATGCCGATCTGATCATCGCGGCTTACGGTGTAGTGCAGCGTTTAGTGCTGATCGGCTGTTATGTGATCATGGGCTTTATGCAAGGCTACCAGCCGGTGGCGTCCTATGCGTTCGGCGCAAAAAATGAAGACCGCTTTCACGCGTGCGTCCAGTTTGCTTTGAAGGCCTCGCTGCTGCTGACCGTCATCGTTGCGGCGCTCTATATCGTCAGTGCCCGGCCGCTGATCCAGCTGTTTAATTCCAATCCGGCGGTGATCGACTACGGCGCGAAGCTGTTAATTTCGCAGGTGGCGCTGTATCCGGCGTTTGGTCTGTGTTATATGATGACGATCACGTTCCAGACGATTGGCGCAAGCC
This sequence comes from Holdemania filiformis, assembly GCF_003459085.1. Classification (NCBI taxonomy): domain Bacteria; kingdom Bacillati; phylum Bacillota; class Erysipelotrichia; order Erysipelotrichales; family Erysipelotrichaceae; genus Holdemania; species Holdemania filiformis. The sequence continues at coordinate 43,777 of NZ_QRUP01000027.1, read as the reverse complement.
GGTATGGTTTGTTCCTGTCGCTGATCCGTCAGGGGCTGTTCTATGTCCCGTTTATTCTGATGCTGCCGCGTTGGCTGGGCGTCAGCGGCATTTATTTTGCCCAGCCGGCTGCGGATCTGCTGACGCTGCTGGTCTGCGTGCTGTCTGTGAAGTCAATGAAAAAAATAGCGAGCCGGAATATGCAGCTTGACGTTTCGGTGGCCTGATTCTTTCTATAAAAAAACGGTTCTGAATTCCGGTTGTGCGAAAACCTCCGGTCAGAACCGTTTTTGTTTTGGTCAGCGGTGTTCTGGATCACCCGGCGGCGGAATCCGAGCTTGTTTTCTCACCTGCCAAAGCCGGCGTGGAAGCTGAAGCCGGAGACTGCGCTTCGTGAACCGGGAACCGCCAGGCACCCAAGGCCGCTGCGGCCAGCGTACAGAGAATGATCGAAAAGCCTTCGGAAATCCAGCTGAACAGCCGACAGAAATGAAGTGTCACGCTCATTGCCACAGCGATTCCCACGACGACGGCCACAGATTTTAACTGCCGGGCAACCGGCGCGACGATCGCGATGAACATTCCGTAAATCGCGACGGCGAAGGCCGCGCGCACCGCTTCCGGAAGCAGGGCGCTGAACGCGCAGCCTAAAAACGTACCGCCGACCCAGCCTGCCATCGGCGTCAGGATCAGCCCCAGCATATAATGAAACCGGACAATCGGGTGGCTGACGGCAACCGCGAAGATTTCATCGGTATTGCCGAACGCCAGCACGGCTTTTTGCAGCCGGGACATCGCCGGATCCAGCTTCTGCGCCAGCGAGAGAGACATCAGGGCATAGCGTAAATTGATCACCAGCGTGGTCAGCGCCATTTCGAGCAGCGAGGCCTGTGTCTGGATCAAGGTCAGACCGGCAAACTGGCCGGCGGAGGTGAGGTTGGTCGCCGAAATCATCACCGCTTCGCCCGCGGACAAACCGGCCGCTGCGGCCGCCATGCCGAAGGTAAACGACACCGAAAGATAACCCAGCGCGATCGGCAGTCCGTCCTTCACGCCTTGTTTCCACCCCAAATTATTCTGCTTCATCGCGTAAGCATCCCCCAATTCTGTTTTGATTTATCTTTCATTTTAGGTTTTTCACGCTTTTTCGTCAACGGCCAGGGGCAAAAAAATGCGCTTTCCCCTTAAAAATTTGAGCATCGGCGGTTGGCGCGGGGCGGCTTTATGCTATAATAACGCTATAAGGAAGACCGCCGTTTCCTGGAAACGGCGTGGGAAAAAATGATAGGGTGAATTTATGCAGCAATATGTTTATATCGTCGGTCATAAGAATCCGGATACCGATTCGATTTGTTCTGCCCTGGCGTACGCTGAACTTAAGCAGCGGCTGGGCGTGCATGCGATTCCGTGCCGCTTAGGGCCGCTCAACGAAGAAACCAAATATGTACTGAAACGCTTCGGATTGGAAAATCCGCTGTTGTTGAAAGACGCGCGGTCCCAGCTGCGCGATATCGACATCGACGAACCGACCTTGATCACGACCAAGACCTCGCTGAAGGAAGCCTGGGACGTTTTGTTCAAGGCCCGCAACAAGTCGCTGTTCGTGCTGGATGAGCAGCAGAAGCTGACCGGAATTGTGTCCACCTCCAACCTGGCGTCGCCGCGGATGATGAGCGACGAGCTGATGCATAAGCTGATGAAAACCGCTTCGCTGTCCTCGCTGGCCAAGACGATCAACGGCGAGATCGACTACGAACCGAAGAATTTCAAGACCAACGGCAAAGTGTTCATCGTCACGCTCAACGACGGCACAAAGTTTGAGGAGAACTTCCGCCATTCGATCACGATTCTCTCGGACGGCAACCGCAAGCAGCGTCAGCTGCTGGAAATGGGCACGCGATGCATGATCATCACCTGCGATCAGGAGATCAGCCCGGACAATCTTGAACTGGCGCGCAAACAGGACTGCGCGGTCATCCGTACACCATGGGATACGATGAAGGTTGCCAAGGTCATCAACGAAGCCTTCCCGGTGGAAAGCCTGATGAGCCGCAATCCGATTACATTTCAGGACGACGAATATGTCGACGACGTCGCGAAGAAAATGGCGAACACCCGCTACCGCAGCTATCCGGTGCTGGATATCGAAGGCAAAGCGGTCGGCGCGGTTTCCCGCTATCACCTGCTGAACTATCGCCGCAAGAAGTTTATTCTGGTCGATCACTCGGCTAAAAATCAGGCGATCAACAACATTGACGACGCAGAAATCGAGGAAATTATCGATCACCACCACATCGGCAATATCGAAACCTCCTATCCGATTTTCTACCGCAACCAGCGCTGCGGCTGTACCTGCACGATCATCGCGCAGCTGTATAAGGAAAACGGCATCATCCCGTCAGCGCAGATGGCCGGCATTATGATGAGCGCGATCATTTCCGATACGCTGCATTTTAAATCCGCAACGACAACCCAGCTGGATAAGGATGTTGCTTACGGACTGGCGGAGATCGCCGGGGTGGATCTCGATCACTACGCTGATGAAATGCTGAGCGCTTCGGTGGCCTTGAAGGAATCGACGCCGACGCAGATTCTCAACCGCGACTTGAAGACCTATGATATGGGAAAATACAAGATTGCGATCGGCCAGACCAACTATAAGAATATTGAAGATATCCAGGCAATTCTGCCGGCTTTCCGTCAGCAGCTGGAAAAGGAACAGACTGCCAAGCAGTTCGATTTAATGGTCATGATGTTCTCGCATATCATGGCGGAAGGCACGATGTTTGTTTACAGCGGACCGCTTTCCTATGTGATGAACGAAATCATCGATACGAAATTCGACGACAATTCCGGTTATGATCACGAGATCATTTCCCGGAAGCAGCAGCTGATGCCGAAGCTTTCTGTGATTTTAAAACAGATGTAAAGCCGGCGGGAGGAAGTCCATGAAAAAAATAACAGTCATGCGTTGGCTCGGCTCTGCCGTCGCGGTGTTGTTTCTCATGATGTTGATTGTCAACTATTGCAGCATCGGTTTTGACGTCGCCTTGTACGATGATTACGGGATTCATGACCGGTCGAATCCGTTTACGGTGGCACAGCTGATCCTGCCGCTGGTCGGCTTGATTCTCAGCGGCGCTTTAACCTGGCGGCTGAATCATTGGGAAACGGCAGCGAAGAAAGAAACGAATTCATCAAACGGATAATTCATGGAGGATAAGTCCGGGCGTACTCACAGTGAGAGGCTGTCTGGATAACGGGGAAAGACCCGAAAACCGGCATGCAGAAACAAAGAAAGCCGGATGAAATCAACACCCAAGGGCAGCAATGCCCTTTTTTAGTGTTTGCGCTGAGCTGAAAAGAGAAGATTGTCGGAAAGAAACCTTATTCGCCCGCAGTTCGGCTGGGCTTTGCTTTGGACAACGGATAAAGAAGAAATCAAGAAATCTGAATGACTTCGCTTCACTTTCGTTTCTCTCATTCAAGAAATATCAGAAAAAGTGTAAAGTTCGCTTGACAGAATATGTAAAGTTGACTATACTAAAAATGTAAAGCTAGCTGTACTATGGAGTGTGATCAAGTTGAAGAATCGAGTTCAGGAACTGCGCAAACAGCGCCGCTTATCGCAAAGTGAACTGGCCGACGCGGTCGAGGTTACCCGCCAGACGATCATTTCGCTGGAAAACGGAAAATACAATGCCTCGCTGATGTTGGCGCACAAAATTGCCCGGTATTTTGACCTGACGATCGAAGAAGTATTTTTATTTGAGGAGGATGAATGAAATGTTGGTTAAAGTTTTAAGTCATGCGCTGGCCAGCGGCGCCGATTATGAAAAAACGTTAAAAACCCGCCGGAATCTTTCCGTTCTGGGGATGATTTTGGGATTGATCGTTTTGGTGATTGTGAACTTATGGACACCGGATGCGGATCTGACCTTCGCAGATTTTCTCAAGGGTGTTTATACGGGAACTGGTATCGGCGTGATGTTGTTCTCTGGCTTGTTCTGGGTGAAGGTAAAAAACTTGCTGAAGGATCCGGAATTACAGAAGAAGACCCGGATTCAGGAACAGGATGAGCGTCAGACGTTGATCGCGATGAAAACGTGTTCCTCGGCCTTAATGATTTTGATCGGCCTGGAATATTTCGCCCTGTTATTAAGCGGGATGTTCAATGCCACGGTATTTTTTACGCTGCTGGCGGTACTGGTCGCCGTTCTTGTCGTAATGATTGGCTGCAAGCTCTATTACAGCCGCCGGATTTAGAGGTGATCCGCATGGGCAAATGTGAAAAGCGGGCCTGGCCGCTGACATTGGGGTTATTGGTGAACGCCGTCGCGTTGGCGGTTCACGGTCTGATCGAGAATCTGCCGGAGGGATTGTTCATCCTGATGGAGCTGGCCGCAATTGTGCTGATGTTGTGGGGAATTGTGGAAACCCGACGGCGGGCCGGGCTGTGATCGGTTGAAAAGTCTGCGGATCGCAGTGAACCGCGGCTGTCCTTGGAGTGAATTGAATATGAATTCATGAAGCCGGATTTGTCGGAAGCGATCTGGCTTTTATCTTTTTTCAGCGGATCTTCATCGCGGGGAACCTCATTTTTGACGACTTTGCGTATTCTGAACCGGAAACCTCTGGAAGCCGGCGCAGGAAACCAGTATAATGGACATCAGGGAAAGGATGATGAATTCGATGATTTTATTAAAAAACGGCTGTGTTCATAACGGCCGGGGACAGGTAAGCACCACGGATCTGTTGATTGACGGCGGAAAGATCGTCAAAATCGGCGAACATCTGGAAGCGGCCGGCGCAGATGTGATCGACGCTGCCGGGATGCATGTGTTTCCAGGCTTTATTGATCCGCTGAGCGATTGGGGGATTCTTGGCCCGGGCCGGGAAATCCGCGGCAACGCCAACGACAACGATGAACGCTCCGACGTGTTTACGCCGCAGCTGGACGTCAAATATGCCTTTAACGGCCGGGGAATCACCCGGCAGCAGATCTACGCCTTCGGCATCACCGCGGTCGGCGTCGCGCCGTCCAACAACAATGTGTTCGGCGGTCAGATGGCGGCTTTTGAGGTGCACGGCGTCAATCCGATGAAAATGTTGATCCGGGAAAAGGTCGGCATGAAAGCTTCAGTCACAGAGGCGGTGAAGGAAGCTTACGGCTCCCGCAATCTCGCGCCGATGACCAAAATGGGGATTTTTGCGATGCTGAAAGAAAAACTGGCGGCCGCGAAGGATTACCATCCAGAAGAAGAGAAGGTTGAACGCGATGAAAAGCTGGCAGCCCTGAAACAGGTCGTCGATAAGCAGATGCCGCTGTTTGTCAGCTGCAACACGCCGACGGAAATCCGTTCAGTGCTGCGGACAGTCGCGGATTATGACCTCGATCTTGTGTTCTGCGGCGGCTTCGGCGTCGACGGTTCACTGCGGGAGCTGGCGGAAAAGCGCTGCGGTTTGATCGTCGCTAATCCCGCTAACGGTTTCAACAAATATACGCGCAATACCGATTACGCGGGAATTGCCCAGCTGGCGAAGCAGGGCGCAACCGTGGCGTTCAGCGCGGCGGATAATGGTTTTGGCGGCCGCGAGGATCTGTTGTGGTCGGCATTGGAAATGCAGAAAGCGATTCATGACAGCGAAACCGTGTTGACGATGCTGACCTACAACGCGGCGAAGCTCTTGGGGATTGAACAGCTGACCGGTTCGTTGGAAGAAGGCAAGCGCGCCGATCTCGTCCTGTGGAGCGCCAATCCGATCACCAGCTACAAAGGCGCCGTGGAAATGACGATCGCCAACGGTGAAATTCTGTATCGGAAAGGAGATGCGATGAAATGCTTCTTATAAAAAATGGCAAAGTCCTGACGATGGGACCGCAGGGCGTTCTGGAACAGGCCGACGTGCTGATCGGCGACGATGGTAAAATCATCGAGGTGGCCGCGAACCTGGAAGCATCCGGGGCAGAAATTCTGGATGCGAGCGGTAAAATCGTCATGCCGGGGCTGGTCGACGCGCATTCGCATATCGGCGGCTTCGATACGGATACCGGGGCGCAGGACCTCAATGAACTGACCAAGCCGCAGACGCCGGAAATTCAGGCTTACGACGGCATTAATCCGCTTGACCGTTCCTTTATGGAATCCGCAAAGGCTGGAATTACAACCAGCGCGATTACACCGGGCAGCGGCAACGTGATCTGCGGCTTAGCGTGCGCCGTCAAATCAGCGGGGACGTCGCTGGCCAGCCGGACGCTGCGCAATCCGATCGCGCTGAAAGCGGCGATGGGCGTGAACCCGAAGGGTGTTTACGGACCGCGCACAGCGCTGCCGATGTCGCGTTTAGGCGTGGCGGATCTGTTCCGCGACTACTTCCTCAAAGTGAAGGATTACCAGGCGAAAAAAATCCAGGGTGAAAGCGATCCGGAGAAAATGCCGAAGTTCGATCAGGGGATGGAAAACGGACTGCTGGTTCTGGAAAAGAAAATTCCGCTCAAGGTGCATTGTTATCAGCACGACATGATGTCGTTATTGCAGCTGGCGGATGAATTTGATTTCGACGTGACGCTCGATCATGCGTTAGGGTCCAGTGATTTCTATGATGAGATCGCTTCGAGCAAGCATGTCCGCGGTGTGATTTACGGTCCGCTGGGTGCACCGCTGTTTGGCGGCGAGGGCTGCAAGGTCGATATCGACTGTCTGGCCGAGCTGGACCGGCGGGGCGTCTGCTGCGCGATCATGACGGACGGCCCGTGCTTTGTTCCGTATATGATCATCACCCAGGCTGGCGAAGCGGTGCGTACCGGTCTGGATGAGCTGCGCGCGCTGGCAATGATTACGATCAACGCCGCCAGGATTATCGGCTGCGACGACCGGGTCGGCTCGTTGGAAGCGGGCAAAGACGGCGACGTGCTGATTTTTGACGGCATGCCGGCAGTTGATACCGATGCGCGCAACCTCTGCACGATCATCGACGGCAAGATCGTTTATCAGGCGTAACGAATAAACAAACAAGGCTTGCCCGTGGCGGTAAGCCTTTGCTTGCTTTCGTGATGCAGCTGAAAAGACGGCGGCAGGCGGGACAAAGCCGCAAAAAAAACACGCCGGCAAGGCGTGCTTCAATAACGATTTGTCAGGCTCAATACCGGGCGGCAATGGCCGAGACCATCAATGCTTTCAGCTTGACCGGACTGAGGCGGCGGGCGGACTGCGTGCCCATTTCCATGGCGGCGCACAGCTTATCCACACCCTGGACGACCCAGCCTTCCTTTGTCTGCGGACGCTGGCGGGACATCGGCCACATGTGGTTGAGAATACAGTCTTCCATGATCGGATCCACCGCGGTGGATTGCCGGGCCATCGCCAGCGCGACCTGCGGATGCACGACGCTGTGGCGGCCTTCGATCGGCTGTTCGTTGTTCTTCCAGTCGTACAGGTAGAAGTCGTGCAGCAGCGCGCCGCGGGTGGCGCTGCGGACGTTCAGGTTCAGCCGGCGGCTGATTAAAAATGTATAATAAGCGACGTTGACGCAGTGCTGCAGGCGCGTGGTCTTGCAATGCTGGACATAATCGCGCAGCTCCTGAACATCGTCGATATGCAGAATATCCTGTACCAATTCCATGAATTCGCTGACCAGCGTTTCTTCGGAATCAGTAAAATTCAACCGGGATCCAATGGGTTTTTCCAATGAAATCACTCCTTTTGAAAAACTACAAGTCCCATCATAACAAGGTTCACACAGAAAAACAAGTTATCCATCGTGAATAATTCATGAAAAACCAGGAAAGGAAGGGAGAAATTATGTTTTTAGATACAAAAAAAGCACAGCGGTATCTCGATCGGGCACTGGCTCGGGGCGGAGATTTCGCGGAGCTGTTTGAAGAAGAAAAATGGACGTGCAGCGCTTCGATGCTCAACGGAAAACTGGAGGGAGCCAACAGCGGATTGCGCTGGGGGCTGTCGATCCGGATCTTTGACGGACTGCGCACGGTGTATGGCTATACCAACGAGCAGGAAGAGGAAAAGATCCTCACGGTGATCGATCAGCTGACCGCGGCGATCGGCCGCAAACGCCAGGCGGAATGTCCGGCGATCCAGGAACAAATTATTCCGGATCAGCACGCCCCGGAAATTCCCGTGCAAAGCGTGACGTTAGCCCAGCGCCGGGCTTTGATGCAGCGGGCCAACGACGCGCTGCTGAACTACGATCCGGTAATTAAAAAAGCGATAGTCAATCTGGCCGATGAAGACCAGACCGTCATCATCGCCTCCAGCGACGGCAGGCTGGTGCGCGATAACCGCCAGCGGACGCGGCTGCGCATGCAGGCAGTCGCGATGGACGGCGATCGGATGCAGAACTCTGCGAAAGCGCCGGGCGCGCATGCCGGTTATGAATTCTACGATCAGATCGACGTTGAAGCGATGGCACGGGACGCTGCCCGCACGGCCAAGGTGATGCTGAACGCCGACGAATGCCCGAGCGGAGAAATGACCGTCGTGATCGACAATGGTTTTGGCGGCGTCATCTTCCATGAAGCCTGCGGCCATTCCTTAGAAGCCACCAGCGTCGCTTACGGCAATTCCGTCTTCTGCGGCAAGCTGGGTCAGAAAGTGGCCAGCGAGCTGGTCAACGCCGTGGATGACGGAACGATTCCGCATGCCTGGGGGTCCAACAATATCGATGATGAAGGCCAGGCCACCCGCCGCAATCTGTTGATCGAAAACGGCGTGCTGAAGGGCTATCTGATCGATCCGCTGAACGCCCGGCGGATGGGCATGGAAGCGACCGGCTCCGCGCGCCGTCAGGACTACACCTTTGAACCGACATCGCGGATGACCAATACCTTCTTGTTGAACGGCACATCGACGTTTGAGGAAATTATCGCCGATACGCCGTTAGGGTTATATGCCAAGCGTTTAGGCGGCGGATCTGTGAATCCGGTCACCGGTGATTTCAACTTCGCCGTCCTGGAAGCCTATATGATCCGCGACGGCAAGCTGGCTGAACCGGTCCGAGGCGCAACCCTGATTGGCAACGGCGCGGAAATTCTGTTCAGAATTGATAAGATCGCGGACAACGGTTCGCGCGAGCAGGGGATGTGCGGCTCCAAGAGCGGTTCAATTCCGACGGATGTCGGCCAGCCGACGATCCGCGTTACGCACATGACGGTCGGCGGCAAAGGAGGAAAATTGAAATGATCGCGGAAACAATTTTAAACTACGCAAAGGAAGCAGGCCTGGAAGAGGCGGAGGTCTATCAGAGTCAGACACAGACGCTGCGCTTTGACATTCTGGACGGGCAGCCGCGCCAGTTTGTCGTTTCGGATAAAAGCGGACTTTCACTGCGGGGGACGCGTCAGGGCCGCTGCGCCAGCGCCTACACGGAGAAAACCGATGAGGCGTCATTGCGGGCTTTGGCAATTCAATGCCGCCAGCTGGCCGACGCTTTGGAAACAGAAGATACTGTGCTGTTAACGCCGGGACAGACGCCGATGAACGACGACCGCAGCGATGATACGCTGGCCCGCCGAACGGTCAGCGACAAGATCGAATTCATGAAAAAGGTGGAAGCCGCGGCCCTGAAAAAAGATTCGCGGATTCTGCGGGTATCGGCCTGTGGTTATCAGGAAACAGCGTCGGTAACGACGCTGGCCAATACGCAGGGGTTGGAAGCGACCCGGCGTTCGACATTGGGCCTGATCACGCTGAGCGTCATCGCTTCGAATGGGAAAGAACAGACCAACGGCTTCAGCTGGCGCGCGATTAAGGATCTGGATGAAGACCAAGCGGCTGAATTTGTTGAGGAAGCGGTTCGGGAAGCAGTGAACAAGCTGGACGCCGTGTCGATTCCTTCCGGCAACTATCGGACAATTCTGCGCTATGACGTTGCGACAGATTTGTTGGCATCCCTGTGGGCAATGTTCAGCGCTGAACAGATTCAAAAGGATTTGTCCATTCTGAAAGATCGTCAAGGCGAGTCCATTATGAGTCCGCTGATCACGATCGTCGACGAACCGCAGTTGCCGGATGGCTTTTCCAGCTGTGATTTCGATGATGAAGGCGTACCGACCCAGCGCACGGTGATCGTCGAAAACGGTGTGTTCAAAGAAGCTTTATTTGACCGCAAGAGCGCGCTGAAAGGCGGCCGGGCTTCGACGGGCAACGGGTTTAAAAACGGATGCAGCGCTCCGGTTCAGGTTTCGCCGACCAACCTGCTTGTAAAACCGGGCGATTTATCCCTGGATGAAATGATCGCGCAGACCGAGGACGGCGTGCTGATTACCGACTTACAAGGTCTGCATGCGGGACTGAATCCGCTGACAAGCGATTTCTCACTGCAGGCCAGCGGGTTTAAAATCGAACAGGGCAAGCTGACCTATCCGATTCATTTGATCACAATTGCCGGAAACTATCTGGAAATGATGAATTCCATCCTGGCTTTAGGCTGTGACGGACGGCAGGACTTAAACAGCGTAAGCTGCGGTTCCCTTCTTGTGGATCAGCTTGCGATATCTGGTGAATAATTATTGAATTTATTATTACATCTATTTAAAACACAGAGAAATCTGTGTTTTAATTTTTACTAAAATGTGCTGGAAAATTTTACCTTTGGCGTATAATTGCGTTTTGTATAGGGTTTTATATAGAATTGAAAAAGGAGAAAAGATCATGACATGCCAAATCTATGGCTACGTACGCGTATCGACAAAGGATCAAAACGAAGACCGGCAGATGATTGCGATGTTGGAGTTCCCGGTTCCCGAGAAAAACATCATCGTCGAAAAGCAGAGCGGAAAAGACTTTAACCGGCCACGTTACCGGCGGCTTATCCGCAAGATGAAAAAAGGCGATCTGCTTGTGATTAAAAGTATCGACCGCCTGGGCCGCAACTATGAAGAAATTATCCAGCAGTGGCGGTATCTGACCAAGGAAAAAGGGATTGATATCGTCGTTCTGGATATGGCGCTGCTGGACACCCGGGAGGGGAAAGATCTGACCGGCACCTTGATCGCCGATCTGGTGCTGCAGCTGCTGAGCTATGTCGCACAGACCGAGCGTGAGAATATCCGTCAGCGGCAGAAAGAAGGCATTCAGGCTGCGAAGCGCAAAGGCGTCCAGTTCGGAAGGCCGAAAATCCCGGTTCCCGATCAATTTACCGAACTTAAGCAGCAGTGGAAAAACAACGAAATTTCATCGCGGCAGGCCGCTTCACAGCTTGGCGTTTCGCACGAAACCTTTCTGCGGTGGTGCAAGCGTCAGGCTTAGTTTTCAGCCTGTCATCTAAAAAAGTAGACTTTTTATTACTGATCATTTCATCCCGAAAACGCCTGTAAATCGGCTGTTTTCGCTTATAAATTTATTATATTCTGAATGTCACAAAAAGTCTGCTTTAGTTGACAAAAAGGAGGACGAACACAATGCCGAAACAAAGTTTACTGGAGCTTTTGGCAAATCAATGCGGATGTCCTTATCTGTCCGATCTGCATACACAGACCTATCGTTCCGTACTGCGAAAGGTTGTTTTCCGGCTTGCCGCGGATCGTTACAGCGACCAGGAATGGAGCGATAGTTTTACCTATATTTTAGGACGGAAGGCCGAAGCTCAGACGGCAGAGGAAATCAAACGGGAACTGATCCATGCGATCAGTGAAAAGGAATAGAAGATCCGGATATCCGGATCTTATTGCGTTTTATCGACACTTTTTAAAGCTGATTAGCCTGGAATTTAAGTTTAATTATGAATAATTCATGAAGTCGCTGACATGCGGCTTTTGCGGTATTCCGGAACATGTTAAAATAAAATAAATAAAGAATTACCGATTTGAGGTGAAATTCATGAAAGAAAGGGGTTTTTGGAACCGATACGGCCTGATGCTTTTTGGAATCCTGCTTTATGGAATAGATCTCGCATTGATCATTTTCGTTACACAGCGGTTGTATAAAAATATCGTAGAGGTGTCATTTGTTACGGCACTGCTTCCAATAAATTTTGTATTCTGGCTTATGCGCGATAAAGAGGGCCGGGAAAAAAAACGCGAAGATGAGCTCAATTCCAGGCTGTCCCGATGGCTGGTGCCGCCGTTATTCTTTGCTATGGCGCTTTATATAGGGGTCGAGATGCCCTATATGTTAGAATGGGGTTATAGCCTTGCCATGGGTGTGGGCACTTTATTGTATCATGCTTGTTTACGCAAACGGATTCCAGGCTGGGGACAGCGAATCTCTGAAATATATGTCTGCATTTTGGTTTTAGAATTCTTTCTCCTTCTCTCATTTCCGTGGATGACGGGTTTAAGAACTGTAAATCAGGCGGAAGCGATCTTAACGCGGCAAGGCTATGAAGAGATCTACTATGCAGTCAACACTTCTCCATCAGAGCTGGAACGGATCTTTAAAGACGACGTGCCTGAACTGACGCGCAGTGAAAAGAAGGCTGGACTTTATGTATTTTCAGCTGTGGATCAAGGAGAAGCGATCGGCGTGATAATCAGTCCGGCCAGCGGCCGGATTATAGTCCAGACGTCTGTTTCTGAAAACGCAGCTTTGAATTCCATCATCTCTCATTAAGTGATGTCAGGGTATCTGTTGAAAAGGAGGCAGGTTGCAATGCAAGAAAAAACGAGCTTTTGGCAAAGATATGGTTTGATGATCCTGACGATTATCCTTTATGGACTCGATTTAGGGGCGATTCTGTTTGTCAGTCAGCAGTTGTATAAAAATATCGTAGAGGTGACAACGTTTGCAGCGTTGCCGCCAGTGTTCTTTGTTCTGTGGCTGCTACGGGGAAAGGCTGGAAAAGAAAACTACCGTCAGGACTGGCTGAAAACCGGAGCGTTATCATGGATTATGACGATCATTTTATTCATAGTTGGACTAAGCGTCTGGCTGGCCATGCCCTATTCTTTGGCATGGAGTTATGCACTTATGATGGCTTTGGGGTATTTCCTCTATCATAGCTGTCTGCGCAAATGGATTCCAGGCTGGGGACAGCGGATTTCAGAACTTTTTGTATGTATTTTCACTTTGGAACTGGCCGCTGTGCTTTTATTTCCGATCATTACGGGAATGAAAACCGTAAATCAGGCGGAAGCGATCTTAACGCGGCAGGGCTATGAGGAGATTCACTATGCGGTCAACACTTCTCCTTCCGGACTGGAACTGATTTTTAAAGACGACGCACCCGAACTGACGCGCAGTGAAAAGAAAACCGGATTTTATGTATTTTCAGCTGTGGATCAGGGAGAAGAAATCGGCGTGGTGGTCAGTCCGGCCAGCGGCCGGATTGTCAGGCAGGCATCGTTATCCGACAATCTGGTATTGAATCTGATGATTCATCAGTAAGGAGGACGGCATGGATACGCTTAAAACAATAGGAAAACGAATGAAACCGATTTTTGTGTTTGTGCTTTTGGAAGCCCTGCTGGCCGGCATTTTGATCGGCTGTCAGACGCAGGGGCTGGATCTGGATGGAGATCTGCGGCTGATTCTTAATTACTGCTTTATTTTATTTGTCGCTTTGTTTCTATGCCTGGATCGTTTCGATATGGAAACGGATCCGAAGAAATGGAGACGTGGCATTTTGGCTTTTATCGCCGTTCTGGTCTTCGGGCTGTTGTATGACCTGCGCTGGGTAGATCATTGGAATTCGGTGAGGAACTTGCTTTCTACGGTAGGCACGGTAAGTACGCTGATTCTCCTTCTGATTCGTTTTATCCGTAAGCGGAAACTTTCCGTTGTCACAGGCTCGATAGTGCTGATGGCCAGCGAAGGAATCACCGCTCTGCTTTTAACCTTCCTGTAACCGGAAGGTTTTTTAAGCAATTTAACTTTATTTTATTACCAGTCATGATATAATGGATTCGCATTTCAGGTGCAGGAAACTGCTTAATCGGGAACAGAGTGAATTTCTCTGACTGCCCCAGCAACCGTGAAGCGGACAAACTTCCAACAGCCACTGTATATCGATATGGGAAGGCGGAAGGGCGGATGAAGCGAAGTCGGTAGACCGGCCTGAATGAAAGAAGTCTTGTCTTCTGGGTGAAGGATTAAAGGCTAGGCTGTGATTAGCTCTGTTTTAATCATGGAATAGTCAAACTCACTCATTCTGAATTCAGGAATGAGTTTTTATTTGGAAAGGGGGAGTGGGAATGGATCAACGCTGTTGCGCTTATTCGTTTCTAAAAGAAACTTCGAGGCAATGTGATTATGAGGTTGCCAGCGATGAACTCGCGTCGCTGATCGCCCAGGCGGCGCACTCGGCCAAACATCAGCCGGAACTGCTGAAGCTGTGCGAACTGGTCTATCATGCCAATGGTTCAATCCGGGGACGCCTGGCGATCCGGGACGAGGACTTTGAATGGCTCGATCAGCTGTATGTTCGTCTGACGCAGGAAAACGGTCCGCTCCGGCAATTTGTGCTGCCGGCTGGCTGCGAAGGGGCCTGCGCGCTGCATGTGCTGCGCAGTCGGTGCAAGGCGGTGCTGCGGATCGCGTACGCCATCGACCGGGAAGAAAAACCGGTGCCGGCGATTCTGCTGGATTTTTGGAATCTGTTATCCAACGTTTTCTTCCAGATGGCGCTGAAGGAAAACCGGTTGGAAGGCGTGAGCGAGATTCCGTTTGTTTCCCGCAGCTACAATGTCGGTTAAACAAATCGCGCGAATCGCGATCATGGCGGCGATGATGGCCGTGGTGTTCACGATGTTTTCGCAGGTGCTGTATCTGGAAGCGATCACGCTGACGATCGCGGTGCTGGCGCTGACGTTTGAGCGGCGCGAGGTCTTCTATGGCGCGTTGGTATTTACGCTGGTGAACATGCTAGTGCAGGGCGTTTCCATCTGGACCTTCGCTTACTGCCTGATTTATCCCGTCTACGCGCTTCTGTTCGGCAGCTTGAAGCGGGTGCTGCGGCGGCATCGGTGGGCGGCGGTCGCACTTGTCGGCCTGTGCTCGTTTGCGACGGGGCAGCTGCTCGATCTGCCGTTTATTCTGTTTTCGCCGAAACTAACGCTGATTTATATTGTTCTGGGCTTAAAAACGTCGGTTATTCAGGGATTAGTGAGTGCGCTGGAAGCGCTGTTTCTACTTGATCCGCTGCTTGACCGGCTGGAAAAGATAGAGAGGAAATAAAAAATGAAAAAGAAATGGATTGCCGCGGCCGCAATTTTGGCAGCGATTCTGGTCTGTGTGCTGGGCTTCAACGCGTTAAAACCGAAGACGGTGGCCGGCGCAAAAACAATCAACGTCACCGTCGTCAATGAAATCGACGGCACCGAACTGTTTTCCGGAGCGATCAAAACCGATGCGGAAACCTTAGGCGGAATGCTGGAAGGGGCGCCGGAGCTGAAAGCGAAAATGGAAACAAGCACTTACGGCCGGCTTTTAACTGCGCTGCTGGACGTAGAACAGGGCGATATGGCAACCGGACCGTGGTGGCTGTACGAATCGGAGAATAACGAAGCGTGCAAGGCCGCGGGATTCTGTCCGGCCGTCGACGAAACCCCGATTCAGGATCAGGATCAATTTACATTTAAATATACGGACAGCTATTAAAACCGCGGAAGCCAGACTTCGTTTTTTGCGGGAACAATATTCCGTGTGCAGCCGGATATCCAGCTTGAATTTGTTGGATTTTCCAGAAGCATCCGGCTTTGATCTGCGGAAAAATATGGTATAATGAAAACCATTCGGGCTGAAGAAGCGAAGGTCAACATCAACTGGAAATATTACAAACCAAGAAGCAACGCCGAAACAGAAATGAGAAACAAGGTGCGTCAGGACGGAATGTCTTCGCCGGCCTTGTTTTTCTTCCCCATCAATAAGCAGGAGGAATGGAAAATGGAAATTGAAGTCATAAAACGCGACGGCCGGACGGTCCGCTTCCACAAGGAAAAAATTCAGAATGTCATTGAAAAAGGGTTTGCCAACGTTGGCACACATTGCAGCGAGGAAAACGTCAGAAAAGTCCTGAACCGGGCTTTGAATCAGATTGAGGCTGCCAATCTGCCGCAGATTGAAATCGAGAAGATTCAGGATCAGGTTGAGGAAGCTTTTGTCGAGGAAGGCTTCATTGAAGAATACAAAGCGTTTAAGAACTACCGTCAGAAGCGCGCACTGGCCCGGGATTGTTTCTCATCCCGCCAGCACCGGCTGATGAAAACGCTCGAAAACTTCGGGATCAAGGACTCGAAGGAAGTCAATGAAAAGCGGGAGAACGCCAACATCAACGGCGACAGCGCAATGGGCATGATGCTGCAGTACGGCAGTACGCTGACCAAGGCCTATACGACCTCCTATTGTCTGGATCCGAAGGTGGCGGCCGCGCATGAAAACGGCGATATCCACATTCATGACATGGATTTCTATCCGATGGGCACGACAACCTGTCTGCAGATTCCGCTGGACAAGCTGTTTCAGGGTGGTTTTAATACCGGCCACGGGTTCCTGCGCGAGCCGAAGGACATCGCTTCTTACGCGGCGCTGGCGGCGATTGCGATCCAGTCCAATCAGAATGATCAGCACGGCGGCCAGTCGATTCCGCTGTTTGATTACTATCTGGCTCCGGGCGTCATGCATACCTTTAAGAAAAACTACCGTCAGGCGCTAACCGATTACGTCGATTACACCCAGGCGCTGGATATGGAAACGCTGAATTTGGCGTTGGCCCAGATCGACAGCCTGAGCGATTTGCGGGCTGTGGAGCTGACTGGCGATCAGCTGCCGTTAGTCTATGAAAAAGCGCTGGCGAAAACGGAACGCGCGACGTATCAGGCGATGGAAGGTCTGATCCACAATTTGAATACAATGCATTCCCGCGCCGGCGCGCAGGTTCCGTTCAGTTCGATCAACTTCGGAACGGATACGAGCGAAGCGGGCAGAATGGTTTCCCGGCAGCTGCTGCTGGCCATGGAAAGCGGCCTGGGCAATCATGAAACGCCGATTTTCCCGATCCTGATCTTCAAGATTAAGGAAGGCGTCAACTACAATCCGGGCGATCCGAACTATGATCTGTTCCAGCTTTCCTGCCGCGTTTCCGCCAAGCGGATGTTTCCGAACTTCGCGTTCATTGACGCGCCGTTCAATAAGCAATACTATAAGGAAGGCCGGCCGGAAACGGAAATCGCCTACATGGGCTGCCGGACGCGTGTAATCGGCAACGAGATCGATCCGGAAAATGAAGTTGTCGTCGGCCGGGGCAACCTCAGCTTCACCTCGATCAACCTGCCGCGTCT
Source organism: Holdemania filiformis (assembly GCF_003459085.1). Lineage (NCBI taxonomy): Bacteria > Bacillati > Bacillota > Erysipelotrichia > Erysipelotrichales > Erysipelotrichaceae > Holdemania > Holdemania filiformis. The sequence goes on along the minus strand of NZ_QRUP01000027.1, from coordinate 26,565 downwards.
GGGCTTGAAGCATGGCGAGGTCTTGCAAGGACAGTGCGATCTGGAGGGCTTCTACCAGGAACTGGACGAAAAGATGGATCTGGTGAAGGACCAGCTGTTAGAACGATACCGTGTTCAGTGTGCCCGCCGGGTCAAGAATTTCCCGTTCTTGATGGCGCAGGGCAACTGGCTGAATTCAGATCAGCTGGATATTGAAGATACGCTGGAATCGGTGCTGAAGCACGGCACTTTGACGATCGGCTTCATCGGTCTGGCGGAATGTCTGAAAGCTTTGATCGGCAAGCATCATGGCGAAAGTGAGGACGCCCAGCAGCTGGGACTGACGATCGTCACCCGGATGCGTGAGCGCTGTGATCACTATACGAAACAATACGGCTTGAATTTCTCTCTGATCGCGACCCCGGCGGAAGGTTTGTCAGGCCGGTTCATCAAAATGGATCAGGAAGAATACGGTAAGATCGAAGGGGTGACAGATAAGGAATACTACACGAATTCATTCCATGTCCCGGTTTATTATCCGACCGATTTCTACCACAAGCTGTCGGTGGAAGCCCCGTATCACGCTTTGACCAACGGCGGTCATATCTCTTATGTGGAGATGGACGGCGATCCGTCAACCAACCTGGCGGCATTTGAGAAGGTTGTCCGGATGATGAAGGAGCTGGGGATCGGCTACGGGGCGATCAACCACCCGATCGACCGTGATCCCGTCTGCGGCTTTAACGGAATTATCAACGACGAATGCCCATGCTGCGGAAGAACGGAGGACGGCGTGCCGTTTGAGCGGATCCGCCGGATCACCGGATATCTGGTCGGGACGCTGGACCGGTTCAACGATGCGAAGCGGGCGGAAGTCCGCGACCGTGTGAAGCATGGCTGAGCTGCGCTTATCCGCACCGGTGCAGTTTGACAGTATTGTCGATGGCGAGGGCCTGCGGGCGGTCGTCTGGACACAGGGCTGTCCGCATGGCTGCCCGGGCTGTCATAATCCCCAGACGCACGCGTTTGACGGAGGAACAAGCGTCGCTTCCGAGAGTATTCTAGAACAGCTGAAGGCTCATTTCTATCTGGACGGCGTGACGTTTTCCGGAGGCGAGCCAATGGCACAGGCAGCGGCCTGCGGCGAATTGGCGCAGGCTGTGCATCATCTGGGAATGAATGTGTGGTGCTATACCGGTTATACCTGGGAAGCGTTGATGGAAGCGCAGGATCCAGATCAGAGAATGTTTTTAGAACAGATCGACGTTTTGATCGACGGGCCGTTTCTGCTTGCGCAGAAATCCTTGAATTTGCGGTTCCGGGGATCGGCGAATCAGCGGCTGATCGACGTGCAGGCCAGCTTAAAAGCACAGCGTGTTGTTTTAGCTGAGAAAAACTGAAATGAAAAGCGAAGACTAAAGAAGAAAGCGGGAGCGGATTTTAAACATCGCCCCGCTTTTGTCAATGCGGGAGTTGCATCCCTTGTCAGTTTGTGTATAATTACGGATGGATAACGGTCGGGAGGATGAACATGCGGGATAAGATCCGGTTTGACGCTTATAAAGAATTAAAGATCGTCAATATTGAAAGTCTGTTTTTTGCTTTTCTGCTTGGGTTTACGCTCATTGACAACGGTCTGTCGCCGATCGCGGGCGTAGCAGCCGGACTGGTTTCGGTGCTGGTCATTAAATTTCTGTTCCGGTTTAAAATCGGATATTTTCTGGTATCCACGGTATTCAGCGGATTCTGGGCGATCGCGTTCAGCTCAGGCTGGCTGCGGGATGGGAACTGGCTGGTTGGCGGCGGTCTGGCGCTGGGCATTTTTGCGGCGTGCCTGTACGGGCATCAATTAAATTATGAGGAAGAAAAAAACCGCGAGGACGACTAAGAACAAGTCGGAGCTTCACGGTGAAAAGATCCCTGCGGACATGGCTGTCGCAGGTTTTTTTGTGGATAATTTCAGCGGATTATGGGGAAAGTTGAAAGCGTATTTCAGATTTGTTCAGCGCTTTGCCGAGCATTTTTGATCAGATCGTCGAACAGCGCGCCATCGATTTGAAAGGTTTCTTCCTTGAAGAAATTCTCCTTTAGGTTCCATCCTATTGAAACTAAAGATTAAAATATAGGCAATAATGAAATATTATCTAGGTAATATACCGGAGAAATGTCAAGAGCCGCGTCCTGCTGGTTTTCAGCCGGAAGTTATGATATAGTTACAATGTATAAACAAATTGTGGAAATCCGGGTTGAACCTTGCGGTCAAACTTGGTTTTACAGGGCAGTCCGCGGCGCATATACCGCGGGAAAACGGAGGAACTTATGAAAGAAATGCCGAAGTATAAAATTATTGAAAATTACATCATTGACCGGATTCAGTCCGGCGATTTAAAACCGGGGGATCAGATCGAAACTGAAAAACAGCTGAGCGAAAAGTTTGATATCGGCCGGCTGACCGTCAACAAAGCGCTGATCAATCTGGCTCAGGAGGGTTATATCGAACGGACGGCCGGCAAGGGGTCGTTCGTGCTGCCGCGGATGGTGACCAAAAGCATCAGTCAGGGCGGCAGCTTTACCGACGATATGGCTTCGGTCGGCATGAAGGCTGGTTCGCAGCTGATCGAATACAAGGTTTATAAAGCGTCGGACGTCCCGGAGGTCGCGGAATATCTGGAGCTGGCGGACGATGAACTGATCCATTACTTCGTGCGGCTGCGGACCGGGGATGGGGAACCGATCGCGTTGAGCTATACTTACATTTCCGCCAAGATCGTCCCGGCGATCAATGTCAAGGCCCTGGAAGGCTCGTTAACGGAATATCTCCATTCCGTCGGTGTTTACCGGGGTGGCGCGCTGCATAAGATGTCGGCGCATCTGCCCAGCGAGTCGCAGAAAAAGCTGCTCGGCGTCGGCAATGTCGCGTTGCTTTTAAACGAGCATATCACCTATGACGAACAGCGGCATCCGTATGAATACATCAAAACCTACTACATCAGCAGCCAATATGCCTATACCTTTAGGACAGGATTTCTGGCGGAGCGCTGAGAAAAATAGGAAAACTGTCCATTCCCCTCTTGAGATCTTTTCAAAATAGTATATAATGTAACTGTAAATGTATATATAAATATACAGATACACCTTATTCCTCAGAAAACTTGCTGGTCACAATGTTTGCGCTGGAAAATCTCAAGGAGGACAAGAGAATGAAAAAATGGATGTACGACTGCGTGCTGGAAACTCCGGCGACCGCTGAAGCAATGTTCAAAAACAAGGACGCCCTGGTTGGCAAGCTTGTCGATCTGTTTCTGGCGAAGGACTACAAGAAGATCGTCATGGTCGCTTCCGGTTCTTCCTACAACATCGCCAACTGCTCGAAGTATGCGATCCAGAACTATCTGGGCGTCAAGGTTGATCTGATCAACTCCGTCACCTATGCCAAATATGATTATAAGTTCCATGAAAACGCGCTGGTCATCTGTATGTCGCAGAGCGGCAAGAGCACCAATACGATTGAAGCCGTCATCAAGGCGAAGGAATGCGGTAACGACGTCGTCGCGATCTCCATGGTTCCGGACAGTCCGATCACGCGGTATTGCGATACTGTGCTGGAATACGGTTCCTATGGCCCGGGCGACGATGTATTTGTCTGCCGCGGCGTTCCGACATCGACGCTTTATTTCATTCTGTTTGCGCTGGAAGCCGGCGTCAAGAAGGGCGCATATCCGAAGGACAGCTATAAAAAACGCATGAAGGAAATTGAAATGATCATCCATGAAATGCCGCGGATCCGTGAAGCGATCGACCAGTGGTACAATGCGAACAAGGAAGAACTGTGGTCGATGAAACGCGCGATGACCGTCGGAATCGGTCCGAGCTTCGGCCCGGCGATCGAAGGCGCGCTGAAAATGGAAGAAACGATCGGTATTCCGTCCAACGTCTATGAAACGGAAGAATTCCTGCACGGTCCGGTCTATGAAATTAAAAAGGACAACGCCGTTTTCCTGCTGGACATGGACGATACAATGCACGACCGCGTGATGATGATTTACGAAGGACTGCATCAGCTGACCGACCGTGTTTATCTGATCACCCGTCATCCGGGCAACAGCGATAAGCGCGTTATGACGATTGACGTCGACGCCTGCAGCCTGCTTCTGCCGATGTTGTTTGTCATGCCGTTCCAGATTTTATCCAGCCGGATCTGTGACGATTGCCGGATCAATGCGATCACCGTGTATAACTACCGCTTTTCCCAGGCGATCAAAACTAAGGCTAACTAACGCCTGAAGACAGCCTTCCCTTTCTTTTCAGAAGCCGCAGCCCGGCTTCTTTTTTTCGTGTCTAAGCCGGGATATCTCAATAAATGTTTTGAAGTTCGATTAATATTAAAAATAATTCTTGTCAAAAGGTTACTGTTAATGATAGAATCATTTCTGTTTGAAATTCAAAATATTTGGAGGAGCTATGAAAAAGACATTGAAAAGAGTGATGATCGGCCTGCTTGCGGCGGTGATCCTGCTTGCGGCCGGTTTGGGATGGATGTTCAGAAAAGAGATTCAGACATTGAATTCGATTCAAAAGGTGGACGATTACGGGATGTACCAGATCGAGTACAGCGCGGATTACGGATTGGATCAGCTGGTGGCATCCGGCGGCGCGTCCAGTGATTCCGAGCTGGTTTCTTATGTGGCGGGGAATTTATTGAAGGGCCTGCCGCTGAAATTCAACATACCGGATTTTGGATGCAGTACGTTCCAGGCGCAGAATGAGGAAGGGGATTGGCTGTTTGGCCGGAATTACGATCTGAACTATGTTCCGAGCATGATCGTCAAATCCAATCCGGATCACGGCTACGCTTCCATCGCGGTCGCGAATATTTCGGTGCTGGGCTACAACGAGGAAAAGCAGCCGGACAGCTTCCTGTCGTCGATCATGAGTCTGGCCGCGCCGTATGTCATGATGGACGGCTTGAACGAGATGGGCTTTTCGATCGGCGTGCTGCTGATCCGCGGCGTGGAGCCGACCAACCAGGAAACGGATAAGCTGGACTTGACGACGACTTCCGCGATGCGCTGGCTGCTGGACAAAGCGGCGACGGTGGAGGAAGCGATCGGAATGCTGGAAAACATGGATATGCACGCTTCGGCCAATGCTTCCTATCACTTTCAGATGGCCGATGCCCAGGGCGACAGCGCGGTGATCGAGTATGTGGATAACCAGCTTCGCGTCATCCGCAAGGAAGACGGCGAGTTTCAGATGCTGACAAACTTTCTGATCAGCGAGGATGTTTACGGCTTTGGCAAGGGGCAGGACCGATATGCAATTCTGGCGGACACGCTGCAGGAAAACAACGGCATTTTATCGGAAAAGAATGCGATGTCTTTATTGGAAGCTGTCAGTCAGAATAAGGTGAACGAGGAGACCGGCACGCTGACGGCGACCCAGTGGTCCGTCGTTTACAACAACACGCAAAAGACTGCGAAGATCGTGGCCGGCGGCCAGTTCGGCAATGTGATTGAGGTTTCACTCGGACAATAACAACGGACGATTCTCCGCAGCGGCAGTGATGAAAATCACTGCTTTTTTTTGTTTAGGCAAACAGGGAAAGCGATTTTCCTGACGCAAAAAGCACACTTATTTTGACTGTTCATCAAGTCAGGGGATTCCCTTAAAATCATGCGAATTTCTTCTTTAACTTGATTATAGAACCTGTAAAAACAGTTTGTCAATAAAAGTGTACTTAATGTTACAACGGGATTTGATCGCATTGTATATTCTGATATCAAATAATATCTATGTAAATTATACGTAAAATTATAAAAATTATAATAAATATATAGACAATACATTACCGTTGTGCTATATTAAGTTTACAAAAATGATAGCGCTTACCAGGAGGAATGGATGATGAAACATATCGTTTTACTGACTCACGGACATTTGTGCGAAGGCTTCGCTTCTGCCCTGCAGGTCATTTCCGGCTCAGACAATCCGCTGACGCTGCTCTGCATGGAAGCACAGGACTCACCAGATACGATGCACAGCCGGGTTCATCAGGTTCTTGAGCGCTTTCCGGCGGCGGATCCGGTCATTCTGATGACGGATATCCCCGTTGGCAGCACGACGCAGATCGCGATTCCGTTTCTGGAAGACTACGCCAACCTCTATATCGTGACAGGCTTGAATTTGGGCCTGCTGCTGGAGGTGGCGCTGAATCCAATGGAAGACGATGTCAGCACGATCCTGCGGGAAGCGGTTGAAGCCAGTCGCCAAACATTACTGTTCATCAATGACCAGCTGGACAGCAATGAGGAATAGAAAAGAAAGGGAGATGTTTCAATGATTAAACTTCTCAGAATTGATGATCGTTTGATCCATGGGCAGGTCGCTGTCTATTGGGTCAATGCGACCGGCGCGGACACCATTGTTATCGCCAACGACAAGCACGCTACCAACGCCATGCTCAAGATGTCCTTAACCGTCGGGAAGCCGGCCGGCTCCAAAATGGAGGTGCTGACCGTGGCCAAAGCGGTGGACTATCTCAACAACGCCGCCAATGCCAAGCGTAAAATCTTGTTGATTTGCGGCAGCTGCGAAGACGCGGAAACGCTGTGCGCCGGCGCGGCGGAAATTAAGGAAGTCGATTTAGGGGGGATCCGGTTCGCAGAGGGGCGCACCTCGATTTCCAATCAGGTCTTCTTAGTCGAGGACGATCTGCGGCATCTGGATGCGATCGCCGGGCAAGGCCGGACGGTTTACATTCAGGAAGCTCCGTCCAAGCCGAAGATCCCGCTGTCTGAAATCCATTCCATATTTGAAAAAAATAAAAAGTAAAAACACTCGGAAAGGGGAAAAATTATGTTTTTAATCCAGTGTATCCTGGTATCCATGGTGCATGTCCTGAGTATTCTCGACGGCCGGATTCTGGGTCAGAATTTATTGAACACACCGATCGTGGAAGCCACGTTAGTCGGTCTGATCTGCGGCGACGTCCAGACGGGTTTAGTCATGGGCGCAACCTTACAGCTGATCTTCATGGGGTTTGTCGGTATCGGCGTCACCTCGCTGCCTAACTCCTCTGCCGGCACCATTCTGGCGGTGGCCTTCGCGATCATGTCGCATCTTTCGGCGGATTCCGCGATTGCGCTGTCCATGCCGATCGCGCTGTTATTCCAGCCCTGCGGCATCATTCCGCGGATCATCAACAACATCTGGAATCCAAAGTGCGACGCAGCGGCGGAGCGCGGGGACTTCAAAGCAATTGAACGGTATTATTGGCTGGGGGTCGTCGTCTTTGCCATCGTCTACTTTGTTCCAATGTTCTTAGCGCTGTACTTCGGCTCCGGCGCGGTGGAAACGATTATCAACTTCATCCCGGAAGTCGTGATGAACGGACTGACCAAGGCTTCCAGCGTGCTGCCGGCCTTAGGTATCGCTTTATTGATGAACTACATCATGGATAAGGACGCGACGCCGTTTATCTTCCTGGGTTTCATCTTAGCCGCGTTCCTGGGCGTCAGCTCCCTGGGCGTCGCGGGCTTGGGCGCCGTGATCGCTGTGGTTTATTATAATATGGTTCAGAGAAAGGCTAACGAGTAAAGGGGGAAGCCACGATGACAACTGGAAAAATGGAAAAGAAAGAATTCATGAGCGGTTTCTGGCGTTCCTGCTGCCTGCAGGGCTGCTTCAACTATGAACGTCAGCAGGGCCTGGGCTTCGGCTACGCGATGATTCCGCATCTGCGCCGGATTTACAAGGATGATCCGGAAGGCTTTAAGGAAGCGATGAAACGGCACCTGGTTTTCTACAACATCACGCCGCAGTGCACGACGTTCGTTCAGGGCATCGCCGTCGCGATGGAAGAAGAGGCGGCCTCCAATCCGGACTTTGACGCCTCTTCGATCAACGCTATCAAGACCGCGCTGATGGGACCGCTCTCCGGCATCGGCGATTCGATTTTCTGGGGCACGCTCAGAACGATCGGCCTGGGCGTCGGGATTTCCTTCTGCATGCAGGGCAACATCCTCGGCCCGATTCTGTTCCTTCTGATTCACAACATTCCGCATTGGTTTGTACGGTATAAAGGTCTGCAGGTCGGCTATGAGCAGGGCTTGTCGTTTATGGAAAATGCAACGGAAGGCGGCATGCTGGAAACCTTCTCGATGGCGGCGAAAATGCTGGGCGCTACGGTTGTCGGCTGCATGATCGCGACGATGATCAACTTTACCACGACGATCACGTTGAACATGGGCAACCATCAGACCTTGGCGATCCAGTCGATCTTTGATGAAATCGCCCCGAAGCTGCTGCCGCTGCTGCTGGCCTTCGGCTGCTTCGCGCTGATCCGCAAGGGTAAGAAGACCACGACCGTCATGCTGCTGTTGTTCTTGCTGGGCTTCGTGCTGGCCTTCCTGGAAGGGCTGCCGATGTTCGCGCCGATGGTTTAAGAAAGAAGCTTGACGCGAAGTCCGCGGTTAGAACACCGCGGGGTAAAAATAAAGGAAAAGGCTCCTTGTCGGACTTGCCGCGGGAGCCTTTCGCTTAGAAAAGAGGGAAAGTCATGATTGATTTACGCAGCGATACTGTCACTCAGCCTTCGCCGGCGATGCGCCGGGCAATGGCGGAAGCGGTCGTCGGGGATGATGTGTACAGGGATGATCCAACGGTCCTGAAGCTGGAACAGCGGGCTGCCGAGCTGATGGGAAAGGAAGCCGGTCTGTTTGTCAGCAGCGGCACCCTGGGCAACCTGCTGGCCCTCATGAGTCAGACGGAACGGGGCGATGAAATCATTGCCGGACGGCACAGCCACATCGTTACGCATGAAGTCGGCGGAGCGGCGCAGATCGCTCAGGTGATGGTGCATCCAATCGATCATCCGCAGGACTGGATTGAAGCGGACGCAATACGCAATGCCGTACACAGCGAAGATATTCATGAGCCGCGAACGCGGCTAGTCTGTCTGGAAAACGCGCTGTCAAACGGCGGAGTTGTACCGCTGCCGGTTTTGCGTTCTGCCTATGATGCCGCGAAAGCGCTGGGATTGCGCGTCCATCTGGACGGTGCGCGGATCCTGAACGCCGCCTTAGCCAGCGGCTGCTCTGTTCAAAGGATTGCGGACTGCGCGGATACTGTGACGTTCTGCCTGTCCAAAGGACTGGCAGCGCCGGTCGGATCGGTTTTAACCGGGGATCAGGCTTTCATTGAAAGAGCGCGGCGCAACCGCAAACTGCTGGGCGGCGGGCTGCGGCAGGCTGGAATTCTGGCTGCAGCCGGACTGGTAGCCTTGGATTCGATGACACAGCGATTGGCGGAGGATCATGCCCACGCAAAGCTGTTGGGGAGCCTGCTGGCTGCGATCGACGGGATTTCCGTGGAAACCGAGCGGATTCAGATCAATATGGTGTTCTTTAAAGTCGATCGTGAAAAGAGGACTCCGGAGGATTTTCTGAACCAATTGAAAGAAAAAGGAATTTTAACGAATCCGGATGATCACGGACTGTTCCGCTTTGTCACACATTATGGTATCATGGAAAGCGACGTCCGGGCTACGGCACAGGCAGTCCGGGAAATCATGGAGGGATAGAATGACAAAGTTAAAAGCGGTGATGTTTGACATGGACGGGGTCTTGATCGACAGCGAGCGGCTGAGCTTGTCCATGTGGGAAAAGGTGAACGAAGCGCGGGGGCACGTCTTCGACGTTTCCATCATGACGAACATGATGGGCGGTTCGCAGCAGGAGAACTTTGAACGATTCGGGCATCTGCTTCCGCCGATGGAAGTGTACGAAGCAATGTGGCAGGAGAAGAAACAGATGACGGATGCCTGGATTGAGGCCAACGGCATGCCGCTGCGGCCGGGAGTGAAGGAAATTCTGGCGGCGTTAAAAGAAAACGGGGTACGGCGGCTGATCGTTTCCTCGACGCCGCGCGAATACGCGTTGTATTTACTGGAAAAAGCAGGATTGAGCGGATGTTACGACAACGGGATTTTCGGCGATGAAGCCGGACGGCGCAAGCCGCATCCGGATCTCTATAACAAGATGATGGAGTTGGAAGGTTTGCGGCCGGAGGAATGCATTATCGTGGAAGACTCCGCCAACGGTGTCAAGGCAGGCTATGCCGCAGGCGTGCGGGTATTTGCGATTCCTGATACTGCTTGTCTGGAACAATTCCGCGATCACGAAGCCTACGCGATCGTCGATTCCATGGACGACGTGCGGCGCTGGGCGCTGGAACAGACAGCCGCATAATAGCGGAGGATTTTCAAACAGACAATCTGATCTGTTAAAATCAAACAAAAAGAAAAAGACGGCGATCTTAATGAACACGGTTTCCCTGGATGATCCATACAGAGCGGTTCACTTTGATTCCGTTTTTTTTAATATTCATTTTCTGGTTTTCTTTTGGTTTAACGGATCTGGATCAGTCTTGCTTCGTAAGGCCGCAATAGCTGCGGCTGGGGATCGGTGTAGGAATCCATCAGAATCCGGTCTTCCGTCTTGAGGTCAAAGCGGGCTGGGGAGCCGCTGAGGTTGATCAGAATCAAAAATTCTGCCTGTTCGTCAGACCGTTGATAAGCGAGAATTTGTTTGTGATGAACCAGAACCGGTTTCATCGCTCCCGTATTGAATGCCGAATACGCTTTGCGCAGGGCAATCGCCTGTTTATACCAGCGGTTGATGCTCGTTTCAGAAACCAGATCCGACTTTAGATTGATCTGCTTATAATTCGGATTCACCTTGATCCAGGGCTGATGATCGCTGAAGCCGGCATAGTCGCTGTCGTCCCACTGCACCGGCGTGCGGGCGTGATCGCGGGTCATGCGCTGCACGACCTTTTTAGCGATGAATTTCGGCAGATGCATCATCGTCTGCAAGGTGCCGTAAATATTGATCGCTTCATAATCCCGCCACTCATCCTGTTCCAGATGACAGTTGGTCATGCCGATCTCCTCGCCCTGATACACAAGCGGTGTTCCTCGTAACGTCAGGTTCATCAAAGCGAACGCCTTCGCGCTTTCGACGCGGTATTGCCTGTCGTTGCCGAAACGGGAGATCGAGCGGGGCTGGTCATGATTGTTCATGTAGTTGGCAACCCAGTAATTTCGTTTCTGGCTGTCGGTCTGCCAACGGAAAATAATCGATTTGAAGCCGGGAATCGTCCAATGATACAGCTTGCGGAAATCATATTTGCCTAACGGTCCGCAGTCCTGCAGATGCAGATCAAACATGATCATCATGTTGAGCTCGCCGCGTTGTTCGCCTGCATACAGCGCGCACGCGTCGTTGTCCGCCATCATGCCTTCGCCGATCGTGATGAAGTCATAGTCGTTGGACAGCTTTCCGATCAGCTCCTGGATGTAGGCATGGGATTGCGGCAGATTGGTCATGAATTCTTTGGCAAACTGATAGCCCTTCTTTTCCGGATGCCAGCTCGGCAGTCCCGGCTGCTTGGCAATCGTGTTGATGACGTCCATGCGGAAGCCGCTGACACCTTTGTCCAGCCAGAACCGCATGACGTTGGCGATTTCTTCGCGGACCCGCGGATTCTCCCAGTTGAGATCGCACTGATGTGGCGTGAAGGTAGTCAGATACCAGCTGCGCGGTTTCAGCGGATCCTTTGTCCACGCGCTGCCGCCGAACATGCTGATCCAGTTGTTCGGTTCCTTATCGTTAATACCCTCGCGGAAGTAGTAACAATCCCGGTACGGACTGTTCGGATCGTTTAAACAGGCCTGAAACCAGGGATGTTGATCGCTGGTATGATTCGCGACCAGATCCATCACAATGCCCATGCCGCGTTTCTTACATTCCGTCAACAGCGCGTCGAAATCCGCCATCGTTCCGAAATCCGGATGGATGTTGTAATAATCGCTGATGTCATAACCGTAATCGGTATTGGGGGAACAATATACCGGCGAAAGCCAGATCAGATCCACGCCCAGATCCTGCAGATGATCCAGCCGGCGCAGAATGCCCTTGAGATCGCCGATTCCATCATGATTGGAATCCTGGAACGAGCGCGGCCAGATCTGATAAATAATTTTATTTTTGTAGTCCATCATATCACCCCTGTCATTGTATCACAATGACAGGGTAAAAGCTTTGGATTTCCGTAATCGTGAACATTCAGGTTCTAGCCGGTACAGAAGGCGCAACACAGCTTTTGGATCAAAGAGGATCGTTGAAAAAGGACCCCTGGAATGAGAATATGATCGGGACAGAAAAAGAAACCAGCTGGGAAAGCTGGTTCTTGGAAGGGGGGAGATCGGCTCTGACCTTAGGGGAAGACTGCGGAAACTGTCGTCTACAATTCCTCGCCGTTGCTTTCAATCACCCGCTTGTAATAGGCAAAGGAGTCCTTTTCGTAGCGGTTGAGTGTGCCGTGACCTGCGTCGTCGACATCGACATAGATGAAGCCGTAACGCTTGGAAATCTGGCCGGTGGAACAGCTGATCAGATCGATGCAGCCCCAGGGGGTATAGCCGAACACCTTGACGCCATCCAGGATGATCGCGTCCTTGATCGCCTGGATGTGCTGGCGCAAATAGTCGATGCGGTAAGGATCATGAATCGTATGATCGGCGTTCAGCACATCCGCGGCACCCAATCCGTTCTCCGCAATAAACAACGGCTTGTGATAGCGGTCATAAAACAGATTCAGCGTGTAGCGCAGTCCGATCGGATCAATTTGCCAGCCCCATTCGCTCTTTTTCAAATGCGGGTTGAAGATAAAGCTGCCCATGTTGCCGGCAGTGCGCTGCATCGCTTCATCCTGAGCGGCCGCGACGCTGGTCTGGTAATAGCTGAACGCCATGAAATCGCAGCAGCCTCCGCTTAAAATTTCCGCGTCGCCCGGCAGGATCGGCAGGCGGATGCCTTCCTGCTGCAGCTGGATGAGCTTGTATTCCGGAAGGAAGCCGCGCATTTGGACATCCGGATAGTAAGTATCACGCTGCTGGTTTTGTTTCAGTGCGGCCAGGTTGTCTTCCGGCTTGCAGGAATAAGGATAGGCCGGAGAAACGCCGATCATGCAGCCCATTTGAAACTGCGGATAGTGATCGTGTGCGAAACGGACAACCTGCGCGCTGGCCAGCAGTTGATGATAGCTGGCCGCTTCGATAAGACGGCGGTCCTTTGAGAAAACGCCGGCGTTGATAAAACCGCTGTGAACGACAGAATTCAGCTCATTGAAGGTCAGCCAGTATTTGACTTTATGCTGGTATCGCTCAAACACGGTTTTCACGTAGCGGACATAACAGTCGATCACCCGCCGATCGGCGAAGCCGTTGTATTTTAATGTTAGCGCCAGCGGCATTTCATAATGCGAAAGCGTGACGATCGGTTCGATGCCGTACTTCAGGCATTCGTCGAAGACGTTGTCATAAAACCGCAGGCCGGCCTCGTTGGGTTCGGTCTCCTCGCCCTGAGGATAAATCCGCGTCCACGCGATTGACATCCGGTAACATTTGAAGCCCATTTTGGCAAACAGCGCCAGATCTTCTTTGTAACGATGATAATGGTCGATCGCCTGATGATTCGGATAGTATTCATCGTCAAGCAGTGCCGGGATTCCTTTTTCGGGATAAGTATTCATTTTAAACGCCATCGCCGCGCCTTCCTGATCCCCGCTGCGGTAGGTCACGCCGCGCATCTTCGCGATGTGTTTTTTCATGGCTTCCGGCACATCAGGCAGCGCTGCCGTGTGCTTAGCCAGTCCGCCGCAGGTCAGAACGTCAGCGATGCTGATGCCCTTGCCGTCCTCGTTCCACGCGCCCTCGCATTGGTTTGCCGCCGTCGCGCCGCCCCATAAGAAATCTTTAGGAAATTTTGTCATGTTCGTTGACCTCACTTTTCTTTTTTAAAAGGATGCGTTGCCGCATCCTTGGTTTGTCAGCTATTTGGAAACGGTGATGGCTTCGGTCTCACTTTCCGCCTGTTCTTCCTTCATCGCCGCCTTTTCCGCGATTTTGAAGAACGGGAAGAAGATGGCGACGGAAACGGCTACCAGAATCAATCCCCAGATCAACCCGGAAATCGAATTGGTCGCCATCCAGAAATAGATCGGGGTCGGGATGACGTTAGACAGCGCGACGCCGGTCATCGGTGCGACCAGGCCCATCCGCATGACGAGGGATGTTAACATGACGCAGATTCCCGGACACAGGACGCAGGGTAGCGCCATGATTGGATTCAGGATGATCGGAAACCCGAACATGACCGGTTCGGTAATGTTGAAGATTGAAGTTGCGATGGACAGCTGGCCCAGACTCTTGTATTGCTTCGCTTTTGAAAACAGCAGCAGGATTGTCAGACCGAGAATCCCGACGTTGGTGATCGGTGTCAGCATTGCCCATTCGAGATACGGAGCCGCTTCTCCGGCCGCAAAGGCCGCCATGTTCGCCTGCGTCGCCGCAGAACGAATCGAACCCAGTGTCGCGTAGGTCAGCATATCGCCATGAATACCGAACATCCACAACAGCTTGCCGGACATCAGATACAAAGCCGCGCCGATCGGATTGGCGCCGATTCCCATCAGCGGTTTCTGCAGCATCGTGTAGATAAAGCTCTGCATCGTGCCGTAAACTGTCTGCGCAAAGCCCATGCGGACCGCCATAAACAGAATGAAGACCAGCCCGGCCGGAATCATCGTTTCAAACATGCCGGCGACGGAAGGCGGGATGGAATCCGGCATTTTGATCTTGATGTTTTTCTCTAACAGGAAGACGTAAAGCCGTGCGCCGATCAGGCCGCAGATCATCGCGACGAAGATTCCCTGCGAACCCAGGACGCTTAAGGAAAGAACGTTGCCGGCAAGACCGGTGATTGTTTCTCCGGCTTCGTTGACCAGGCTGACCGTCGCTTCAAACGGTGTGACGATCATGAACGAACCGAACGCAACCATCGCTGCCGGCAGCGGCCGCTGACCGAATGATTTCGCCGTTTCGTAGCCGACGCACAGGACGACCATAATGGCGTAGAGATTGGAGACCATATTGATTGGAATCGAAAGGATGTTGCCGAACCCGCTAGTGGTCAGAAAGGCCTGCCAGGGGCCGATCGGAATCGATTTGACTAGGGAAAAGAGCGACGCGCCGATGGAAAAGGCGGCGATGCCCATGAAGGCGTTCATGATGATTTTCACATAGCGCAGCTGTGCGAATTTCATGACTTTCTCAGTGATTTTATCCAGTTTACTCATTGTTTTCTCCTCTATTGATTCAGAAGGACTTACTCCCCCATCAGCTTTTGAGCGGCGGCTAAGACCTTGGCGCCGTCCAGGCGGCCGTAGGCGACCATGTCGATAACGTCGACCGGCAGATCCGGGCATTGCTTCCGGACGTTGTCCAGCTCATAGCGGACCTGCGGGCCGATCAGGATGCAATCGGCGGTTTCCGCGGCGGTTTTGGCCTGGCTGACCGACGAAGCACTGATTGTGCATTCGTAGCCGGACGCTTTGGCGGCGGCGCGCATTTTGTTCATCAGCATGCCGGTCGACATGCCCTGAGCGCAAAGCAGTACGATATTTTTCATCTTCATTTCCTCATTTCCATGGTTTTTCTGCCGGGGTTGCAGCCCGGATCATTTCAATCATTTCCCCGGCCATATCTTTGACGGTCATGGCGTTCATCACGTGATCCTGCGCATGCACCATCAGTAAGGTAATCGGCACCGGACTGCCGTTGGTTTCCGCGAAGATCAGACCGGTCTGGCACTGGTGCGCGTCCACCATTTTTTTATCGCATTCGATCATCAGCGCATCGGCTTCGTCCAGATGTCCGGCCCGCGCAGCGCGGATCGCCTGCATCGCCAGGCTGCGCGCGTCGCCGGCTGCGGTGATCAGCCGCATGATCGTCAGTTCCATTTCATTTTCCATTTTAAGCTCCTTTCCTGTTCTGAAGAAATCCAGCTCCGCGCTTCTCTGCAGCGAAGTCCCGGATTGGATTTCCGTTTGACAAATTCAGTCTAGCATGGCGTTTCCGACAACTCCAACCGGAATGTTTCCGGGGCGGCTGCGGAACTTTTTGAGCTTTCATCGCCGCGCCGCTTCCTGCAGGCAGTCCATCAAGCAGTGGAACGTGCGGGTGGCGATCGTTTTATCCACAAGGCCGGGATCACTCAGATAGTTGGTGATCGTGCGGTAGAAATCCTCAGCGTCAGGATCCTGCTCGGCCAGCGAGATCAGAAAGACGACCTGAACGTCGTGATGTCCCCAGAAAACAGGCTGTTCCAGGATCGCGGCCATCACAAACTTGCCGCCGCCCAGAATCTGATAGGGATGCGGAATCGCCACGCGGTTGCCAAAGTCGGTCTGTCCCATCGCCTCGCGCTTCATAACCAGCTCGAAAAAATCGTCTGGAACGGACCGGTAGCTGCCGACGGCCCGGCAGATCGTCTTCAGCGCCTGCTTTTTGGTCTGCGCCTTCACCCGGGGCAGAAACAGCCGGCTGTCGAAGTAGTGGCTGAGAAAGCGGCCGTCGCCGTTTTCAAAGATTTTTTGATAGTCGTTAATTTCCTTATCGCTTAACAACAGGGATACTTCGTAAACCGGTACCGGCAGGCTGATATTGAGCGGCACGGTCGTGAAAACAAAGTCGATCCGCAAACCTTTGAAATCCAGCTCTTCCAGATCAAAGACCGTGGCTTCGACGATCCGGTTGATGTACTTGCCGAAGGCTCGTTTATAATTGTAAAGAAATAACTGCGAGGTTCCCCGGCCGGAGACGCACACGACCACGATGTTGTAGCGGCGAACCGGGCGGTCGCGCTGTTCCATCGCCAGGGCGAACAGCACGGCCAGATAGGCGATCTCATCCTCAGGCACGTCTTTGCCATAATGGCTGGACAGCGCGGAGCAGGCGCAGACCGCAACGGTATAAGCGAACGCGTATTGCCGCTGGATCTGGCTGAGAATCGGATTTTTCAGCGGAATGTTGTAGCGCATGCGGATATCGAGCGGCACCATGTGCTGGTTAAGGGAAACACGCAGCTCCAGATTATCGCGAAAATCAAGAAGCATGCCCTCGTAGACGGCGTTGAGCATCTTTAAGACAAGTTCGTCGATCTGCGCGCTGATGACGAGATTACTTCCGTATTTTCCCTGTGAATCCGAGCTGGCCTTGCCGCTGATATGCAAGGCGATATACAGCTGCTCATCTTCCGAATACGCCACGCCCAGCTGCTTCCGTATCGCCTCGCACACCTCTTGTGCGGTCCTGATGATTTTGTCACCGACTAACCGGCGCATTTCTGCACGCGCGCTGTCGGAATAGAGCATTGGCTGATGACTGCGGATCCGCTGGTTGGCGATCACGAGGTGGACGATCAGATTCTCAAAGGAAGTTTCCGAGATCCGGATGTGATGGACGCGGAAAATGACGCTGAGAATTTCAAAGAGGATCTGGCCGTCGGCTTTCTGAAGCGGGCTGGTAAAGCTCATGTTGTTTTTATACAGACAGTTGGCAATGCACAGCCGGCGATTGAATTCGCTGCCTTCGACGCAGATTCCATAATTCGGACGGCGATTGATCGTCAGATGATAAAGATTCAGAATCGCTTCTACCTGTTTCAGATCAGCGGTGATTGTATTGCGCGAAACGTAGATCATCTGGCTCAGTTCTTCCAGCTTGATATAGTCCGGATGATATAACAGGTAACCTAATAGAAAATCCACACGTTCGGCGTAGGTGGAAGGAATGTGCGTTTGCGGTGTTTCGCTCAGCCATTGGTTGAATGCGTCCGCGTCGGTGATAGCCAGTTGATAACCGGTACCCGGCTTGGCGATCAGCTGCGCGCCGTTTTCTGTCAATTCCTCCGCTAAGAGCTTCAATCGCGAGCGCACCGTTTTTTCACTGAGATGCACCGCGGCGGCCAGCTGGGCGGAAGTCGCCGGCTGATTCGTTTGTAAAAGCGTCAAGAGCCGCTTCATTTCCGATTCCATGGATCTGTCCCCCTTTTCTTCATGCAGAACTTTCAATTTTAAAATAACATTCTTTTGACGAAAACTCCAACCAATAACAACAGAAAGCGACTGCGGTAAACGCTGTGCAGCGTGAAGAAAGGGAAGGGTGCAGACGGAAAAGACGAAGACCTGGAATCAGCCGCGATGGCCATAAGCTGCCCCGAACGAATCGGAGATCGCAAAAAAGCCAGGCTAAACATCAACCTGGGCGACTCTAGGGAATTCATAACGATTTTTCCGTACAGGAAAACCCTCAAACACAATCAAAAAAACAGCCCGGAGAGCTGTTTTTTGCATCCTGATTTTTGAATCCTTTGCGCAGAAACAACGCCGGAAACGTAAAATCCGGTTAATGGAAAAATTGAGAAGCAATCACTAAATTGATGATCAGCGGCAGCGCCGCGAAAAGATAAGGAAGCAAAGGCGCAGGGTCGTTTTCCCGGTCACCTCCCCGCGGCTGTCGAACAGGCTGGTAGGCAGGCCGCCGCAGTTCCAGCGAAATATGGCTTGCGCCGGCATAACCGAAGACAATCAGCGCCAGTCCGATCAGCCAGAGGACGTCCAGCCGTTTGTGGAATCCCCATAATAAAATGATCTGGACAAGCAGGCAGAGAATGAAATAAAATCCGCCGAGCAGCAGGGTTTGTTTTCGACTCATAGCATTATTCCTCTTTTCTTCATCCCTTCTTATGGCCAACGACCGGTTTTTAACGAAAGGTTCTTCTTCCTTCTCATTATAACGGGAATTCCAGTTTTTAGCGAATCCTTTTCAATTCTGTTCCGGATCATTTTTCTTCCGTCAATTCGATGGGATCAAGTTGATAATGAACCTATTCCAAGCTAAAATAAAAAGAGGTAAAGCTTAACGTGTTTGTTATGGAGTATCATGGCAGATTAGTAAATTAAATAAAGAAAAGGAAAGGTACAGAAATGATTCAAGATATTGTTAAAAATAAACGACCGGGGAGGAACGGATGAAAAGAATCGCATGGCTGACCACGGGCGGCACGATCGCCTGCGCCCAACAGGAAGAAGGGCTGACGCCGCAGCTGGATGCCGGAGGACTGCGCCGGCTCTTAGGCACCTTGATCGATCAATATGAAATCAAGACGTGGGATCTGTTTACGCTGGACAGCTCCAACATTCAGCCGGAGGAATGGCAGCGGATCGCGGAGAAGGTGGCGGAGCTCATCGCAGAAGGTTGGGCTGAAGGTGTGATTCTGACCCATGGCACGGATACGATGGCCTACACCGCTTCCGCTTTAAGCTTTATGTTGGAAAATGTAACGCTGCCGGTCGTCCTGACGGGGTCGCAGCTGCCTCTGGCAGATCCGTTAAGCGACGGGCTGGAGAATATCCGGACAGCACTGGCGATGGCTGCGAGCGGACATGCCGGGGTTTTCGTGGCGTTTAACCGCCAGATTTTACTGGGCACCCGCGCGGTGAAGGTCCGCACGACGAACTTCCAGGCGTTTGAAAGCGTCAATGTTAAACCGGTCGGCTGGATCGACAGCCGGGGATTGAATATCCGCAGCGGTTTGCTTCCGCATGCCGACGGTCCGTTTCAGCTGCGCAGTCAGCTGTGCAAGGAAGTCGTCCTGATCAAGCTGATCCCGGGCATGAATCCGAAACTGTTCGACGCGTTGATTCAGATGGCCTGCCGCGGCGTGGTGATCGAGGCCTTCGGGATCGGCGGGCTGTCGTTTAT
This sequence comes from Holdemania filiformis, assembly GCF_003459085.1. Classification (NCBI taxonomy): domain Bacteria; kingdom Bacillati; phylum Bacillota; class Erysipelotrichia; order Erysipelotrichales; family Erysipelotrichaceae; genus Holdemania; species Holdemania filiformis. The sequence goes on along the minus strand of NZ_QRUP01000027.1, from coordinate 6,920 downwards.
CCGGCGGGATCTGACGGCGAAGCTTCAGGAGATGACCCAAGCTGGCATCACGGTTGTCGTCTGCAGTCAGTGTCTGTATGAACAAAGTGATTTCAGCGTCTATGAGGTCGGACAAAAAGCGCTGCGCTACGGCGTGCTGGAAGGCAAGGATATGACCAGCGAGGCGGCGGTTACCAAACTGATGTGGGTACTGGGGCAAAGCGAGGATCCGCAGACGATCCGGCAGTTGTTTGAAACCAACCGGATCCATGAACGGAACGAGAGTTTCGATTGACAAAGCCGGTTAAACAGCGTAACCTTAATTTCAATAAAAGCAGGGTTACCCGGTGCTGTCAGACCGCTTCCGTATGAGCGGTATTGGCGATCGGCAGCACTGGGACAATCAGGATTGACAAACAATAGAATAAAAAAGAATGGGGGTTTTACGATGGAATATCTATTTCCGAAGATTGATTTACACGTTCATTTAGACGGCTCGCTGACGTTAAAGCTAGCTTATGCCTTAGCTCAGGATCGCCAGCTGATCGCTTCCGACTGCACGCTGGAACAGTTCCGTGAGCGGATTGTCGTGGGCCGGGACAATGGCAGCCTGAATGAGTTTCTCGCGCGCTTTGAGCTGCCGATCGCGATTTTACAGGATGAAGAAGCGTTGGTGCTTTGTACCCGCGAGCTGGTGAAGACGCTGGCCTTGCAGGGACTGGAATATGTGGAATTGCGGTTTGCGCCGCAGTTTCATACACAGAAGGGACTGACGCAGCATCAGGCAGTTAAAGCTGTGATCAAAGGCATGCGGATCGCGATGTGCGAGCATCCGCAGATCAAGGTCGGTTTAATTCTTTGCATGATGACGCTGGGCGAACCGTCGTTGAATCACGAAGCGAACCTGGAAACGATTCAGACGGCTCGGGACTTTAAAGGCAAGGGTGTCGTAGCGGTGGATCTGGCCGGCGCGGAGGGCATCACGCCGATGGAAGGCTATCGCGATTGTTTTGAACTGGCGAAGGAATATGGAATTCCATATACGATTCACGCCGGGGAAAGCGGCCCGGCGGCTTCGGTAAAGTCGGCGCTGGAGCTGGGGGCGAGCCGGATCGGGCATGGCGGTCATTGTCTGGAGGACAGCGCGGTGATGCAGGAAGTGATTGATAAGAAAATTCCGCTGGAAATGTGCCTGACGAGCAACGTCCAGTGCCGCAATCAGCTTTCGTACAGCGATCATGCGCTGAAACCGTTGATGGAACGCGGTGCGGTGGTGACGCTGAATACCGATAACATGACGATCAGCGATACGACGCTGGATCAGGAATATGACAAAGCGGTGCGGTATTTGGGACTGACCCGGGAGGATCTGATCCATCTGAATCTCAACAGCGTGCGCGCGGCGTTTGCGGATAAAGAATTGAAGCAGCAGCTGACGCGCCGGCTGATGGAATGCTTGTAGGCGGTCATAAACTAAAAAACAAGAAGAATAAAAATCATAACCTAAGACACCAGGAGCGGCCGGTACGATTCCAAAGTACCCGGATCATTCCTGGTTTTTCATTGAGCGCCTTTTGGGAAAAACTGAAAAATACACAGAGAACCGCTTCCTTTTCCCCCCTTCAGACGATTTGACAAGCTTCGTGGATCATTCTATAATTAGGAAGCTAACTATTAGGAATCTAATGAAAGGGGAGGACTTATGAATAAACCTTTTTGTATTTTATTTTCCCGGGCCTACCGCGCGCAGACAGCCCAGATCCGGCCGCGCATGGCCGATCAGGGAATATCGATGGGACAACCGAAAATCCTGCATCTGTTAACCCGCAGCTCCCGCACGCAGGTGGAGCTGGCGCGGGCCTGTGATATCGAACCGGCGACGGTATCTAAAATTCTGGATCTGATGGAACAGGCCGGGATGATCGAACGGGTGCGCAGCGATAAGGACCGGCGCAGTATTCAGGTGCAGATTACGGAGTTCGGCGCTCAGCAGCACGCCAAGATGAGTGAAATCCATGCCGAGGTCGAAGCGCTGGCTCTGGAAGGCTTCAGTGCGGAAGAACGTGAGCAGTTTATCAGCTATATTCAGCGCATGACGGATAATCTGCGCGGTGAGAAAACTGCCGTGGAAGGAGAAAACCGGGTATGAGCAGCCAGGCGACGCTGAGTCAGGTTGAGAAAATGACGACTCAGCCGATTCCGAGATTGATCACGACCCTGGCGGTGCCGACGATTGTCAGCATGTTAATCACCTCGATTTACAACATGGCAGATACCTTCTTCGTCTCTCAGTTGGGCACCAGCGCGACCGGCGCGGTGGGAATCGTTTTTTCCCTGATGGCGATTATTCAGGCCGTCGGTTTTACGTTGGGGATCGGATCAGGCAGTCTGATCTCGCGGATGCTGGGGGCAAGAAAACATGCGGAAGCGGAGAAGATTGCGAGCACCGGTTTTTTTGCGGCGATCGCATTCGGTCTTGTGCTGACGGTGTTCGGTCTGCTTTTCATCGATCCGTTAATGGCGCTGCTGGGCGCGACGAAGACAATTCTGCCGTATGCCCGCGACTACGCGAAATACATTCTGTTGGGCGCGGCGGTCATGTCGTCCTCTTTTGTGCTGAACAATGTGCTGCGTTCCGAGGGTAAAGCGACGCTGGCGATGGTCGGCATTACGGCCGGTGGTCTGCTGAATATCGTGCTGGATCCGATTTTTATCTTTACCTTCCATCTGGGGATTGCCGGAGCGGCGATTGCGACGATTCTCAGCCAGATCATCAGCTTTCTGATTTTGCTGAGCTGTTTCCTGCGGCATAAGAGTCTGCTTCATCTCGGCTTTCGAAATATTTCATGGAAGTGGGAAGATCTTTCAGCGATCATCAAAACTGGTCTGCCCTCTTTTTTCCGGCAAGGGTTAGCGAGTATCGCGACGGTGATGCTGAACGTCAATGCGGCGGTTTACGGCGATGCGGCAGTCGCGGCGATGTCGGTTGTCGGCAAGGTGTTTATGTTGATCCTGTCCGTCTTAATCGGTTTTGGCCAGGGCTATCAGCCGGTCGTCGGTTTCAATTATGGCGCGGGCTGTTATCAGCGAGTAAAGCAGTCGTTTACCTTTACGACGATCGTCAGTTTTGTGATGATGGGCATCCTCGCGGCAGCGGGCTTGGTGTTTGCGCCGCAAGTAATCCAGCTGTTTACCAAGGCTGACGCTCAGGTGCTGGAAATCGGGACGTACGCGATGCGGGCGCAGTGTCTGGCGTTGTTTATCCAGCCGCTCGGCGTTATATCCAACATGACGTTCCAGTCGATCGGCAAGCCGGCGGAAGCGACATTTCTGTCCGCCTGCCGCCAGGGTGTATTCTTTCTGCCGCTGATTATCATTTTACCGCAGCTGTGGCAGCTGCGCGGCGTCGAACTGACGCAGCCGCTGGCCGACGTGCTGACTTTTATCGTCTGTTTTCCGTTTCTGTTCAAGTTCTTTCAAGAATTGAATCAGAAGATCGCGGAACAGGAAGGATCATGATTCTGGGGCGGAAAGGGAAAGCTTAAAGCCGAAAATCGATGGGGAAGAACAAAAAAATTTAAAAAAAAGACTTTGAAAATCGAAAATGAAAATGCTAAAATAACACCACAACGAGTAGCGCAGGCGTAAAACCAGTTGCCGCTCGTTGTTATTTTTTGTCTTAAAGGCAAAGAAACAGAAGAAAATCAAACGTGTAGCCATGGAACGATAAAAATCCAGCAATCTTGGCTTCACGTTTTTTTCTTTGGAAAGGAGAAAGAAAAATGCAAGAAGAATTAAGAACGAACGCTTTTTTGGAAACGGAGGAACTTGGCCGGCTGATGCGGCGGTATGCCGGTCCGTGCGTCGTTTCCCTACTGGTGGCGGCGTTATATAACATCGTCGATCAGATCTTTATCGCCAATGCGCCAGAATTAGGTTCATTTGGCAATGCCGCGAATACCGTTGTTTTTCCTTTAACGGTCGTCGCACTGGCAATCGCCGTGATGATCGGCGACGGGACCTGCGCTTTTGTCAGTTTAAGTTTAGGAAGGGGAAAGACAGAGGCAGCGCACCGCAGCGTCGGCAACGCGATACTGTTAAGCGGACTGGCGGGCATCATGCTGACACTGGTGTATTTTTTCTTTCAAGAACCATTGTTATCACTATTCGGCGGACAGGTTAACGCTCAGACCTTTGCCTACGCTAAAGCTTATTTTACATGGATCTCGGCAGGGCTGTTTTTCTACATGTTCGGCCAGGCGATGAATCCGATTATCCGCAGTGATGGCAGCCCGAAATTCGCAATGGCTGCGACCTTGGCGGGTGCCCTGACGAATTTAGTTTTGGATCCCTTGTTTATCTTCAGTTTTCACTGGGGTATGGAAGGCGCTGCGGCAGCGACGGTAATCGGTCAGCTGGTCACGGCGGGGATATCCGCGGCTTATCTATTCAGGATGAAAGCGATCCGGTTAGACCATTCGAGCTTTCGCTGGGATGGCAGTTTGATCGGACAATTTCTTTCGCTGGGGATTTGCAGCTTCCTTTCCCAGATTTCATTGGTGGCAGCAATGGCGGCGATCAATAACGGTATTCAGCGGTATGGGGCATTGGATCCAGTGTTCTCACTAACAGAATATGCGCAGATTCCAATGGCGGTCGTCGGAATTGTCATGAAGTTTTTTCAGATTGTAATTTCATTTTCTGTTGGAATGGCTGCTGGCTGTATTCCGATTGTGGGGTATAATAGAGGTGCGGGGAGGAACGATCGGGTAAGGTCCTTGTTTATCCGTCTGCTTGCCGCGCAGGTAGCTTTGGGGGCGGCCGCTTTAATTTTGGCAGAATGTTTCCCGAAATCGTTAATCGCTTTGTTTGGAGCCTCAAATGAAAGTTTATATTATACGGAGTTCGCTGTCCGGACATTTCGGATCTATTTGTGCACGATGATTTTCGCTTGTGTGAACAAAGCGTTGTTTATTTATCTTCAGGCATTGGGCAAAGCGTTGGTTTCCACGTTGTTATCCTTGGTACGGGAACTGATTTTCGGTGTGGGATTTGCGTTAATTTTACCTTATTTCTTTGGCCTGGATGGAATCTTGTATTCTATGCCGATGTCGGATTGTTTAACCTTTTTAATCTCAGCCGGCGTAATCGCCGTGACGATAAAAGCTTTGAAACCGGAAAAGGAGGAGTTCGAGGATGACAAACAACAGAATTGTAACGATCAGCCGTCAGTTCGGCAGCGGAGGACGGACCGTGGGGAAACAGCTGGCGGTCCAGCTCGGGATTTCCTGTTATGATCAGGAACTGATAGAAAAACTGGCGCAGGCGAGCGGTTTTACGCCGGAGATGGTGGCGAAGCAGCAGGAGGCGTCGCCTTACAGCAGTCATTGGGCGTTCGCGTTATCGGAAGGGCAATTTATGGGCACTTCAATCCAGGATCAGCTGTGGCAGCTGCAGCGAAAGATTATCCTGGAATTGGCGGAAAAAGAATCCTGCGTGATCGTCGGTCGTTGCGCGGATGTGATTCTCAAGGATCATGCGGATTGCCTGACGGCGTTTATTCATGCGAAAAAAGCGAAACGAGCCAAGCGGATTGTCGAAGTGTACGGTGAAACAGAGGTCGCTATTGAGAAGCGGATTCGGGACAAGGATAAGCGGCGCGCAGTTTATTATGAGTTTTACACAGGACAGACATGGGGACTGGCTGAGAATTTCCATGTGGCATTGGATAGCGGCGAGCTTGGCATCGAGCGGTGTGTCGATATTCTGGCGGATTTATATCAGTGCCGATAAAAAAAGATTCCGGACTTGGAGATTTTCCAATTCCGGATTTTTTGTTTGGGGATATGAATTCGAGCTTCTCGCTCGCAAAGCGTTTGTTTTATCCAGACCTGGTCATTTTACAGACTACTGATTTCCCGGATATCGGCGCTGGATATGATCTCCCGGAGGAATCGATCTTTCTTCATACTGGATTGTTAAGTTCATTTTTGACGATTCTTTTACTTAAAAAGGAGAGAGGCAAAATCTCTGTTTGTTTTGTTGAAATTCTTATGTAATTCAGAACACTATTAAAAAGTCTGTTGCCAAATAAAATATGGCTGAAAGCTAGGTTATTCCTCTACTATCGGATTTTAGTGATCGGCCGACTGGAATTGTAATTTTGTCATGGCTTGGGCTGGTTCCGAGCATTCTTGTCTTTTTAATTGTTCCAGTTGTGACGCAGTAATCTTGGTGCAGAGCTGGATGAGCTGATCTTCACAATGATTTCTCAGCATTTCCTTTGCGGTTTCTAAACGTTGCTTTTCGATACCTTGTTCAATGCCACGCTCAATGCCTTGTTCCATGCCTTCTGCTCGACCTTCTATTCTGCCTTCTTCTCGG
>NZ_QRUP01000027.1:0-547 GCF_003459085.1 Holdemania filiformis | reverse complement strand
ATTCTGCCTTCTTCTCGGCCTTCTTCCCGGCCTTCTGCCAAGCCTTCCCGTTTGCCCTCATAGCGCAGCTGCGCCATGTCCATCATCCGCCGGTTATGCTCAAACGCCGCATCCTGTATCGCCGGATCACTGCTCATTCGCTTCATTACGCTGTCCGCCTCCTTAAAGATTTGCTCAGCAATCAAGGATTTAGATCTTCTAGTCCTTAAACTTCATCTGGATCAGCTTCCTCTTTTTAGTCGCTTGCCAGATGGGATTGCTCTGAGTCGTCCTCGGTTTGATTAAAACCGGAAACGATTTCTTTCTTTAACTGTTCCAGTTGTTGAAGACTGATCTTGGTGCAGAGCTGGATGAGCTGATCATTACAATGATTCCTCAACATTTCCTTTGCGGTTTCTAATCGTTGTTTTTCGATGCCTTGTTCAATACCTTGTTCAATGCCGCGTTCAATGCCTTGTTCGATGCCACGCTCAAGGCCTTGTTCAATGCCTTTCTCAATGCCTTCTGCCAAGCCTTCCCGTTTGCCCTCATAGCGCAGCTGCGCCAT
>NZ_QRUP01000026.1:0-48370 GCF_003459085.1 Holdemania filiformis | reverse complement strand
AGTTACGCATTTTTTTATTTTTTCCTATCCCTTATCTGTCACAGCCTCTTTTCATCTTAGTAAATTATAGAAGCCTTCGTAAAATAAACATTTTTTTACAAACCGGATTCACACGATCTGCCTGCTTTATTCCTTTTTCACCTGGTTTCCAATACGGCATTGGCTACCCAACCCAGTTGACCGTTCATTTTACAGAACGACCGGTCCGCGCAGGTCTGAATGACCGCGACTTCCTCCCCTTGGCGCAAAGCCAGCCAACAGCTTGTGCTGTTAAAACAATGGGACTTCCCCTCGATCATCCGCAGCGCGCTGCGGGGGATTTCCAACAGGCGCTGCGTTGCTTTATGCCGCACGCGCAGAAACTCGTTGTTTTCTCCCACGACTTCGATCTCACTTTCAAAATACCGCACGAATACTTGTTGATCCTCCGGAGTTCCCGCTTGATCCGCAAGAACCCTCAGCCGCGGCAGGCGATCGGCGCTGGCCGTCTGAAATTGTCGAAAGTTTCCGTTTTGAACGATCAGAGCGTTCAGCTGACCATGCGCATGCATCCCGCATCCGCCGTCAATCGCCAGAATCTTCCGATCTTTCAGAAAATGCACACCGCAATTTCCCTGTCGGTCGCTTAACGCCACCGTCGGCATGTGGCCCACGATCACCGGGTATGGAAATTTCACGGAAGACTTTAACAAAAAATCATTATCTTTTAAAATCAGGCGCGGATCATTATTCGTTAAATTCTGAGCATCCTGAAGACTGGAATGCACTGCGGCATAACCCGGACCAGCAGCGATCAGCGGCAGATTCCGCAGAAACGCAAACTCTGCGGCATAGGCTTCTGTCAAACGCCGGCGCAAAGCTTTAAAATCTGTCTTTTCATCGATCGTCATGCCCTGTTCACAGGCCATCTCGCTGATCAGCGACCGCCGTGTACGCAGATAACTCAGCTTCATCGGCAGCGGTATTTTATCCTCCAGCAGCTGTTCTGCTTCATCGTTATTCCCTTTTAACACGATAACGCGTTCGTTACGCGCCAACGTCATTACCCACCGCAGCGTTTCCAGACTGGCGCTGCCTTTTTCGATCAGATCTCCCAGCAGAAACAAAGTATCCTGTCCGGGAATATAATGAACCTTTTCCAGCAACACTTCAAACAGGTCTTTTTCGCCGTGGATATCTGAGATGAAAATTGCCCGGTGATCGCGGAGATCCTGAATCCGGAGTAAAGAACGATCCAGCATCAGCCGCGGACGCCGCTGTGTTTCAGCCAGCTGCCGCGTTTATAGTAGATAAACAACGTCACGGCCGATAACGTCCAGGTCAGCGGATAACTCCAGAACACGACGACGATCGAATTGACGAACATCATCGCCACCGCCAGGAATACCTGCCGGATGATGCAGTAATAGAAAACATTGATCAGCATCGGCACCGTCGTATTCCCCGTCCCGCGCACCGCGCCGGTCAGCACCTGCGCAATATTCAGAATGGAATAGAAAGGAACCAGCGTGCGCATCATCCACGATCCATAATAAATAACGTCCGCTTCCTGCGAAAACATCCGGATGCACAGATCTGAGAACAGATAAGCTGGAATTCCGATGGCGATGACGATGCCAATCCCCATGAACATACAGGTATTGATCCCTTTTTTCACCCGCTCAATCTGCTTCGCGCCCATATTCTGACCGACAAACGTCGTGATCGCCAGCATGAAGCTGTTGACCGGCAGGCCGAGGAAATTATCAAACTTGTTCGCTGAGCTGAAACCGGCGATTGCCGCCGAACCAAACCGGTTGACATACGACATGACGAGCACATTGGAGAAGGAAACGATCATCTGCTGCAAACCGCTGGGAATCCCCAGCCGCACGATCTGCATCAACATCGGCTTGTCAATTCGGATTTTCTTCGGAATAATCTGATAGCTTTCCTTTGACCGCAGCAAGGTGACCGCCACCAGGATGCAGGATACCGTCTGTGCGATCAGCGTCGCCCAGGCCACTCCGGCCACGCCCATGTTCAGCTGGATGACAAACACCAGGTCCAGAATGATATTCAGCACACTGGCAATCGTCAGGAAGCACAGCGGGCGGCGGGAATCGCCGACAGCCTGCAGGATCCCGGCTCCGGAGTTATACAGCATCGTGGGAATAATACCCAGGAAATAAATTCGCAGATACAGCACCGCCATGTCCATGATATCCGCCGGCGTCCCCATCCATTGCAAAAACAGCGGCGTCAGCGTAATCCCGGCCACCATCATCAGCACGCCGAACAAAAACGTAAACGCCACAAACGTATGGACGGCAATATGCAGCTCCTTCAGCTTCCGCGCACCGAAGAACCGCGAAACCAGAACGCCCGCGCCGGCGGCGACGCCCATAAAAAATCCGATCAACATGTTGATCAGCGGCGTGCTCGCGCCAACTGCAGCCAGCGCCTGATGGCCGACGAAATTGCCGACGACGATCGAGTCGACGGTGTTATAGAGCAGCTGGAATAAATTTCCGAGAAGCAAAGGTATTGAGAATAACAGAAGTTCTTTCCAGATCACGCCGGAAGTCATGAGTCCACGTTGTTTTGATGCCATGTCTTTCCCCCTTAGCCGATTTCTTTCTATTTAATTAAGAGTAATTATAATCCGTTTTACTAAAATTGTTAATCCTTACTGGTAAATTCTGTGTCCGGCGACGGCCAGCGCAGCGTCACGAAACCACCCCGTTTCGTGGTTGTTTTTAACCATAAGGAGAGATCCTCTTCCTTGATCTGGCTCTCGTCAAAAAACGTGATCACCCCGGTTTGCGGATTCAGCCCGCTGATCATCACCCAGTGCCAGTCGTCGATCCGCTTCTCCGCCCCCGCACACAGATTAAGAAAGGCGACCGGCTCATCCCGTTTCAAAGCTTCCTCCAGAAAACGGCTGACTGTCATCCAATCAGGTCTTTGCGCCGGATCCTCCGCAACTTCCAGCGCCCGGATCTCAAAGTTTTCCTTTTTCACCGCGCGGTATTTTTCCAGGCCTTCCGTAAACATGGAAACCCGGTTCACCCCGCCGCGGCTGGGCGTGATATAGTACCACATCTCATTCATCTGATCGAGCAGTGCCTGCCGCCCGGAGTACAATGCCTCCCGTTGTCTCAGCCGCTGCTTCTGCATCTGATAAAAAATAAGCGAGGCGGCCGCTGTCGGACCGCAGCCTGCCTTCCGCTGCCATAAATCGCCATACCATTCCTGATTCGCGCCCCAGCTCGTCTGCCCGCTGACGGGATCGACCAAACACATCGCTTCGGGAAATAAAATCGCTGTCATTGCTTCCGCCCCTTTCTTCCTGTGTCCTCTTTTCGATATCCCTTATCATAGTCCTATCCGGGTGGAAAAGCAAACGCCTCCCGCCCCTTTAGACAGCACCCTCCTTCGCATTTTTCTTTCAACGGAAATTGCCCTGCAAAGACCTCGCAGTTCTTCTGAAACAGCGACGGCTTTTCTTTCCAACCAGGGTGAAGATGATATAATAAAGGTAATCAAACTTCGTTGTTTTTCCCCAGTCCCCGATTAGCCGGACTTCAAATCATTTTATCCAGACAGATCAGGGATCACGCTGCACTAATCCCGTCCAGATTGCTCCGGCTGTCGTTTCATTTCATTTTCATGATAGAAAGGAAGGAGAAGCATGAAAATTAAAAATACGGTCACCACACTGTTCGAAGTCATCGGGCTGATCGCGCTGTTGTTCGCCATCAACGCCCATCGCAAGGCCTTGCTTCTGTTTGATCCCAAAGTCTTGATTTCCGTTTATTTCTGTTTTGGCCTGCTTTGCGGATTCGTTTTCCATCACAAGGATTTCCGCAAGATTTCCGGGACTTCCTTGATCACCGCCCTGATCGCCGGGCTGATTTACTTTTTCCTGCTTTCGCTGACCGGACGGCAGTTCAACGCTTTCCATTTCATCCTGATCAGCGACGTTTCAATGACCGCCGCGGGTTGGGGTTTCGTCGAAATCCTTTTTTCCGGGGAATGACTCTATCTTTTAAAAATGGAATCTGCTATAATCCAGATAAGTTAATATGTTAAGCTAAGGAGTGAAGTGAAATGGAGTACAAGGTTGCCAAGTATTTCCAAATCGAACAAGATATCATCGCCGCCATTAAATCCGGCCAGCTGAAACCGGGCGATAAGGTCGACAGCGAGTCCGTGCTGAAAAAGAAATATAATGTCTCGACCATTACGGTCCGCAAGGCGTTTACCGATCTGATCAACGAGGGTTACCTCACCGGGATTCAGGGACTGGGTACCTTTGTCGCCAAGAAGCAGATGATCCGCGGACTGACCTCGCTCAGTTTCAGTGACGAGCTGCTTCAGCAAGGTTATGAAATTGACATGCATGTGGATAAAATTGAACTGATCACGAACGCTCAGATCGCTGAGAAATTGACGATCGATCCGGAGCAGCCGATTCTCTGCGTCCGCCGCATCCGTCTGGCGAATGGGGAACCGATCGCTTATCAAAGTTCATTTGTCGACAGCCGCCTGCTTTCGCTGGAACAGGCACAGACAGTCTATGATACCAAATCCTTCTACAAGACGCTGGCTCAGGTCAACGTCACGCCCGTCTGGGTTAATGAAAACTACTCGGTCCGGGAGATCGGCAATGTAGAAATTGCCCGGCTCATGAACATCCGCAAGAATACCGCGACGTTCTTCGTGAAGCGGCTGACCTTTGATCAGCGCGATGAAATTATTGAATACGCAGAGACCTATTTCAACAAGGATTGGTATTCCGTCACGGTCAATATCAAAATGTAGAGGACATTCTTCGACAGAATGTTCTTTTTTTGGCTGAAAGGGCTTGCATATTCTGAGGGGGCACCGTATAATGAAATCAGTTAATATGTTAACATATCAATATTATAAGATAATTAAGATTGTTCGTTAATATACTGACTGAGGAGGATTAAAGATCTATGGAAATTCAGAATTATAATCAGCGCTACGAACAGGCGGTCGTCGATCTGTGGAACGCCTGTCTTCCCTGCGATCCGCTGACCTTACAGAAGTTCCGCAAGCAGGCGCTGCTGGACGACAACTTCGATCCGTCGCTGTGTTATGTGGCGTTGGCCGATCAGGAAGTCGTCGGCTTCCTGTTGGCAACCCGCCGCAAATTCCCTTATCTGGAACGGGGAACGGAGCCGGACCGAGGCTGGATCAACGTCTTGTTCGTCGAAGCCGAACATCGCCGCCAGGGAATCGGCCGGGCCTTAGTCGAGAAAGCCGAAGCCGACATGAAGGCGCGCGGCGCTAAAAACGTCACAGTCGCCGCGTACAGCCCGAATTATTTCTTCCCGGGCATCGACAAGCAGAACTATCCGGAATCGGCCGCTTTCTTTGACGCGATGGGCTATCAAAGCGGCGAGGAAAGTTACTCAATGTGCAAGGATCTGCATGGTTACCAGCTCGATGAAGCGGCGCTGGCCCGCAAGGCGAAAGCTGAAGCCGCGGGTTTTCGGTTCATTCCGTTCAGCTGGAAGTATTGCGTCGATCTGCTTGAATTTGCCAAGGTCGAATTCGGCGGCGGCTGGAAGCGCAACCTGCTGATCAGTATGCAGAACAATCTGGCCGAAGACAATGTGCTGTTATGCGTCGATCAAAACGATCAGCTCGCCGGCTTCTGCATGCGTCAGATGGACGGCAATCCGATGCGGTTCGGTCCGATCGGTGTTATGGCCAGTCAGCGCAACTGGGGCCTGGGCAGCATCCTGCTCGATCTGATGCAGCTGGAAATGGAGAAGCGCGGTATCTATCACATGTATTTCGTATCGACCGACGCGCCGGGACGCCGTTTCTACGAGCGCCACGGAATCACTGTTTTCCGCACCTTCACCGATTACCGCAAGAATTTAGATTAACTGAAATCTGCACGAAAACCATGCTCTATTAAAGAAAGGAAGAACACATTATGACATCAATCCAACGCGTCGTCAGCATCGGCGCACATTCGCTGGACGCCGAGCTGATGGGCGGACCGCTGATTCTCAAATATGCCCGGCAAGGCGCGCACTGCACGCTGATCCACGTCACTCAGGGGCGGCTGGAGGATCCGGCCGCAACGGAAGAAGCGAAACAGGCTTACCTGAAAGATCTCTTGACCATGAACCAGAAAGCCGCGGAAAAGCTGGGCGCCGACACGATCTGGCTCGGCTATGTTTCCAGCAATATGCCTTCGCTGGAAGACTTCGCCCAGCGGATGGAACAGTATTTCGTCGATGAGAAAGTCGATCTGGTCATCACCCATTGGCGCGGTTCAATGCATCCGCGGCACATCAACACTCACGACGCCGTCGTCACCGCCGTCAAGCGGCTGCGTGAAAAAGGCAATCCGATCCGCCTGGTTTACGGCGAAACGTTTGAGGATCTCGTCGGCTTCCTCCCGCAGGCCTACTTCACGCTGAATCCAGAGGAAGTCACCCAGTGGTACGACGCGATGAAGGAATACGCCGTCTTCCGCGGCGAGGTCAACGACTTCCCTTATCAGCAGTATTATCCGACAATCGGCAAAGTTCGCCAGATTGAATCCAACAACAGCGGCTATACCGTCGCGTATATGTACGCCAGCCTGATCGAACCGCAGCTGTGGTAAAAAGAGAGGAGAAATAACCATGGGTAAAATTGTAGTCCGCGTCGATGACCGGCTGATTCACGGCCAGACCATCGTCGCCTGGTGTCCGACCTTGGCGATCCAGGAAATTATTGCGATCGACGATGAAAGCGCCAAAAATCCAATGCTGAAATCGATCATGACGATGAGCGTACCGCCGCTTTATAAAACGCACATTGTCACCACGGAGGAAGCCCGCAGCCTGTTAAGCCAGGACAGCGGAAACAACCGTCTGGTGATCGTGCGCTTCCCGAAGCAGCTGGAAGACCTGGAAGACACCGTTCTGAAAGCTGACTTCGTGATGCTGGGCAACATTGCCAAACGTCCGGATTCCGTGCATAAGGTTTCCGGCGCAACCGGCATCTTCTATCTCAGCCAGCAGGACGTGGAAGTCATCGATGCCTTGAGCGCCAAAGGCGCAGACGTCTGCTTCCACCAGCTGCCGAACACCACCCGGACAAGCTGGGACGCTTTCCGCAAAACGATTGAATAGAAAGTCAGAGGGGTAATTATGTCAATCATTCAAATCATCCTGATCGCAATCTTTGTGTATCTGGGATCCATCGGTTCTATCGTCGGCAACACCATCGGCTGGTACACCTTAGGCCGTCCGTTAGTCGCGGCGCTGGTCGTCGGCGTCATTTTAGGGGATATTCAGACTGCCATGGTCGTCGGGATTCCGTTACAGATCATGTATATGGGCAACGTCACGCCGGGCGGCGCGGTTGCCTGGGACTTATCGTATGCCACCTACATCGGTGTCGCCGCAGCGATCGTCTTCGGTCAGGGGATGGACGCTACCGGAGCGATCGGTCTGGCCGTGGTCTTCGCCGGAATCGGCGGACTGGTCGGTCAGGTCATGTGGAATTTGTCGTATGCCTTAAACCTGCCGCTGAACCGGGTTGCCGCAAAATATGCGGAAGCCGGGGATACCCGCAAAATGATCGTTCCAAACGTCTTCATGGGTCAGGCAATCGGCTTCTTATGCCGCTTTGTTCCGGCGGTGCTCGTTCTGACGTCGATGACGGCCGCTTCCGGCCAGGCTGATTTCGCAACGCTGATTCCGGGCTGGGTCACCACTGCGCTGAGCATTTTCGGCGGCATGATGGCTTCGTTGGGAATGGGCATCATCTTATCGTTCTTGTTAAAGAAGAAATATCACATCGTTATCTTTTTAGCCGGATTCATTCTCGTCACTTATTTCGGTTTAAGCACGATGGCGGTCGCTGTTGTCGCGATCATCACCGCAGTTCTCTACTATGTCGCAGCCTCCTCGCTGGCTGATCGGAAAGGAGCTTAATCATGGCTAAGAAAATCAGTGAAAAAACATTAAAGAAATCCTTCCGGACCTGGTTCCTCTGGAACGGCTGTTCCCAGCAGGCGGAATCGATGCTGGGCATGGCGTTCGGTCAGGCAATGGCCCCGGTCATTGAAGAATTATACGACACAAAAGAAGAACGGGCGGCTGCGCTGCAGCGTCATATCACGTTGTTCAATACCGAAGCGCAGGTCGGTTCGATCTGTAACGGCATTGTCTGCGGTCTGGAAGAAGCTAACGCTAACGGCCAGTGTACGCCGGAACTGATCAGCAGCGTCAAAGTTGCGCTGATCGGCCCGACATCCGCAATCGGCGATTCACTGTGGGTTGCGACGATCATCCCGATCCTGCTGACAATCTGCCTGTCGATCTCTCAGGCTTCCGCCAATATGCTTTGGCTGGGACCGGTCATCTACATGCTTGTCTATCCGATCGGCACCTGCGCGCTGAGCTGGTTCCTGTTCAAGCTGGGCTATAAGTCCGGTCTGGAAGGGATGCAGACGTTTATGGCAACTGGCCGGCTGAATTTACTGACGGACACAATGACCGTCCTGGGCCTGATCGTTGTCGGCGCCCTGACCGCATCCTTCGTTTCCTGCACACTGCCGATCCAGATCGTCAAAGACGTCTATGACGCCACAACCAACACGATTCTGGAAAGCCAGGTACTGTTCAACGCCGATTCCGTACTGAACTCCATCTTCCCGCAGATCCTGCCGCTGGGCCTGACATTAGGCGTCTATGGTTTGTATGCGAAGAAGAAATGGTCGCCGTTGAAATTGATGGGTCTGATCCTCGTTCTGGCGTGTGTCCTGACCTTCATCGGCTATGCCACTGGTTTCTACGCATAAATTGATGTTTCTGCGTTAATTCTAAATCTATCCGGTTTATCCACGCTTCCGGCCCTCCGGCCGGGCATGGATACTCCATCCGCGCTGCTTCACTCACAGCCTGGATGGAGTTTTTTTTATGGAAACAGGACAGCCGTGAATCGCTGTCCTGTTCTCTATTCTTTTCGGATTAATTTTCACTTTCAGGTTGACTGCCAACCTTCTCCGCCGGCGTTGTTCCATCGGATAGATGAAGGAAAGGATTGTTTGCGGCCGCTTCCTGTAAGGTCGCAAGCAGCGCATCTGCATAGCTGCCTAAATTTCCATGCAATTCGTCCTTATTCAGGAATCCTATTTCAACCTCTTCCTGCGTGGTACTCAACATATCATAGAGCGCGTCGAGATTCTTTCCATAATAATCGGGAAAGGCGAGCTGATCTTTGAGCTGTTGATGCAGCGTCTGTTTATCCCGGCAGCTGCGGCCGTCGATCAAAGCACGCTTCATTCGATTCCCCTTACCGCTTCAAAGCTCGCGTAATGATCGTCGGAATAATATATCAGACCGTCATCGGAAAAGACAAGGCGTTCCTTTCCCCGGTAGCCGCCTTGATAGTCAATATCACATTCATACCAAGTCCGGCCCTGAGCGTTGGGAAGCAGTCCTTCACGGTTGCCAAAGCGGTCGCCGCCGATGGATTTCCCTTCGGCCACATCCCACAGATTCCCTTTCGCATTATCCCACCCCAAAGCCTGGGCTTCCTTTTTCGTGATGTAGTTCTCCGGCAAATGTCCATAGGCTTCCAGATACTCTGCAACTTCCTCCTTCGTGGAATACCAGCCGTCTTCCTGGACCGTTATCGTTTCTTCTGTCGGCAGAGACACCGCTGGCGTGATCTGCGGCGACGGTGATGAAGCACACCCCAGCAAGCTCAGCACCATCATTAGCGCCAAGCCTAATTTCAATCTCAGTTTCATAAACACGCTCCTTTTTTACCATGATAAAACAAAATGGAAAAGAACGCAAAGTCCATTCCTCTCTTTCCACAACATAAAAAGATTTGTTTCTTCTTTAATCGTCATTTTTATAAGGAATCTCTTGAAGCTCACCTTTTCCCGGTGCTAGAATAGTAACGTTGTTGGCTGATGAAGCCAACAAAGAAAGAGGGGATTTGTTGATGATCATTGAAGGAAATCCAAAAGAACTCGCCGCGATGGAACAATTCCATAACGGCAATCGTCAGGCCGGTCTGGCGCTTCAGGAAGAATTCGCCGCCGCTTTCCGCGAAGAGTACAAGGAAAAGGATCATTGTCCATGCCGGAAAGCCTGCCGCTATCATGGCAATTGCAAGGAATGCGTTGCTATCCACCGCGCTCATCAGGAACATGTGCCGAACTGCATGCGGCCGCTGATCAACAAGAAGCTTAAGCTGCTTTCCGAATTGACGGAACACACCCTCGCCCGCGAAATCGAAGCGCCGCAGGAAATTGAACGGAAAGAATTCCAGACCGTAAAGTAAAAAAGAATTTTCCTCAGTCCTGACGGCTTCACCTAAACAATCTGAACAGACTTAGCGACAAACAGCCTGAAACTTCCATAAACCGGAAATCTCAGGCTGTTTTCATTTTGGTTTTCAAACTGGCGGAAATGATAAGCAGGCAGATGAAGTTCAGTTCGCTGAATCGAAATTCAATTGAGCCGCGAGCTCCGTCATCTCATTGCTTTCCAGGATAAATTTCCGCAGTTCCTTTTTCTTCGCCGCTTCCAGCGCAGCTTCTACCGTCTGCGGGTCCAGAAAGACCAAACAGCTGCGTTCGGTACCGAATACCGATTCGCCCCACACAACTTCGCCGTCTTCCGTTCCCGCTAAATCCCGGTAGACGCGGCTGCAGAAGGTTTCCATTTCAGCGATCAGCTGAGCGGCGCAAGCTTCCCGCTTACGGATATAGACTTCCGCTTCCTCAATCGGAATCCACCAGGCGTCAACCAGAACTCCGCCCTGAGTAACCGGGTAGCCCATAAAGGTTTCCGGGCCGTTGTGTTTGGCTTGAAGTTTTCGGTTCAGCGCCCGGATTCTTTTCTTTCTTGAATTCACCGACACTGCCGCTTAGCGCCGATCATTGCGCTGAACGATATTCAAAAGACGCAGAAACTGGGTAATCGCGACCGCCAGCGCCGCAACATACGTCATCGCCGCCGCAGACAGCACTTTCTTGGTCGAGCCCACTTCCTCACTTGTCAGTAATCCGCAGTTTTCAATCGCAGCCACCGCTCGATGACTAGCGTCAAATTCAGTCGGCAAAGTGACTAACTGGAATACGACGCTCAACGCGAAGCAGGCCACGCCGATATACGCGATCGTGATCGCCGAGCGGCCCATGCTGGAGAAAAGCAATCCCATTAAAATCAGCGGCGTGGACATCCGGGATCCGATATTCGTCAGCGGAATGATCGCGTTGCGGATCTTTAACGGTGCGTAACCCCGAGCATACTGGATCGCATGTCCGGCTTCATGCGCGGCCACACCGACCGCGGCAGTAGATGCTGAACCATAAACTGAATCGGAAAGCCGGATAACATTGGTGCGGGGATCGAAATGATCGGTCAGATTTCCTGATACCCGTTCGATCCGGACATCATACAAACCGTTGGCATCCAGTACTTCCCGCGCCGCGTCATAGCCGGTCATCCCGTTGCGCGTGCGCTGCTGGCTATATGTGCGGAACGTCGAATTCACCCGGGCACTGGCCCACATGGAAAATCCGATCGCCGCCAGAACTAATAAATAAAAAATATCGTAAAATGCGTAGAACATAGACATTCCTCCCTATCAGGCAAGTTTATTCTACACGATTTCACGAAACTTTCCACTAGACAACCGCACAGCTTTGTCAATCTCGGTGACAAACCGGGAATTTCGTAATGAAACTAACCAAGAACCGTTCTTTCCATTAAAACTCGCCCATCCTTATCTAAAGCTCGATAGATTCCCGGCCAACAGGAAACAGATGCCTCCGGAATTTCCAGAGCGATCAGCGCAAAATCATCATGCCACTGTTCCGCGATCCACGTTAAACCGTTATTCAGCTGAGCTTCCACCCGCGCTACACACGGATCCCTGCGCACGATCACCGCTATATAAATTCCGTCATTTTCCACCATTTGAAGATCATAGGCTTCCTCCGAATTCATCACGATGTTGATAAAACCGCCGAACGGCTCATAAACGAAGCCTTTCCGCTGCGCGCCCATGACTGCGATCTTATCTTGTTCCTGATTGGTATAGAGATAGATGCGCTTATTGCCAACCTGAACTTCCGCAATCTTTTCCTCAGGATCAAAATACAACCCCCGCAAGGAATCCTCCGTGCAAATTTGCGAGGAAAAATACCATCCCTGTGTCAAACCAAGAAAGGTCAGACTGGCTAAAATAACACAGAAACCGATTCCCAACTGAGCGCTTCGTTTCATTTTAATGCGTTTCATGGTTTTCTCACTTGCTTCTCTCGATTTCTTTTGTTACAGAGAGGATCATGGATAGATCCGCTTCTCAACAAGATTTCCCTGCGCATCATAGGCCCGGTAGGTTCCCACCCATGTCGCCTCTTCAGAGTTTTCCAGTTGCTGGACCTTGATTGAAAAATCATGCTCCCATTGATCAAAAACAATTACTGGCCGGTTTTTACCGGGATCTATTTCCACCTTCATGATTTCAGGCTGGCTGCGATGGATGACAAACAACTGATTTTTCCCGTCACTCAGTCCGTCGATTTGAAATGCTTCGTCAGCATCCGCATAATCATTGTGTGTGCTCCCTCCGGTCGTGACGTAAAAAATACCCGCCGTCTTCCGTGCGCCATGCAGCGCATATTGATGGTCATTGGCGTACAGATAATAATAACGATCCCCAATCTGAACCTCGTCGATCTTTTCAGCCGGACTGAAATACAGTCCCCGCAGCGAATCTTCCACGCACGCCTGGGGTGACAGATAATAACCGCTCATCCATCCCAACACGACAAGGGTGATCAGAATCAAGGCTACGCCTATCAAAATCTCTCTTTTCCTTTTCATTTTTTCAACTCCAATTGTTTCAGGTCTAACGTTACCCGCTGTCCGTCGATCAAGGAAAGCTCAATCACGTCGGATGCCGGCGCTGTGAAAGTAAGCATTCCTTTCGATCCGAATAAAGAGGTTGCTTCAAAATAAGGATAGACCGGGAGGCTGTCGTCTCCATTTTGGATAGAGAAGAAGTCCACCGACCAGCCGGAACGGGAATAGGACAGCTTGTTCCGGATATGATACGTTAAGATCAACTTTCCTTCATCAGATTTCCAAAGAGCATCCAACGTCACGGTATGTCCGGCTAATTCAACCTTTTCATTCACGACTGCGATCTTTTCGGCCTGTTCAGGAGTCATAGGCAAAAGGTATTGAATTTCATTCCATCCTACAGTAAGCAATAAATAAACTAAGACAATCCCGGCAATCGCCGCACAGGACATCGTGATCAGCCAGAGCCATCCTAAAAGCGGATGATGAATTCGGTTCAGTTCCTGGCCGACTGCCTGCGGATCCCCCATTCTCGCAGCCGCTTCCGCCTGCGCTTGTTCCGGAGTTAAGCCTTCTTCCTGCATCAGATCTTCGGCGCTGTCCTGCAGATGAGCGCGCAATTCATCGCCGATTCGGCCGCGGTCCAGAAAGAAATGAATCTGCGCCGTCACAGCTTGGACATAAGTCTCAATCGGATTCATGATCCGCTGCCCTGAAACGAAAGCACCTGATTGACCGCCGAAGAAAAATGAGACCATTGTTCCTGCTGGACTTCCAACTGCTTGACGCCCCGGGCCGTGATGGCGTAGTACCGGCGCGTGCGTCCGTTGACTGTTTTGTTTTCCGAACGGATCCAGCCTTCGTTTTCCATTTTGTGCAGAATCGGATACAACGTGCCTTCCTTAAAATCAAAAGCGTCGTTCGATCGGTCTTTGAGCGTCTTGATCAGCTCATAGCCGTAGCGCTCCTGTTCCTTCAACAAACTTAATACCAGCAAAGCGGAACTGCCGGCGATCAAGCCTTTATCATAATTCATAAACAGCCTCCTTTCATACCTAGAGTTTCTATGCTTTCATTATACATAGTATTTCTAGGTATTACAAGGCAAGATAAATTAATTCTTTCTGCCTTAGGTCAGTTTCTTGGAAACCAAAAGAAAAGCTGTGTTCCTGACACTTCAAGTTCACAGCATTCCGTTCAGTTTTGCCGCAGCTTTAAAAACGTCTTTCTGCCGCACTATTTAACTTTCTTTTCAACCCTGCTTCTGTTGAAAATAAGAAAATAATCAGAACTGAGCTAATTCGCTTTCTTCCATCACCATAATTCTTTACTAATCGAGCTTTTCTCCATTTGAAGCGATCACCCGTTTCAGCCAGGCATAGCTATCCTTTGGGATTCTCCTTCGGCTTCCCTGACCTACATCATTCTGATCAACATAGACAAACCCGTAGCGTTTGGAAATCTCGCAGGATGAACAGCTGATAATATCGATCGGCGACCATAGATAAATTCCCCGCAGATCTACGCCGTCCGCCAACGCCTCCTTCATCTGTTCAATATGCAGTTGGTAATATTCACGACGGTCATCATCATGGATGGCACCGTCAGCGGACAGTTCATCCTTTAACCCTATCCCGTTTTCCGTGATATAAATGGGTTTTTGGTAACGGTCATAATAAGCATTCAACGCAATCCGCAAACCGATCGGATCTATGGACCAGCCCCACGGATTAGCCGGCAGGCGAGGATTCCGGTAGGCGCCGTGCCCATCTTTCCAACTTTTCTGATCGCAGATCCGCGTATAGTAATAGGAAAATGAAAAGAAATCTGCCGTATTCTTCAGGCTTTCAAGCTCTTCCTCCTTCACTTCTAAATGAAAGCCTTGATCGTGGAAATAACGCCAGGCATACCCCGGAATTGTTCCCCGCAGCAGGACATCGCCATAGAAATACTGCATCTGATTACGCTGCTGCGCAGCCAACACATCACTAGGATCACAGGTTGCCGGATAAGCTGGACCGCCGCACAGCATCATTCCGATCTGAACGTCCGGATAGCGCCGATGCGCATATTCCGTGATTTGCGAACAAGCAATCATTTCGTTAATCACGCCCTGCATCTTCGCTTCGTTGAGATGCCTGACACGATCAGCCGGAATTCCCAGGTGATTAAAACTCTCATGATCGATTAAATTGATCTGATTCACCAGAATCCAGCGATGCACCTGATCATGATACCGGTCGAGCACCGTTTTTCCGTACCGGACAAAGAAATCAATTGTCCGCTTATCTGACCAGCCGTTATAATTTAAAGCCAAATCCAATGGCATTTCATAATGCGACAGCGTAATCATCGGCTGCATCCCGTTTTCCAGAATCGTTTTAATGACCCGATCATAAAATCGCAAGCCGGCTTCATTCGGTAAGTCATCATCACCATGCGGATAGATCCGCGACCAGTTGATCGAGGTCCGATATCCTGTCAGACCCAGACCGTTTTTACCTAACAGCCGCAGATCCTCCGGATACCGGTGATAGAAATCTGTGCCCCACCGCTTTGGATAAATTCGGTCCTTCGCTTCCAGCGCTTCCTGTATCTGAACCGTCGTCATTTCGGTATTGCATTTCTGATCCAGAGGCAGACTTTCAACATATTCATTGATATCCGCCAGACAGACGCCCTTGCCATCCGCTTGCCAGGCGCCTTCCATCTGATTTGCCGCAAAGGCTCCGCCCCAGATAAAATCGGAGGGAAAAGCAGATGTTGTTTCGTTCATGATTTCAACTCCTTTCGTTTACTGAGCGCCAGGAGTCCCGCCAGTTCCATTCCATAGGCGATGAAGCTGACGAGCATCCCCCATTTTCCATATTGAATCATCATCAAAAGGAACAATCCCAGGCCAAACTCCGACAACCGCTTCACCGTTTTTTCCGTTAACATCCGCCGGAACAGCTGAGCCAGAATCAGGAAAACCAGGATCAGCTCGATCAGTGCCAGAACCAGCTCCAGCGGCCCGAGAGAAGCATAAGCGGCGCTCAATATCGCGGCCGATGCCGCGGGAAGCTGAGCAGTCTGACCGCTGACCTCCAGCAAGCCATACTGAATCAGCGGAGAAGTACCAGCCATTGTCACGACAAACGTATTGATCAGCGCATAGCCGCCGTAAATCAAACTGACTCTGCCAAGTGAAGCCGGACGTGAACGGCGGAAAAACAACGCTGCGGTCAGCGTCCAGGTCAAGACCGCCGTGATCAAATAAAAGACCGTGGAGATGGGCGTATCCAGATTCAGCGACCAGGCATTTTTGAACACATTCAAAAACAGATTCGCGGTTAAATAAAATGCGGCTCCCAACAAGACGCCTGGGATTTTCGGTTTCTCTTTCGCTGTGAGAATCAGCGTGAGCGGCAGAGCCAGCCCCATAACGCCCAGGACTGACAACAAAATCAATTTCAACATGGCTGAGTTCTCCTTCCCCTTTGAAACCGATGAATCAGCGGGCCGGTCGTGACAATGGAAATCACCGTGCCGACGCCCGCGATGCCGCCGGCCAGACAGCCCAGCACCGTCAGCGCCAGATCCGCACCCCAGCGCAGAATCGAATACGATATGCCCAACCGGGCCTGTGCCGCATGAAGCAGGCTGTCCAGTCCATTCATGCCCAGCTGACAGCGGATCAGCATCGCCAAGCTGAAGGCGTACACTGTCTGCCCGAGGAGAAAGACGAGCAGGCGTCCGGGCAGACTGATTCCGGCGATCAGACTGCCGGTCAGCGCCACCGTGCCGTCAATCGCGAAGCCGGTGACCAGCGCTGAAATCACAGTGCCGGCCCCAAAGTAGTTCCGCGCTGTCAAAAACGCCGCCGCGATCAAAACCAGATTGTACAGCCGCGACGCCTGACCGTAGCTGATATGCAGCTGGCAATGCAGCCCATCCTGGAAAACCGTGACCGTGTCCGAACCGATATTCGCGTTTAAGATCAAGCCGACGCCCACGCCGATGCCCACGCCGGCCAGCGCTGCCAGAACCGCTGTCTTCCACGACAGGCTAGAGATCCGCTCCATTCGTTTCAATCACCCGCTTATACCAGTCAAAGCTCTTTTTCTTAAACCGTTTCCGGCTGCCTGTGCCGTCGTCGTTCAGATCGACATACACAAAGCCATAGCGCTTGGACATTTCGTTGGTCGTGCAGCTGACAATATCGATCGGTCCCCACGCGCAGTAAGCGAACACGTCGACGCCGTCGCGGATCGCTTCCTTGATTGCCTTGAGATGCGCCCGCAGATAATCAATCCGGTAATCATCCTCGACCGTTCCTGCTTTCAGCTCATCCAGCGCTCCCAGTCCATTCTCCGCGATCATCAACGGCAGCTGGTAGCGGTCATAGTACACGTTGAGCGAATTGCGCAGTCCCAGCGGATCGACGCACCAGCCCCAAATCGAAGCCGGAAGCAGCGGATTGCGGGAGATATCATTCAGATCAGCCGTGTTGTGAACCGCTGAATTCATCCGCGAGTAATAATAACTGAATGCCATATAATCGGCAGTATAGCGGTGAATCAGATCCAGTTCCTCCTCCGTCATCTCAATGTTCAGCTGATGATCCTCAAAATACCGCAGTGCATAGCCCGGATACTGTCCGCGGATGCGCACGTCGCCATAGAAGAACTGACTCATCTGATTCTTCTGCAGGGTGCTGAACACATCTTCCGGCGACGCAGTTTCCGGGTAGCAGTTATGATCAGAAATCATCATGCCGAGCTTGAATTCCGGATCGATCTCCCGTCCCAGCTTGGTCGCCAGCGAACAGGCGACAAACTGATTGTGAATCGCCTGGTATTTCGCTTCTTCCAGGTTGTCGACCTGATCGCACAAAATTCCCAGGGAATTAAACGATTCGACATAAATCAGATTGATCTGATTGATCAAAATCCAATATTTCACCTTTCCCTGATAACGCTCAAAACAAGTCCGGGCAAAGCGGGCGTAAAATTCGATCAGGCGTTTATCGCGCCACCCGCCGTATTCCGTCACCAGCTTTAACGGCAGTTCGTAGTGAAACAGCGTGATGATCGGCTCCATGCCGCTGGCCACAATCGTATCGATCAGCTCATCGTAGAATTGCAGGCCTTCTTCATTGGGCTGTTCGTCGTCACCGTTGGGATAGATCCGCGCCCAGTTGATCGAAGTGCGGAAGGCTTTCAGTCCCAGCTGCTTCATCAGCGCCAGATCATCCTTGTAGGTGTGATAAAAATCAATGCCGCTGCGCTTGGGGAACTGCCAGTCCTCGCTGATCGCTAATAATTCGTTTAACCGGGTGCTGGTCATTTCTGAATCCGCGTCGCGCTTGCCGCCGCGGACTAAATGGGGATTGTGCCAGTCTACGTCCGGAACGGACAGCCCTTTGCCGCCTTCGTTCCATGCGCCTTCCGCCTGGTTGGCCGCGATGGCGCCGCCCCATAAAAAATTGTCTGGAAATCCGTGTTTCATCGCTTCCTCCTTATTTACATTTCGTGTTTCACTTTCACATTTCGCACTCGTGCGTTTCTTCCCTTCATCCTGCCGGCCTTACCGCCGCTAGATTGTTGAGCCTGAAACAGCCTGATTGGAAAAGAAGCTGCCTGGGATGCAGGCAGCTGTCTGTCGTTTATGCGTGCCGCAGGAAATACAGTTCGCTGAGTTCTTTAATCAGATCGATCGTCGCCATTGTCGTCATCAAATGATCCTGGGCATGCACGACGATGATCGAAAACTCGGCGTGCATCTGTCCGGCAGCCTCCTCCTGAAGCATCGCGTACTGCACTTTGTGAGCCTCGTTAATTTTATTTTCCGCTTCTTCCATCTTCGCTTCATAGCCGGCGTGATCGTTCTGTTTCGCCGCTTCCAGCGCTTCGTAAGCGGAGCTTTTCGCGTCCCCGGCATACGAGATAATTTCAAAAGCTGTCATTTTGATATCGGTCATGTTTCTGCCTCGTTTCTTTTGTCTTATGCGGATGCGTGAGCGGACGCTTCCAATTCAGCCGCTTCCCCGTTTTCCTGCTCGATGCAGCGTTTTTCATAGATCTTGAAGAACGGATAATAGATCACCCAGTCGATGGCAAACATCACGACGACTAACAGGCAGGAGCGCCAGTCCAGCGTCGAGATGAACGCGCCCAGCACGGTCGGCGTTGTCGAGGTCAAAAACAGGAACGAATGATTGACCAGCCCCAGCGAGGTGCACAGCCAGCCCAGCAGGATATTGGCAGACGGCGCTAACATGAACGGAATGACCAGAATCGGATTCAGGAAGATCGGCAGGCCGAAGATCACCGGCTCGTTAATGTTGAACAGCGATGGGACGATCGCCACCTTGCCGACGGCGCTGAGCTGTTTCGACTTGCTCTTGACGCACATTGCGCACAAGGCCAGCGTGGACCCCGCTCCGCCGATGCAGGAATAATACGCCCAGAACGACTGGGTATAGACGTGCGGCAGAGCATTCAGCGCGGTACCGGCCGCGAAGGCTTCGGCATTGGCAGTCAGCGTGACCAGCTGGAGCGGATCCAGAAGCGGCCCGACGACCGTCGTCGGATGAATGCCGAACGAGAACAACAGGTTTTCAAACGCGGTCAGCACGGTGACGGCGACCGGGTTTTCCACCGCCACGGTAATTAACGTGAAGATGTACTGCCACAGCTCTGGCAGCAGCTTGCCGAAAGCCAGCTGGGAAATCACGCTCAGCGCATAGAAGAGTATCAACGCGTAGACATACGGGAAAATCGTACTGAACGTATTCTCAATGACCTGCGGAACGCTCGGCGGCATGTGAATCGTCCAGCCCTTCTCAATCGAAATCCGCATGATTTCCACCGATCCCAGAGCGACCAGACAGGCGACCAGAATGCCGACAGAGCCTAAATAGGCAATCGACATCGCGCTGGAAATGACCGGCGAGGCGATCAACAGATAAATCGAGGTCGCGCACACCGCGAAATTGACGGCGTTCTTTTTATAATGCTCGGCCAGCGAATACGCTACGGTGAAACAGATAAAAATTGAGATGATGCCCAGCGTCGCTCCATACGGCGCGTAACAGATGTCCTTGAAGTTCGTCGACATCTGGAACCAGGCGTTCATGAAGGCGTCAAAGAAACCAACGCCGGTCGCGTAGCCTTCCTGCCACGGACACTTATAGATTAAGAAAGCGATGCCGCCGACAAACGTAAACGGCAGCGCGCTGACGACGCCATCGCGGAGCGCCAGAAAGTGCGGTTCGGTTCCGAAGAAGGTCGCCATCGGCATACATAGTTCTTCAAACCGGTCGAGGAATTTCTTTTTTTCGTGCTGTTGTTTCGCCATGGAATAAAGTCCCCCTTTTCCCTTTTATTTTTGTTTCGCCTGTTCGCTGCGGCGAATCTGATCCAAAATCGCCTTACCGTTGCAGCGGCCGAAGTCTGCCGGTTCAATGTTCATGACCGTTAAGCCCTCATACGGCTCGGCCAGACTCTGCACCGTTTTGATCTGATAGCGAATCTGCGGCGCCAGCAGGACATAATCATATTTCCCCATGACCTTCTTCGCATCCGACAGCGACTTCGCTTCAATTGTCCACGGTTCGTCGCTTGTCAGGTTTTCTTTCATTTTCTGCAAGACGACGCTGGTGCTGGAACCACAGGCACAGACCAGTAAAATGTTCATTGCGTACTCCTCCTCTTTGCTTCTGACTTATTTATACCACCGGAAAGAAAACGGTGTAGGAAAGGAATTCCCTATCGAAAAGGTAAACATTATTTGAAGAATTTACCTTTGTGTTAAAGAAGATAAAGACAATTTCAAATTTTATAATTGTTTATAATGGAAAAGAAAAGAGGGGCGTTTTATGTACGAAAAAGACCGGCTGATCCTGCTTCAGAAGCTGATGGCTTCCTCGGAACCGCTGTCCAGCTCGGCGCTGGCTTTTATGCTGAACGTCAGCGTCAAGACATTGTTGAAATACATCAATCAGCTCAAGGATGAATTGATGGAAAACGGGGCTGATATTTTAATCAAGCGCGGATCGGGATCGGTGCTGATCGTCTACGATCCGGATAAATTCAATCACTATGTCCAGTCTTTAAGCGTGGGGGAAGGGGACGGCGTCGGCTCTCCGGAAAACCGCAAAAAGTATCTGCTTGCCCGGCTGATCACAGAAAACGAATATCTCAATTTATATGATCTGGCGGATGAAATTTATATTTCTCCTTCCTCGCTGCGTAAGGATCTCAAGGAGCTGAAACCGACGCTGGAACGTTATCATCTGACCCTGCAGCACAGCCACAGCAGCGGCTACCGGATCACCGGCAAGGAAAAGGATATCCGCCAATGTCTGTCCAAGGAAGCGTCGATCAGCGGGATCATCGACTTCCTGCCGCAGGAAACGATGTATAAATCCAGCCAGCTGAGCCTGATTCAGCACGTCATCGCAGAATCGCTGATGAACGCCAACATTTCAATCACCGCCGATTCCTGCAGTGCCCTGTCGCTGCATATTCTGATCGCGATCAACCGCGTGGAAACCAACAATATCATCAACCAGGAAGTCAGCGAAGCCATGCGCCAGTCGCTGGAATACAAAACGGCGATTGATATCAACCGCTCGATCGAGGAAATTTTCCATGTGTCGCTGCCGGAAGCGGAACTGTGTTATTTTGCCTTCCATATCAACGGGAAAAAGAAAATCAATGCCGATCATGGAAGTCTGGGTGAGGATCTGCCGCAGGATGCCGTTGTTTTTTATAATTTATTTCTGCGCAATATCTTGAAGCTGTCCAAAATCGATTTGTTTGAGGACAAGGATTTACGGGCGAATCTTTTAACGCACATCGTGCCGTTTCTGCACCGGCTGGAAAACAACATGCAGGTTACGCAGTCGAATCTGTCATCGATCCGCGACGAGTTTCCGTTCGCCAACGAGCTGGCCGTCTGCGGCCTGTCGTTTATTCCCAGGAAGTACGGCATCGCCGTGTCAGAGGAAGAAATCATGTACTTCACGCTGCACATCGCGCTGGCTTTGGAGCGGGGACCGGAAGCGCGGGTGAAAGTGAATATCGCCGTGATTTCCAACGATATTTCCAGTTTGTTTAAGCTGATCGCTTACCGGCTGAACAAAACACTGGCGGATTTTATCAATCTGATCAAGCTGTTTGATGCGAAATCGCTGGATGCGGAGGAGTTAAAAAAGTTCGATGTCATTCTTAACGCGACGGAAGTAAATCTGCGTTTCGATAAGCCGACGTTAAAAATCCAGCCGAGTCTTTCGGAGAATGATCTGCATATCCTGCGCCTGATGCTGAACAATCTGAACGAGAAGTTTCATCTGGACAAACTGATCCGTCCTGAGCTGTATCTGGAAATCAGCGCTTCTTCACGTCAGGAAGCCTTGATGAAGCAAATTGAACACATTCGAAAAAGTTTGCCGCTGCCTGCAGATTTCTATGATTCCGTCGCCGCCCGGGAGCGCATGGGGACAACCGAATATAATAATAAAATTGCGATCCCGCATCCGTTAAACCCGGAACAGCTGCCGAATTTTATCTCCATCTGCAAGCTGAAAAAACCGGTGACGTGGAACGCGAAACCGGTTCAGATTATTTTCTTGGTCTGTATCAATGAGAATCAGGCATTGACACGGATTTTCTTTGATAAAATCTCCAAAATTATTCAAAATAGTCATCTGGCTTTTGAATTGTTGGAAACGAGGAATTATGATGAATTTATGGCAAAGTTCAGTCAGTTCTAAAGGAGGGATTCGATGTTCACTACCTTTCCCAGCTGTCAGTTTCAGGCTGCCCATCCGCAAACTGCCGCTAAAATAAGGGATTATCTTAAATGCCGCTGGAACGCTGAAACGACAGGCTGCTGTCGGAGTGAGGAATTGAAGTTTCAGTGCGGCGATACATTGGTCACGGTCTGTCTTAGCTGCACAGCGATTCTTAAAGAGCGATTTCCTTCTTGTTCAGTCATAACACTTTATGACTTGTTGGAGCAGGATTGTGAGTTTTGCTGGCCTGATGCGCGCCAACAGGCAATCACAGTCCAGGACTGTGCCCGGGCAGATGCCTCTCTGCGCCGTCAGGTCCGCGGCCTGCTGACGAGAATGAATTATGCTGTGCATGAAATGGATGAGGCAGCACCGCCCACCTGCGGTACCCTTCTGATGAATCCGATCAGCGATCGAAATCGGCAGAGCGCACCGGCTTACTTTAAATCGCTGCAGGCTCAGGTAAAAATTCTGGATTCTGCCAAGCAGCAAAAGCTCTTGCAAGCTCAGGCTGGTTACTATCCCGACAAGCAAGTGGTCGCCTACTGCAACAGCTGTTATCAAGCGCTGGGTTCTTTGAATATCGAGCGTTTTCATCTGTTAGATCTGATTTTTATGAAAGGCTGATCCGCAGCTGTCCGTAATGAGTATATCTGGGATGTATGATTTTTTCTTAAAGTTTTATCACCAGAACGTGTGGGATGAAAAAACTAAATAATTTAAAATTTCTGTCAGTCTTAAGACCTTTTCGAGCGTATCACGCACGAAATTCATCGTTCTGGCCTGATCTGCGAGTTCTGTTCTGTTGACCTCAAACAAACGAAAGACCTCCTTTATCTAATAGTTTTTCAATATTTCTGGGAACATACAGATTCCATTTTACATCCAATACCGGGCTCTCATTTTTACAGTCTTCATAGAGATAGCGACAGCTTTTCCGATATTCTTTCCTGCAGAGTTCAAAGAATTTTGGGCTCAATTTCATATTCGGGAAAAACGTACAAAAGAAGCCTGCTTTCTGCCATAGAAATTGATTATCAAACGCCGTTAAGACCGCAATCAAATTTTCCTCATTCACAACAGTGATCATGGAAAGGCAGCGCAGCAGTTCTTCAAGGCCGCCGATTTTATCAAAATCCTTAATGTTATCCGCAATCGTGCGCTCAAGATCTGTGACTCGAATCCGTCCGGACTGTCGAATCCCTAAATTTATTTTTGGAGATACACGCCGATAGTATCTCCCGTCGAAATCAAATGAACGGAAACGATGAGCAGATGTCACATAGACATCCGCAAACACTTGATTAGTCAGTCCGTAATACTCAAATGCTGTGTGATGAGAAACGCAGGCATCCGCGGTTATTCCTGAGGCAATCTCAAAACTATTGCAGACAGACGTGCCAGTTTCAAGATTCACTGCCACGTAGTAATTTTTACGAACGTCGGTTATCCATCCTCTTTTTTTATATGTGTAAAGCAAAGTATCCGCAGTCCGGATATTATGCGTAAGAGCAGCAACATCCTCACGACTGAAACATCCCATCTTTAAAAGTTTTACATAATAATCCATAGGCTCACCTCTTTTTAAAATTGACACAATTTACTTTATTATACAAGTAATTTGTGTCAATTTTAAAAGAATCATGATTAAAATTCAAGTTCCTGTAAAAAATTGAGATCTCAGTTTTAAGCAGAACTGAGAATAAATCATAATTCAGACTGGCGAGCGAAGTCTTTGTCAGCATTAAAGACACAATCAGAATTATTAAATCCTATATTGATTATAGCAGGATCCGCAGGCGTATTCATCTCATTTGAGTTCCATTAGCTGAAACCCTTGTTTATATTTCATTACAAAAAAATCCTCTGCCCCCTGAGGGAACAAAGGATTGATAATTCATTGTTCTAAATTACCGCTGAACACGCCCGGAGCCGTCGCCGCCCGCCAGCGCTTCAACTTCCTCGGCGCTGACCAGATTGAAATCACCGTTGATCGTGTGCTTCAATGCCGAAGCCGCGACCGCGAATTCCAGAGCTTCACCCTGCGTCTTCTTGGTTAACAGGCCGTGAATCAGGCCGCCGGAGAACGAATCGCCGCCGCCGACCCGGTCGATGATCGGATTGATCTCATACCGCTTGGACTGATAGAATTCCTCGCCGTCATAAATCAACGCCGACCAGCCGTTATGCGTGGCGGAGAAGCTTTCGCGCAGCGTCGTGCAGACTGTCTTGAAACCAAACTGGACGCGCATCTGCTCGAAGATTGTCTTGTAGCCGTTCAGGTCCAGCTTGCCGCTGGAAACATCCGTGCCTTCCGGCTTAAAGCCCAGGCACAGCTCTGCATCTTCTTCATTGCCGATGCAGACATCGACATACTGCATCAGATCTTTCATGACCGCCTGCGCTTCCGCCGGTGTCCACAGCTTTTTACGATAGTTTAAATCGCAGGAAACGGTAACGCCGTGCTTCTTCGCCGCGATGCAGGCCGCTTTGGTCAAAGCCGCACCGTTGGCGCTGATCGCCGGCGTGATGCCTGACCAGTGGAACCAATCGGCCCCTTCCATGATCTTATCGAAATCGAAATCATCGACCGAAGCCTCGGCAATCGAGGAACCCGCACGGTCATAAATAACCTTGGAAGCTCGCATCGACGCTCCGGTTTCCAGATAATAGATGCCGACCCGGTCGCCGCCGCGGGCGATGTAATCGGTATGCACGCCATACCGGCGCAGGGCGTTCACCGCCGACTGACCGATTTCATGCTTCGGCAGCTTGGTGACATAATACGCATCATGACCATAATTAGCCAAAGAAACCGCAACATTCGCTTCACCGCCGCCGTAAACGACGTCAAAGGAATCAGACTGAACAAAACGAGTATTGCCCGGCGTGGACAAACGAAGCATAATTTCGCCTAATGTAATGATTTTCATAATTGAGATTTACCCCTTTCCTTATGCCGCATTTTTCAGATGGATCGCAAAGCCGCCGATTTCACCTTCAAAGTAAGCAAATTTCAGATGACCCTTGGCATCGAACTGTTTCGTTTCTTCAACGAATTTGTAACCCCGTGCTTCAAAGTAACGGACAGCGCGATCCACAGAATTCACGGTATAACAGATATGTCCATGCGTGCCGCGTCCGTTCTCATTCATGACTTCCACAGTCTCGCCCGCAAAGAAGCTCTTGGATGTGGCGCGGACGTCGCACTGAAGCAGACCCGCCATTTCGTTCGCAATCCCCTCGGAGGTCGACGGCGTGGCGTTGATGCCGACATGATCCAGCTTCAGCCCCAGCATCGTCTTGACTGCGTTCTGCGTCAGTTCCTTAATCTTATCGAATTCCCCGTTGGCAATCAGCTTGGAATCGATCATCCAGGTACCGCCGCACGCTACGATCCGGTCATAGGCCAGGTAATCGCAGATATTATTTTCCTTAACCCCGCCGGTCGGCATGAAGTTGACGTTCACATACGGAGCCGCCAGCGCCTTAATCATTTTCAGGCCGCCTAACGGCTCAGCCGGGAAGAATTTCACCGTGGTCAAGCCAAATGACAACGCTGCTTCAATATCGCTGGCATTCGCGCAGCCTGGCAGAATCATGATGTTTTTAGACTGGCAGTAACGAACGATCTCCGGATTCAGT
This sequence comes from Holdemania filiformis, assembly GCF_003459085.1. NCBI lineage: Bacteria > Bacillati > Bacillota > Erysipelotrichia > Erysipelotrichales > Erysipelotrichaceae > Holdemania > Holdemania filiformis. The sequence continues at coordinate 22,090 of NZ_QRUP01000026.1, read as the reverse complement.
CCCGGCGAAACGATGAACTTCGCGCCCGCTTCGATCGCGTCGTCGACCTGCTTGGTCGTCAGAACGGTGCCTGCACCCAGGATCATGTCCGGGAACTTTTCATTGATGATCTGCATCGCACGCTTGGCATGTTCAGTACGGAACGTCACCTCAGCGACAGGCAGTCCACCTTCGCACAGCGCCTTGGCCAGTGGTTCAGCGTCTTCAATCCGGTCGATTTTGATGACCGGCACAATGCCGATCCGGCTGATTTTTTCTAAAATTGCATCCATGATTTCCACTCCTTTTTCTTGAATGAGTTGATACACTTCTAGTATACATGCTTTCCCGGGTTTGTAAAGAGATGTTCTAAATTTTTTTTAGATATTTAGTAATATACTAAAAATATTTTAGGTTTCACTCGGACTATCTTGACAATTTACCACTCCTCTGAAACAATATTCGTTAGAGAATAAAGGAGGGATCGCCAGTGAATTCAATCGAAGAACAACGTCTGCTTTTTTCTCAGATCCTGGATCTGTTGGAACATCATTTCGGACCGCAATGCGAGATCGTGCTGCATGACAACACAAAGGATTACGCGCATACGATCATTGATATCCGCAACGGTCAGATCAGCGGAAGAAAGATTGGCGACGGCGGCGGAGCCTGGGGGCTGGAGGTTCTTTCCAGCGAACAAACCGATACTCACCGCTATAATAAAGTCATGGTGACCGACGACGGCCGGATCATCCGCAACAGCTCGATTTTCTTTCAGGACAGCGAAGGGAAGAATATTGGTTCGCTGTGTCTGAATACCGATATCACGCCGCTGGTGGAAGCGCAAAAGAACCTGGATGCGTTTACCCTGCTTCCGCAGGAAGAAAAAAAGATTGGCGAGGAACCGTTTACCAACGACGTCAATCAGATTCTGGAGCTGCTTCTGCAGGAATGCCGCAAGCGGATGGATAAGCCGGCTAAGGAAATGAACAAGGAAGAAAAGATGGAAATCGTGCGTTTCCTTGATCACAAGGGCGCCTTCCTGATCACCAAGAGCGGCGATAAGATCTGCGCTTTCCTCGACATTTCCAAGTTTACGCTTTACAGCTACCTGGATACCATCCGCAAGGAAGATAAAGAATGAATCCCACGCTGCGCAGCGCCGGTTTGACCTGCCTGAAGCTTCTTAATGAAGCCGAATATGAAGCCTGGTGGGTGGGCGGCTGCGTGCGCGACACATTGTTGAGCCGGCCGGTTCAGGATGTCGACGTGACGACTTCCGCTTTGCCTGAACAAACGATTGTCTGTTTCCGCAATGCCGGCCATCCGGTCATTCCGACGGGATTGAAGCACGGCACCGTGACGGTCATGATTCAGGATATCCCGATTGAAGTCACTACTTATCGATCTGATTCCGATTATCAGGATCACCGTCATCCGGAATCTGTTCGCTTTACACGTTCCTTATGGGAAGACTGCGCACGGCGGGATTTTACGATCAACGCGCTGTGCTGGCATCCGGATCTCGGACTGCGCGATTATTTCCACGGCCAGCGGGATCTGAAAAATAAAGTCATTGCCTGCATTGGTAATCCTTACCAGCGGTTTGACGAGGACGCGCTGCGAATTCTGCGGGCATTGCGGTTCGCTTCCACCTTAGGCTTTGCACTCGATCTGGGTACGCGTCAGGCGCTCTTTCATCAGAAAGAATTGCTGCGGGTGTTGTCTGCCGAGCGCATTGCCCGGGAAATGGAAAAAATGGTCGTCGGACTCCGCTGGCCGGAAATCTTCGCCAACAACTATGAAATTCTGGCGGTTCTGTTTCCGCAGCTTCCTGCCTTGCAATCACCGCAGTCAATTCAAAAAGCGTTCGATGCGTTCCGGTTCTGTCCGCCGGTGACGCTGCCCAGGCTGGCCTGTTTCTTTCTGGAAACGGAACAAACACCTTTGGTCTATTGTATCGATCAGGCTCAGCATTGGTCTCAGCAGCTGAAATTTTCCAATCAGAATAAGAAAAATCTGATCCAGCTTGTCCGCTATCAGAATCACCCGATTCCTCAGGACCGCGTAAGTCTGCGGCTTTTGATCCATGAACTTCCGGATCGATTCGGAGAATGGATTCAGCTCCAACAAGCCTTAAACCGGCTTACGCCTGAACAAGCCGCCCACCTGATCGCTGCCAGCGAAGAAATCCGCGGACACGATTGCCTGACCCTCAAGCAGCTGGCGATCAACGGGGCCGACCTGATCGCCGCCGGCTGTCCGCGTCCTCAGATCTCCGCACTTTTAAAGCAATCGCTGACCGCGGTGATGGAGGATCAGATTCCGAATCAAAAAGCTGCGCTTTTGTGCTTTGTCCATCAACAACGAAAGCCGGAACACCAGGAGTAAATCTCTGGGGAACCGGCTTTTTTTGTCTTCTTAATGATTTATGAAATTAGCCGCTCTTTTTCTTCCCGCCGTTAATTCCAGTTCGTTGTGAAATAACCGTTTTCCTGAACGAATTCCAACGTGCGCCACATTTCCACGGCACGGGTTAATCCTTGTTCATAATCCGGCATCGGCCAGCGGAAGAACTCGAAGGTCGCGGTACCCGGATAATCGATGGCTTTGAGCGCTTCGATCACTTCGATCCAATTCACCGTGCCGAAACCGATCGGCAGGTGCTGATCCTTTTTCCCATTGTTGTCATGCAGATGCACTTCATACAGCTTCTTCCCCATGCGCTGGATCGCAGCCGGGATATCCACACCGTCCACGTTCGCATGGCCGACGTCCAGACAGAAACCGACGTTCTCCAGATTCACTTCTTCCACCAGCGCAATCAATTCGTCGATCTGACTGTAAAAACGTCCTCCGTAGATATTCTCGACCGCCAATCGAATTCCTTTCTCCGCGGCTTGCTGACCAAACCAACGCAGGTTTTCCACAACCCGCCGGTGGGTTTCTTCCGCGCCCCATTTTTCCACCGACGCCTGATGGACGATTTTATTCTTCTTAAATCCGCCGTCGGAGAACGTCCCCGGATGCACGACGAACACGCCCGGATCCAGGACACTGTAAATATCCAAGCTTTTCTGCATATAATGACGAACCCGTTTTTGTTCAGGATCCTCCTCATCCAGCACTGAACCGACGAAATGATAAGACGACAGCTTCATGCCTTTCCGGACAGCCAGCGCGTGAATCTGATCGGCAAATTCCTGATCTTCGGCATCCTTTTCCGGATACACCTCCTGATCCCAATAGGTATTGAACGTATGAATTCCCAGTTTCAGCGCCATTTCCATTAACGCTTCCGCTTTGTTGAGATCCAGCTTGCCCTCGGCATTGCTAAAATCAAAGTGCAGTGAACATTCTCGCATAAAATTAAAGCTCCTCTCTGGATCTTATTATACCGCAGTTTTCCTCTGACTGAACGACCTTCGGGTAAATCTTCCGTTCATTCCCACCGAAAAACAAACAAACCAGAGATCCTTTTCATCCTGATCCCTGGTTTGCATTTCTTGATTTCATTCTATCTCGCTGGTCGATCTAGTTTTTCTATTCCTCTTTTAAAACATTTATAAGTCTGGATAAACGTTCAGCTTAATTCAAGTCCCGTTTCACTACATTGTGAACGATCTGCTTGGCCAGCGCTTTTCCCTGGGCAAACGAACCGTCGATGCCGCATTCGCCGGCTAAAACTTCTCCAGCCGCAAACAGATAAGGAATGGCCTCTCCGCTCTCCTTAACCACCTGCATCGTATCATAATCTACGACCAGGCCGCCGATGGTAATATGTGCCGCAGGAACACACGGATAAGCATAATATGGACCTTCCGCAATTTCACTGTTCGGTTCAAATGTTGTACGGCCAAATTGCGAATCCTCATGGGTTTTCGTCATTTCATTATACGCCTTAACCGTAGCTTGCAGAGCCTGCGGATCCATGTTAATCTGCGCCGCCAGTTCTTCCAGCGTATCCGCCATGTACAGTTCGCCATTCTTTAACATGTTTTCCACATCCGTGCCGCCCTGTGTTTTACCATCCTGAATTCCGCTGTTATTCGAACTGGAGATGATATAGGCCTGATCGCCGGTCTGTTCAAAGATCGCCGCCGAAATATCCCAGCGGGTTCCTGTTTCATTCGTGAACCGCTGACCTTCCTGATTGACCATCAGACATGATGCCGATGCGCCGACAATGGCTTCCGTAGAACCCGTTTTGATATCCGCCATCGGGAACATCATTTCTGCTTCCATCTGATCGACAGCTGCACCTAATTTCTGCGCCATGACAATGCCGTCGCCCGTCGCACCCGCAGTATTGGTGCTTAAAACGTCTTCCGTCATGCCTTCCCATAACTCATTGTATTCCACTAACATTTTGCCATTGCCCGCAAATCCGCCCGTCGCTAACAGCACACCCTGACGTGCCTTGACGTTGTATTGAGTTCCGTCTGCACTGACCGCATGGACACCGGTTACCGCACCTTCCTCGTCGACAAGCAATTCCGTCACCGGCGTGCTGGTATAAATGTCAATCGGATACTGATTCTCTTCAATGTTTTTTTCAAAATAATGGAAATAGCCTTCACCCGAGTAAAAGTTTTTTACACTGGTCCAGCGCGGCCAGCTGTATCCGACAATACCATGCGCCTTTTCCCATTCAACGCCCATCTCTTCGATCCAATCGTCGAATTCCTGCAGTGTTTGTGCAAAATACAAATAATCTTCGAGGTTGCCGCCATCTGTGCGAACTCCTTCGATCGCCATCCATAACGGACTGTCGAAAACCTTCGTGCGATCGGTAGCCTTCCAGGCTTCAACTTCCGCCGTAAATTGATCCCAGACCGCCGCTTCTTCCTCACTTTGCGGTCCCTCTTCTAAAGCATTCAGCACTCTGGCTTCATAACCCGCATCATTGTCGGCCTTGAGTTCTTCCGGTAAGCCCAAGTTTTCAATAAAGCCGCCGCTGACGATGGCATTCCCGCCGATATTCGCCTGTTTTTCAAAGACGATGACAGAGTCCGCCCCTTCATCTGCGGCGCTGACCGCAGCGGCCATACCGGCTGCGCCGGCGCCGACAATCACCAGATCGGTCGTCAAATCAATGACTTCTTCCGACTTCTGGGTATTATTCGCCGCTTGCTTTAACTGTTCAACATCACCGCCGGCCTGTCTGACGGCGTCTGCTGCAGCTTCTAAAATCGCATCTGAGGTGATCGTCGCTCCGCTGATCACGTCGATATTCAAACTCGGTTGATCCACGATCTGTTGCGGAATCTGTTCCAACGGTGCATCCGAAATATTCGGTGTTTCGTGATGCTCCGTCACTTTGGCGGAAATAATTGCCTGATCGGAAAATTCCATTGTCAGCGCAAGTTTTCCCCCTTTTCCATTTTCGGAGATGCCGGTATACGTTCCGGCCTGATAGGTCTGGCCTTCCGGTTGTTTCGCAGACTGCGAACAGCCGCTTAACAGTGAAGCTACCAAGCCAAAAGCCAGGACTGTTTTCAACACTTTCTTCATAAGTTCCTCCCTCATTTCCTCTCTATTCTACCAGTCTTCATGAGGGAACCTCCGATCAGCTTTAGAATTCATTTCCAGTTTTTGAAAAGATTTTCTAAAACTGAAAATCGCTCTTTTTTAACGTCTTCAAAACAGGTATACTAAAGACAAGACCCGCAAAACGAAGCGGACAGGAGCCTTTATGTTAATCTATTATATCTTGAATTTATTAAGCAATACTCGTTCGCGGAATGATACATACGGGACCATCGCCCGGCAGTTAAGCCGGAATATTTCGAAACTGGACGACTATTCCCTGACAGCGCTGGCTGAGATCTGCAGCGTATCGCCTGCTTCTTTATCCCGTTTTACCCGCTTAATGGATTACCGCAATTACAGTACAATGGCCAACCAGCTTCAGGAGGCAATCCCGGATTACGTGCATGGCGACGGACAGCTGCTTATCAAGAGCCCGCTTCCCCATGAAAAGGGACAAACCGCCATGCGCAGGCAGCTGGATCAGATGAATGAGCTGGCCTTTCAAGCTGTGCAAACCGTCGATTTAACAGAAGCTGCCCATTGTTTAATCCAGTCCCCAAAAGTCGCAGTCTTTGGATCGCCAAAACCGCAGGCCGCCTTGATGCTGCAGATGGAGCTGGGGATGCAGGCAATCGAATGCACGAATTATTATGCGCCGGAAGATCAATATCCCGAGATGCAGGCGTTAGAGGCAGGCTGTACCGCAGTTGTTTACGATTGTTACGATCATGACTCAATCCTGCCTTATATCTTATCGCTGCGGAAACCGGACGTAAACCTGATCTTAATTTCCTGCTCAGAAAAACTGAAAGCTACTTATAATCCGGATTTTTTCCTGGCCTATCCCAATCTGAACTTTGCGATGAATCTTGCTTTAGCCGATCAGATTACCCTTTACCTGGTTTCCGAATTACAGGCCGCCGCCGAAGCTCGGTAAAGTTTTTCCTGCCCGCTCCGCTTGGAGCGGGTTTTCTTTTTGTTATTCCGTTTGTTATTCCATTGATTATCCCGAGGTTCATCTCGACCAGAATGCGAGTTCTGCGTTTCTCTCCAAGTTTACTTTCTTCTCGGAAATGAAAAAAGAAGTCTTCCAAGGGGGAGGACTTCCAGTCTTTGACGTTTCGAAATTATTTCTTTTCACTTTGAAATTGGAAGCGATGAAGCAGCTGTTGAAACAACAGAACCTCGGCATCGGAGAAACCGTCCATGCACTGCATACAGTAGCGTCTGAACTCAGTTTGGATGAGATCTGAAGCGGATTTCCCTTTCTCTGTCAGGAAGATGTTCATTACTCGGCGGTCCTTGTCATTGCCTATCCGCATCACGAGATCTTCACTCTCCATTTCTGAAATGATTTCTGAAATTGTGGAGCGCTTGCTTGCGGAAATGACCGCAATTTCCTGTTGATTGATCCCGTTATGATCAGACAACAGATGCAGGATTTTGAGATGGGATAACTTCAGATCCAAAACTTTCAGCGCGTCCGACTTCACTTCGTAAAACTGCTTGATCAGGTCGGAAAACATGATAAACGCTTTCGTATCTAAATTCACTACGTCCCGAATTTGATTCATGAACTCACTCCTTTCTTTTTTCTTATTATAAATCAAAAGTCCAGACGAACGATAGAATTTTACCGAATTCAATGTGAATTAAACGTTTTATTTCACTTTTCAGGCTAGACAAAAGAAAAGAACAGGAATCCTGCTCTTTTACTTAAGAATCGGTGTGATTTCAATCACTGGAATTTCTACGGGATTGTAGATCCGCGGTAAATACCACCGCTGGCACAAACCGCGCGAAACGACCAGGTCTGAGTTCTGCTCCCGATATAAACCGCCGGCCCGCTTTGGAAACCAGCCTTGCCGAGGCGCGAACAAGCCGTTAATCAGTCCCGGAATCCGGACCTGTCCGCCATGGGCATGTCCGGAAACGATCAAATCAAATCCAAACTGCGCATAGATTGGCGACCGTTCCGGCCGGTGCGCTAACAAAATCGTGTATTCCGGACAATCCTGCATCGATCCCAATTCGTTCATCAGTTGGACTTCTTCCTGTTGATCCCGGTCAATATACGCATATTTGCGCGGATCATCAACGCCGCACAGCGTCAGTTTCGTCCCGCGGATTGTGATTGTTTCCCTGGTTTTATCCAGAACGGTAATTCCAGCCTGGCGCACCCGCGCTTTAACCTCCGGCAGCGTGATCAGAGTCTCGATATTTTCATGATTGCCTGTGCAGTAATAACACGGCGCTATCGCTGAAACCTGATCGAGAAACATTTCCGCACCCTGCAGCGGTTTGATATCGTCGATGATATCTCCCGGCATGAGAATGAGATCGCACCGGGACTGCCGCAGCTTATCCAGCAGCCGTTTTTGATCCGGACCATAGACCGTGCTGTGCAGATCGGAAACGACCGCCAGTCGGACCGGCGCTTTGATTTTCGGACTGGACAGCGTATAGGATCGGAATCGGATTGGAAAACTGACGAGCCAGCCGATCAACAGATAGGCGGCGGCCAGGCCGAGAAAGAGAAGGGCCAGCTTCATCGCCCGCCTCCTTTTGTAATGTCTGCGGTATCGTTATGCGGTTGCTTCATTCTATTTCTCCTTTTATTCAAAGATGTGGCTTCCGCGTTAAAACCGCGGAAAACCTTTCCTTTTTAATAATCGCCCATTGCGATCATTCCGTCAATCACCTTCTGAACGCCAGCGATGTTAGCGGCTGTCACATAATCCTTCGGATCCAGCTGATATTGCCGGATTGCTTCCTGGCATTGCTTATGAATAGAGATCATAATCCCGCGCAGCTTGTCGTCGACTTCTTCAAACGACCAGGCCAGACGCATGCTGTTCTGGCTCATTTCCAAGGCGGAAGTCGCGACGCCGCCGGCGTTGGACGCCTTGCCCGGGGAGAACAGAATTCCCTGCTGACGATACAAAGCGATCGCTTCGTTATCGTTCGGCATATTCGCGCCCTCGGCGACAAGCTGGCAGCCCGCATCGATTAAGCGCTGAGCGCGCTCCTTGTTGATCTCGTTCTGTGTCGCGCATGGGAAAGCCAGATCAACCTTCAGGCTGGCGTCATAGACCGAGCCTTCATGATATTCGCCATGCCCTGCCATTTCCGGATACGCCGAAAGCGAGGTGCGCAGCTGTTCCTTGATTTTCTTCACGGTATCCAGATCCAGCTGTTCATCGACGATATAGCCTTTAGAATCACTCATCGCGATGACCTGAATTCCGTTCTGCAGCGCTTTTTCCGCGGCATAGATCGCGACGTTGCCGCTGCCGCTGACAATCGCTTTCTTCCCCTGCGGATCCATCTGCGCCGCTTTCATCATTTCCAAGACGAAGTAGATCAACCCGTAGCCGGTCGCTTCTTTACGTGCCAGACTGCCGCCATAGCCTACGCCCTTGCCAGTTAACACGCCACGCTCGCTAACGCCCTTCAAGCGCCGGTACTGACCATATAAATAACCGATTTCCCGTGCGCCAACACCCATATCGCCGGCCGGCACATCGACGTCCGGACCGATATGCTTGGACAATTCAATCATAAAGCTCTGGCAGAAGCGCATCACTTCCGCATCGCTCTTGCCTTTCGGATCGAAATCGCTGCCGCCCTTACCGCCACCGATCGGCAGCGTCGTCAGCGCGTTCTTGAAGATCTGTTCAAACGCCAGGAATTTCATCATCCCCAGCGTCACCGCCGGATGAAACCGCAGACCGCCTTTATAGGGACCCAAGACGCTGTTATATTGAACCCGGTAACCGCGGTTGACATGCATCTGCCCCTGATCGTCCATCCACGGTACTTTAAACTGGATAATCCGTTCCGGTTCTGTCAAGCGTTCCAGGATCGCCATTTTCTCATATTCCGGATGATGATCGAAAATCAGGCTGACCGACGCCAGCACTTCTTCCACCGCCTGCAGAAACTCGGGCTGCGAGGCGTCTTTTTGTTTCAGTTGATGTAAAACTCGTTCACAATATGAATTCATTGTTATCCCACCTTTTTTATTATGATATGCTACTCAGACTGAAAATTCAATGAAAAAAAGAGGGACATTCCTTTCGGATATTCCCTCTCTCGTTCATTTTAGACCGCTGGTTCAGCGTGGTTGCCGAGCATTTCTTCAGGAAGCTTGACATCTTCTTCCAGATCGACGGAACGTTCTTCCCGTTCCTCGCGCAGCTCCGCTGCCCGTTCTTCGATCATGCGCGTCGTTTCGCGCTCGAATTTTGAGCCGGTTCCCGCTGGGATCAGCTTGCCGATGATAACGTTTTCCTTCAGACCGATCAGATGGTCGACCTTGCCCTTGATCGCCGCTTCGGTCAGGACCTTGGTGGTTTCCTGGAAGGACGCCGCCGACAGGAAGGAATCGGTTTCGACAGACGCTTTTGAGATACCCAGCAGCGTCGGCCCGAAGACCGCCGGATGCTTGCCCGCTAACAGACAAGCGCGGTTGATGCCGGTGATGTTGTTCAGGGACAGCGTCTGGCCTGCGCTTAAGCCGGTATCGCCGCCGTCGATGACAATGATCTTCCGCAGCATCTGACGGATCATGACTTCGATGTGCTTATCGGAAATTTCGATACCCTGGGAAGCGTAAACCTTTTTGACTTCCTTCAGGATATAGTTCTGAACTTCCATCACGCCTGCGACTTCCAGCAGTTCCTTCGGGTTAACCTGACCTTCGGTCAGCTTATCGCCCGCAACGACCTGGGACCCGACTTTCAGCCAGGAACGGATCGTCTGCGTCAAATCGCATTTGTGTTCGATGCTTTCCTTTTCGTTGGTGACCACGATGCGCATGCCGCTCTTGTTTTCCAGTTCGCTGATCTCGGTGATTTCACCGTCGATCTTGGACAGAACCGCGACATGTTTCGGGCAGCGGGCTTCAAACAGTTCTTCAACTCGCGGCAGACCCTGCGTGATATCACCGTCGTTACCGGAAGCGACGCCGCCGGTATGGAATGTACGCATGGTCAGCTGTGTGCCTGGTTCACCAATGGACTGCGCGGCCATGATGCCGATCGCTTCGCCGGCTTCCGCCAGCTTGCCGGTCGCCATGTTGCGGCCATAGCACTTGCGGCAGACGCCGTTGGTGCTTTCGCAGGTAAACGTATTCCGGATATAAGCTTTGGTGACGCCGGCATTGACCACGCGCTGCGCCATCGCTTCATCCATATAGGTATCCGCTTCGACCAGAATTTCACCGGTGTTCGGATCAACGATCGCATCCTGGCTGTAACGGCCGATTAAGCGTTCAGCCAACGGTTCGAGGATCGTGTTGGTCTTGCGGTCGACGATATCCTCAACCAGATAGCCGCGGTCGGTTCCGCAGTCTTCCTCGATGATGACGACATCCTGAGCGACGTCGACCAGACGGCGGGTCAGGTAACCCGATTCAGCCGTCTTCAGCGCGGTATCGGTCAGACCTTTACGCACGCCGTGAGTCGAGATAAAGAACTCGGACACATTCAGACCTTCACGGAAAGAAGAGTAAATCGGAACTTCGATAATCGAAGGCTGGTATTCTTTCTTGGACTTCGACTGCGTCGGACGGGCCATCAGACCACGCATGCCGCACAGCTGAGTAAAGTGGGATTTGTTGCCTCGCGCTCCGGATACCGCCATCATGTTGATCGGGTTCTTACGCGGCAGGGATTTCATAACGGCATCGCCGATTTCATCCTTGATATCTGCCCACAGCTTCGAGAAGTGACGTTCCCATTCCGGCGGCGTCAACATGCCTCGGCTCAGCAGCTTATCCAGCTTATCCGCCTGAGCGCGGCCTTCCTCAACATATTTCTGTTTGTTCGGGACGACATTGATATCCGCCAGGGATACGGTCATGCCCGCAACCGTGGAATATTCAAAGCCGAGGTCCTTGATGTTATCCATGATATCGGAAGTGCCTTCCGTTCTATAACGGTTGAACACTTCAGCGATGACGTTCGACAAATCCTTCTTTTTGAATTCCGGATTCAGCGGCATGGCAGCGATCGCTTCCTTGATGTTCGTGCCTAACGGCAGGAAGAACTTATCCGGCGTCGCCTGTAAGCTTGCCTTGTTGACGTCATTGATATACGGGAAGTCTGCCGGGAACATTTCATTGAAAATGACCTTGCCGACTGTCGTTACCAAGTACGAATGATTCTGCTTCTCCGTGAAGCAGCTCTTATGCAGAGCGTATCCCGGCAGGGCAATGCGGGTATGCAGATGCACCTGCTTATTCTGATACGCGATTAAGACTTCGTTGGTGTCCTTGAAGACGTGGCCTTCGTTGGTGCCGAACCGGCGCCACATTTCAGCCGCTTCATGATCGCCCAGCGTATCCAGAAAATCAGCCTTCGTAAAGAATTCGTCGGCCGTTTCTTCCATGTTCAGATAGAAGTTGCCCAGGACCATGTCCTGGCCCGGCGTAACGATCGGCTTACCATCCTTCGGACCCAGAATGTTGTTGGAACCGAGCATCAGGATTTCCGCTTCGGCGCGGGCTTCTTCGGACAGCGGCAGATGGACAGCCATCTGGTCGCCGTCAAAGTCGGCGTTGAACGCCGTACAGACTAATGGATGCAGACGGATTGCACGGCCTTCGACCAGCTTCGGCTTAAACGCCTGGATGCCCAGACGGTGCAGCGTCGGCGCACGGTTCAGGAAGACCGGGTGATTATCAATGACCTGTTCCACGACGTCCCAGACGCGCGGATCCTGGCGGTCGATCAGCTTCTCCGCTGTTTTCGGATTGCCGGCGATGCCCTGGTTCACAATTTCATTGATGACAAACGGCTTGTACAGCTGAATTGCCATTTCACGCGGAATACCGCACTGATACATCTTCAGGTCCGGTCCAACCGCGATAACGGAACGGCCGGAGAAGTCGACACGCTTCCCTAAAAGGTTCTGACGGAAACGTCCCTGCTTACCCTTTAAGGAATGCGACAGGGATTTCAGCGCCCGTCCGCCCGCGCCGGTGATCGGCTTGGAACGGCGGCCGTTGTCGATCAAAGCATCGACCGCTTCCTGCAGCATACGTTTTTCGTTCTGAACGATGATCGCCGGAGTTCCCAGCTCCAACAGCTTCTTCAAACGATTGTTCCGGGTGATGACACGGCGGTACAGATCGTTCAAATCGGAGGTGGCGAAACGGCCGCCGTCCAGCTGCAGCATCGGGCGTAAATCCGGCGGAATGACCGGCAGTACGCTTAAGACCATCCATTCCGGCTTGTTGTCGGAATGCCGGAACGCGTCGATGGTTTCCAGGCGCTTGATCAATTTCTTGCGCTTGTCGCCGTTCGCGTTTTCCAGTTCTTTAATGACGATCTCATGTTCTTTCTCAATATCGACCTTTTCCAACAAGGTCTTGACCGCTTCCGCGCCGGTCTGGGCGACAAAGCTGCCCGGACCGTACAGTGCGGTGTTCTCACGGTATTCTTTTTCTGACAGGATCTGTTTGACAGCCAATGGCGTATCCATCGGATCGGTAACGACCCAGGATACGAAGTAAACGACTTCTTCCAGCGCCTTCGGCGTGATGTTGAGCAGCAGGCTCATGCGGCTTGGAATGCCGCGCAGATACCAGATGTGCGCAACCGGAGCTGCCAGTTCAATGTGACCCATCCGTTCGCGGCGGACGGAACTCTTGGTGATTTCTACGCCGCAGCGGTCACAGATTACGCCTTTATAGCGTACTTTCTTGTATTTTCCGCAATAACATTCCCAGTCTTTGGAAGGACCGAAAATCCGTTCGCAGAATAAGCCGTCCCGTTCTGGTTTTTGAGAACGGTAGTTAATCGTTTCCGGCTTTTTGACTTCGCCATAGGACCATTCGCGAATTCGTTCCGGGGATGCCAGACCGACCTGAATGGCGGCAAATTTATTGACACTCATCGCTTACGCCTCCTTTACTCAACGTCTTCGTCATCAAATCCGATTACAGCCGCTTCTTCCGGCAGATCCTCCTCGTCGATGACCTGGGCCGGAACCTCGGCCGAGGTTTCGGATACGACGTTCTCCAGGGCTGCAACTTCATTAATCTCGTCTGCTTCCATCTTCTTCATATCGACTTCCAGACCTTCTTCATCCAGCATCTTGACGTCGATCGCCAGCGCCTGCAGCTCATGCTTCAAGACGCGGAACGATTCAGGAATGCCCGGTTCCGGCAGATCCTTGCCCTTGATGATCGCTTCGTAGGTCTTCGTGCGGCCGACGATATCGTCCGACTTCACAGTCAGGATTTCCTGCAGCGTATGCGCGGCGCCGTAAGCTTCCAGCGCCCAGACTTCCATTTCGCCGAAACGCTGGCCGCCGTTCTGCGCCTTACCGCCTAACGGCTGCTGCGTAACTAAGCTGTACGGGCCGGTTGCACGGGCATGCAGCTTATCGTCGACCATGTGCGCCAGCTTAATCATATACATGACGCCGACAGAAATCCGTTCGTCATACGGTTCGCCGGTCTTGCCATCGTGCAGCACCAGCTTGCCGTCCTGGGAGGTCTGCGCCTCTTCCATGATCGATTTCAGTTCATCATTGGAAATTCCGTCGAAGACCGGCGTCGCAAACTTCACGCCCAACGTCTTCGCGGCCATGCCCAGATGGATTTCCAGAACCTGTCCGATGTTCATACGGGATGGAACGCCGAATGGGTTCAGCATGATATCGATCGGTGTGCCATCCGGCAAATACGGCATATCCTCGATCGGCAGGATCTTGGAGATAACGCCCTTGTTGCCGTGACGGCCGGCCATTTTATCACCTTCAGAAATCTTACGTTTCTGAACGATATAGACTTTAACGACTTCATTGACTCCCGGCGGCAGATCGTGACCTTCATTGCGCTTGAAAATGCGGATTGAATGGACGATGCCGGCGCCGCCATGCGGTACTTTCAGCGAATTGTCGCGGACTTCTCTGGACTTTTCACCGAAGATCGCCAACAACAGCTTTTCTTCCGGGGAGATTTCGCTCTGGCCCTTCGGGGTGACCTTACCGACCAGGATGTCGCCTTCCTTGACTTCCGCACCGACCATGACGATGCCGCGGCCGTCGAGGTGGCGGCAGGCATTTTCACTGACGTTTGGAATGTCGCGGGTAATTTCTTCAGGTCCCAGCTTCGTTTCGCGGCATTCAATGTCGTATTCCTCAATATGAATAGAAGTGTAGACATCGTCGCGGACCATCCGCTCGGACATGATGATCGCATCTTCGTAGTTATAACCGTGCCAGGTCATGAACGCGATCGTCACGTTCTGGCCTAACGCCAGCTCGCCTTTTTCCATTGAAGGACCGTCGGCCAGGATATCGCCGCGTTCCACACGTTCGCCATGCTTGACGATCGGCCGCTGGTTGATGCAGGTGCCGGCGTTGGAACGGCGGAATTTCTGCAGCTCATAAACGCGCTGTTCGCCTTCATCTTCGGTGACGACAATTTTATTCGCGTCCACATAGGTGACGACCCCGTTGCCGGTGCAGATGCAGGCGCTGCCGGAGTCCCGCGCAATGCGGTGTTCCATACCGGTTCCGACATACGGAGAATGCGGATTCAGCAGCGGTACAGCCTGACGCTGCATGTTCGCGCCCATCAGGGCACGGGAAGCATCGTCGTTTTCCAGGAATGGGATACAGGCGGTTGCGACGGAAACGATCTGTTTCGGTGAAACGTCCGCCAGCTCAACCTGATTGCGGTGAGCCATGATTGTTTCTCCCGCTTTTCGGGCAACGACCATGTCGTTGATCAGACGGCCGTCATGCACTTCGTTCGCCTGTGCGATGACGTAGTCGTTTTCTTCATCCGCCGACAGGTAAACATAGTCTTCCGTGACTTCGCCGTCTTCTTTAACAAGACGGTACGGCGTTTCAATAAAGCCGTATTCATTGATCTTCGCATAGGTTGTCAGGTTGGAGATCAGACCGATGTTCGGACCTTCCGGCGTTTCAATCGGACAGATCCGGCCGTAATGGCTGTTGTGAACGTCACGGACTTCGAAGCCGGCGCGCTCACGCGTTAAGCCGCCTGGGCCCAGCGCGGAAATACGGCGCTTGTTGGTCAGCTCCGCCAGCGGATTCTGCTGATCCATGAACTGCGACAGCTGCGAGGAGGAGAAGAACTCCTTGATCGCCGCGGTCAGCGGACGGATATTCGTTAACTGCTTCGGCGTCAGACCTGCCGCCTCGGCAATTGACATTCTTTCTTTAACGACCCGTTCCATTCGGCTTAAGCCGATCCGGAACTGGTTCTGGATCAATTCGCCGACCGTGCGGATCCGGCGGTTGCCCAGCATATCGATATCATCGACACTGCCGACGCCGTCCATCATGTTCAGCTCATAGCTGTAGAAGGCGTACATGTCGGAAATCGTGATCGTCTTTTTCTGGTTGATCGGGTCGATCGCCACGATCTTGATCGGATTGCTGCAATCCGCAGACGTTGAAACCTGAATCGTCTGCACGGCCGCGCCGACCAGCCAGGCTGTGATCGCCTGATTCTGATGTGCGCGTTCGATGATGACCTGTTGCTCGGAAGCGCTCAGCTTCGAGTAATCCTCATCCGGGATGTAGCGGTCTACCACCAGCTCGCCGTTGTTGGTCATGTCTTCGTTATTCGCCGTCAACCGGCCGATCACGAAGAAACGGTGACCGTAATTCAGGACCGCGGAGGCGTTTTCCGCCGTCAGTGCGACCGGCTTGGCCACCAGTCCGGAATAAACGCGAACTTCTTTGACTTCCTTCGCCAGGGCTTCAATATCTTTTTCCGTCAGAACGGTACCCTTTTCAAACAGGCGGTCGCCGCACTCGACGTCGTTGGCCAGAATCCGGCCGATCAGCCCCAGACTCCAGGATGTATCCATCATGGAAGTATCTGGATGCGAGAATTCATGCACGAACGGGAAAGCTGTTACATGGCTGCCCTTGAGCATTTCCACGCGCAGGACGTTTCTTTCCTTCTTCGTGACAAACGTGCCTTTTTCAAACAACACTTTGCCTTCGCCGCTCAGAACGTCTTCGGCCAAATAGGTGCCTTCCATCCGATCCGTCAGCGACAGTTTCTTATTTAATTTGTACCGGCCGGCCTTGGTCAGGTCATACCGGCGGTGATCGAAGAACTTGGCGTTCATCAAGTTAACCGAACCGTCGATCGTCGGAACTTCATCGGAACGCTGGTTTTCATAGATCGCCAGCAGCGCCTCGTTGCTCGTCTTGATCTTATCGGCGGCCAGCGTGTTGCGGATTTCTTCATAGTTGCCGAAGAACGAGGTATATAAAAGCATATACAGGTTCAGGAATTCGCGCGGTTCACCCTCGACGATGTTCTCTTCGAACACTTCCAGTCCCAACGCTTTTAAGAACCGGCGGATTTCCGCCGTATCAAAACCGTCTTCGCTCTTTTCCAGGTTCAAGGACATACCGATCGCCTTGAACAGGATAGTGGATAAAATTTTACGTTTGCGGTCGACTGACATGTTGACAATCCGGCCTAACGCCGCCTTCTTGCCGTCAGTCATGAACTCCAGCCACGTGCCGCGGCTTGGGATCAGTTCACAGTTGTAGCTATCTTTGCCAGTTTTATCTTCGGAAGCAATATCAAAATAAGCGCCTGGCGAACGTACAATCTGAGAAACGATAACACGTTCAGCGCCGTTGATAATGAAAGTTCCGGTTTCCGTCATCATCGGGAATTCGCCCAGGAAAACATCTTCCCACTTTGTCAGTACTTCACCGGTTGTATTGTCAACCATTTCCAGCTCCATTTTCGCTTTCAATGGCGCGGCGAAATTCGCCTCCCGGTATTTGCACTCGTTGACGGTATACTTTGGCGTGCCGAATTCGTAATCTACGAATTTCAGGCGAATATTTCCACCGTAGTTCTGAATCGGGTAAATATCTTCAAAAACTTCCCTGATGCCTTCTCTGATAAACCATTCAAAAGACTGAGTCTGCACTTCAACCAGATCAGGAAGATCGAGGTTGCCGCTGACCTTGGAATAATTCCGGCGTTCTGCCTTTTTACCCAGTTTTTCAATACGGTAGTTCTGCATTTTTTCCATGTACGCCATCCTTTCATAACAGTGTTAACAACGGCTAAAAGGGCCTGAAACCCCCTTAACTTTTATACATTTTTGCAATTTAATATAGTACCAAACTTAACACAAGTTGTCAATCTGTTTTTGTCGATTTTAAAATGTAATATCCCTTTTCCTTGTTGATCACTTCGCAGTTGCCAAATATTTCCTCTATTTTAGCTTTAGCGCTGAGCGCGCCCTGCTGCTTGCGGATCACCACATACAGATGTCCCTGCGGACGCAAATGGTCATACGCCTGCTCAAACATCGCATAGATCACTTTTTTGCCCGCCCGGATCGGCGGATTGGTCAGAATATCGCTCAACGTTTCAGTGACATTCCCAAAGATATCCGATACCCGAACTTCAGCCTCCACGCTGTTCTTCTGCGCATTAAGAACAGCCAGCTCGACCGCCCGGGGATTGACATCCACCATCAGCATTTCAGCGTCCGGAAACATTTTTTTCACCGTGACGCCGATCACGCCGTAGCCGCAGCCCAGATCTAATATGTGATCTCCCAGCGGTTCTTCTTTTATCGTTTTCAACAGGACATACGATCCAAAATCCACTTCACTTTTACAGAACACGCCGTTATCCGTGATCAAAGGGATAATAAAGCCCGAAAACCGGAAAGAAATCTCCTTCCGGTTTTGTGGTAGTTGACGATTGTCAGTAAAGTAATGACTCATTCGATCGCCTCCCATGGGCTAATTGCATTCCGCCGTCGTGACGGAATTGTTCTGTTGTCGGATTGTACGAAACTTATTTAATTTCGACAGAAGCGCCGGCATCCATCAGTTTCTTCTTGATTTCTTCCGCTTCTTCAGGCTTGATGTTTTCCTTGATCGCGCTTGGGCACTTGTCAACTAAGCCCTTCGCTTCAACCAGGCCTAAGCCAGTGATTTCACGAACAACCTTGATGACGCCAACCTTCGAAGCGCCGACTTCCTTCAGGAATACGGAAACTTCAGTCGGTCCTGTAGGCGCTGCAGCTTCAGCCGGAGCCGCTGCTGCAACCGGAGCCGCAGCCGTTACGCCGAATTCTTCTTCGATCGCTTTTACCAGTTCGTTCAGTTCCAGAATTGTCATCTCTTTCAGAGATTCGATGATTTCAGCATTTGTTAACTTTGCCATGTTCTTATTCCTCCTTGGTCAGTTTTGTTATTCAGCAGCTGCTTCTTCAGCAGGAGCAGCTTCTCCGTCTTTGTCAGCGACTGCTTTCACAGCGCAAGCGAAGCTGCGGACAGGCGCCTGCAGGCAGCTCAGCAGCATCGACAGCATACCATCACGGTTCGGCAGGCTGGAGAGTTCCTTAATCGTATCGACGCCGACGACTTTACCTTCGACGATCGCACCTTTCAGAACCAGTTTGTCGTGCTTCTTGGCGAACTTCGCCAGCACGCGGCTTGGCGCAACAGCATCATCAGAGAATGCGATTGCGTTTGGTCCGGTCAGCTGTTCTGTCAGTTCGTTGAATCCGGCAGCCTCAGCGGCACGCTGGGACATGGAATTCTTGTAAACCTTGAATTCAATGCCTTCAGCCCGCAGGCTTCTTCTCAACTCAGTGACTTCGGCAACTGTCAGACCACGGTATTCAACAACGACTGTTGACTGGCTGGCGGTCATTTTTTCCTGAATTTCGGAAACGACTGCCTTTTTAGATTCTAATACCGCATCTTTCATTCCGTACACCTCCATTTTATACTGTCACAATATACCTGAATATAAAAACCCGCACTCAAGACAGCACGGGTTTTGAAAGTTCAAAGTTGATCTTCCTACCTCGGCAACCTGATTAAGCCGTTAGGCCGTTGCTGTCTATGGTATATTGATAACAAACTAATTTTAACAGGGTTTGCGTAATTGTCAAGCAATTACTCAGCAGCGACACGAATCGCCGGTCCCATCGTTGTGGAAACCGTGATGCTCTTCATGTAGTTACCCTTGACTGCCGCCGGACGTGCCTTCGCGATCACGTTGTACAGCGCTTTCGCGTTTTCCGCCAGCTGTTCGTCAGTGAAGGAGCACTTGCCGATCATAACGTTGATGTTGCCTTCTTTGTCAACACGGTAAGTAACCTTACCTTTCTTGATTTCGTTGACAGCGTTGGCGATGTTCATCGTGACGGTGCCCGTCTTCGGGTTCGGCATCAAGCCCTTAGGACCCAGGATCTTACCCAGCTTGCCGAGTTCGCCCATCATATCCGGAGTCGCGACGATCACGTCGAATCCGAACCAGCCCTTTTTGATATCTTCCAGGATTTCCTTGCCGCCGACAAAATCTGCGCCGGCATCCTTGGCTTCCTGTTCCTTCGCACCCTGAGTCACGACTAAGACCTTCTGGGAGCGGCCTGTGCCGTTCGGCAGAACCATCGCGCCGCGGATCTGCTGATCAGCGTGACGTGGGTCGACGTTCAGGTTGAAGGAGATTTCGACAGATGCGTCGAACTTTGTTGTGTTGATTTTCTTCGCCAGAGCTACCGCTTCCGTCAGGCTGTACAGCTTCGCTGTGTCGACCTGCTTCAGGGCCTCTGTGTATTTCTTACCTCTTTTTGCCATCGTGATGTCCCTCTCTTATTCCATGCCTTCGACAGCGACGCCCATATTGCGCGCTGTTCCGGCGATAATCCGCATTGCTGCTTCTACATCATTGGCGTTCAGATCCGGCATCTTGTACTCAGCGATTTCTCTGCACTTTTCCAGAGAGATCTTTCCGACGATGTTGGCTTTGGCACTGCCCGATCCGGACTTGATACCGGCAGCCTTCTTGATCAGTACTGAGGCTGGTGTCGTTTTCAGAACGAAATCAAAGCTCTTGTCTTCATACGCTGTGATGATGACAGGAACGATATCGCCTGCACGATCCTTGGTCGCATCGTTAAATGCGTTGCAGAACTGCGGCATGTTGATGCCTGCAGAGGCCAGCGCCGGTCCCGGACGGGCTCCGCCTGCCTGGAACTGGAGCTTACAAATCTTTGCAACTTTCTTGCTCACAAGACATTCCTCCTTAAAATTGATTGTCTGTGCTGTGGTTAGTGGACAGGTGCAACACCGTCCTCCCACGCATAATAAAACTTGCTGCCTTCGACAGCATTACTATTCTAAGCGGATTTAACCCTTTAGTCAAGGGATATTTTCGATTTTGACCGGATTTATCAACGCGTCACACGAATGACAGGATCGCCGGTCTTAACCACCCCGGTCTTGGCAATTTCCAGCTGATACCCGCCGCCGTTGGTTACGACCAGCATCGTCGTCAGATCGATATGATTTTTCTCCATAAATCCCCGATCAATCCGGATCAGCGGTTCTCCCGCCCGGACTTTTGCACCAGGCTGAACATAAACTTCCAAGCCTCGGCCCTGAAGCTCCACAGTATCCATGCCGACATGCAGCAGCACCTCAACGCCATTGGCGCCTTTTAATCCGACCGCATGACGCGTTGCCGCTACAAGCAGCACTGTGCCGGTCAGCGGCGACAGAATCTTTTCGCCTTCAAAACGAAATGCAATTCCCTCGCCCATCATCTTCTGCGCAAATACCGGATCCGGCACTTCTTCCAAGGGCAAACTGATGCCGTCAACCGGTGCCAGGATGTCGCAATACGCAGGTTTCTTAAATAAATTAAACATGGCAGCCTCCTTGCGCAAGCTCATCCAAAGTTCTGCTTAGATTGATAAGCAGGAAAGATTCGGATGATTTGCGATGTTTCATTGTTCTCATTTTAAAGAATACCGTTCTAATTCGCAACGGTTAATCCTGTTGTTTAAGGATTCCTTCATTTTTCTCTGTTCTTTCTACTTATTTTTTCTGAATTCAGGTTACTTTCCTGATCTCAAATTCTCAAGCTTTTAGATAATCAGCCGCTTTGTACTGGCGGTATTGCCGATGTCTTCAGCCTAAATTACAAAAAGCCGGAATCCATGCCTTTCTTGGGACGTATTCCGGCCTGGCATACATAAGCAACGCTCAGCTTAAGAAACAAAAGTAATCCAGCTGCCTCGTCTATTCCGCCAATCAATTTTATCAACAATTTTCATAAATAGAAATTAGAATAGGAAGCTCGATTCTAGCTCCTTATTCTCGTTGCAATCTGATCCGCGGTCCATTCAGGATGTTCTTCATGACAGATAAATATCTGACGAATTAAAGTTTCATCTTCATCTAAAATCTCCGCGATCTCTGGAACGGACTTGCCTTTTTTCACATTTTTCAGCACCAGTTTAATGACTTTGCATAATTCGCCTCGTTCCAAGCCTCGTTCTATGCCTTGTTCCAAGCCTTCCTGCTTACCCATCCGTTTGCCCTGTTCCAGCCATTCCCGCTGACGATCCGCTCTTTCCAGTTCCGCCATGATCGCCTTTGTTTCTCTGAAGTACGCTTCAAAGTCCATCGTCATTTCACTCATCTTCCTGACCACCTTTCTGAGATTCTCATCGTGTTCGCATATCTGTCGAATCCATTCCCGTTTTTCCGGGTCCGCCAAGTTTCCATATAGGATTGCCCA
>NZ_QRUP01000025.1:0-59728 GCF_003459085.1 Holdemania filiformis | reverse complement strand
TGGCTGTGAGCTTATGGTTTTTTCTTATTTTCCTGATTTGTCACAGCCCCTTTTTAATTGGTCTTGAATTGGATAGTTGAATCTCAGCTTATTTCTTCGCTGTGTATTTACGGATATCCAGTGCGACCGCCACGATAATGACGATGCCCTGTACGATGAACTGATATGAAGTATCGATCCGCAGATACTGCATCGACGTCTTCAATAATTCGAAGACAAGAACGCCTAACAGAATTCCGGAAACCTTGCCGACGCCGCCGTTGGTGGAAACGCCGCCGATTGTACAAGCCGCGATCGCTTCCAGCTCATAGCCCAAACCGAGGTTGACCGAAGCGCCGCCGGACTTCGCCGCTAACAGGAAGCCTGCCAGACCATACATCAGACCAGCCAGCGTGTAGATTTTCAGCTTGGAACGATTGACGTTGACGCCGGAAACCTCCGCCGCGTTTTCATTACCGCCGATCGCGTACATATATTTGCCGTACCGGGTCTTGTTATAAAGGAACCAGAAGATCAAACCTGCGGCAATTGCGATCAAAAACAACCATTTAAAACTGAACTTTCCGACGGTGAAGATCGCATTCGTCGCCACGCCGGTGAAATCAGAACGCAGGCCGCCGATCGGATCCGCGCCCGAATAAACGAGGTTAATTCCGTAAACGATCGTCTGCATACCCAGCGTTGCCAGAAACGGCGGAACTTTCAGGTAGGCGACGACACAGCCGTTAAGCAGACCGAAGAACGCCGTGATCAACATGACGATCAACAGGACGACGACTAACGGCATCTGCGGCAGGTTCTCAAAGAATTTCGCGGTATAATCCGGACGCTGCAGCAGCGTACAGGCGATAACGCCGCCAAATCCTACCATTCGGCCGGCCGACAGGTCGGTACCCTTGGTGATCAGACAGCCGCTGACGCCCAGCGCGATGATGAACCGCGGTGTGACATTGGTGATGATATTGCTGTAATTCGGGCCGCTGAAGAATCCCTTGCGGGTGAAGCCGACAAAGAGAACCAACAGGACCAGGAGTATGACGATCGCGTTATTGCTTAGAAAATCGGTGACTTTTTTCTTATTGAATTCCATAACAGTCCCTCTCCTTACATATATTTAGTCGCCAGACTCATGATTTCCTCCTGAGTCGTGGTCTTACTGTCAACGAAACCGGTGACGCGGCCTTCGCACATGACCATGATCCGGTCGCTCATGCCGATCAGCTCCGGCATTTCACTGGAGATCATGATAATTGATTTCCCCTGTTTGGCCAAGTCGGCGATAATCGTATAAATTTCATACTTCGCACCGACGTCGATGCCGCGGGTCGGTTCGTCCAGGATCAGGATTTCCGGGTCGTTGGCGAGCCAGCGGGCGATGATGACTTTCTGCTGGTTGCCGCCCGACAGCGACTGAATCTGGGTTTTCGTGCTCGGCGTTTTAATGCTCATCTTGTCGATGTTGTCCTTGACTAAGCTTTCCAGCTTTTTGTTGTTCAGGACGACGCCGTAATCAATATATTTATCCAGTGAAGCGACGCCGACATTGTCGGAAATCGACAGCACGCCGAAGATTCCGGTCGCCCGGCGATCCTCCGTCAGCAGCGCGATGCCCTTTTTGATCGCGTCCCGCGGATGATGGATCTTGATCGTTTCGCCCTTGTAGGTAACAGTGCCTTTTTCAATATGCCGCACGCCGAACAGACCTTCCATCAGCTCGGTCCGCTGCGCGCCGACCAGACCGCCGATGCCCAGGATCTCGCCCTTCTTTAATTCAAAGGTCACATCGCGGAAGCTGCGCGGATCAATCGAAGTGAAGTTTTCCACTTTCAGAACCACTTCGCCCGGTTCGTTAAACCGCGGCGGGAACCGGTTGGTCAGTTCGCGTCCGACCATCCGCTGGATGATCAGATCTGTCGTCAGCTCATTCGCCGGTCAGGTGCCGACATAGGTGCCGTCGCGCATGATCGTGACTTCATCAGAGATTTTCAGAATTTCTTCCATCTTATGAGAAATATAAATAATCGATACGCCCTTCGACCGGAGCTTATTAATGATATCGAACAGTCCCTCAACTTCATTTTCAGTCAGCGACGATGTCGGTTCGTCCATGATGACGATCTTGGCGTTCACGGAAACCGCTTTGGCAATTTCGACCGACTGCATCTGCGAAACGGACAACGTCCCCAATTTCACCTTCGGATTAAAGTCCAGGTTAACTTCTTTCAGCAGCTCTTCCGTTTCCTTATACATCCGCGCATGATCCACAATTTGTACCGGACCGATGTTTTTCATCGGATAACGGCCGCAGAAAATATTTTCAGCGATGCTGCGGTCCGGAATTGGCTGCAGTTCCTGATGAACCATCGCGATGCCCCGATGCAGCGCGTCGTTCGTATCCTTGATATCCACTTCTTCATCGTTGAAAATAACCTGTCCCTCATCTTTTTTGTAGATCCCGAACAGACATTTCATCAGTGTGGATTTGCCCGCGCCGTTTTCGCCCATCAAGGCATGCACGGTTCCTGGGCGGACATTCAGACAGACGTGATCGAGCGCTTTGACGCCAGGGAAGCTTTTACTTATATTTTTCATCTGTAAAATATAGTCGCTCATTCGTAAATCCCCTTCCTCTTAATAATCCAGAAAAATTAAGTGTGCGCGAAGGCACACTTAATTTGGTTTCGGATTCTTTCTGCTTATTTGTACTGTGCTACGTTTTCCGGAGTGACCTTAATGTAGTCGATCCAGTAGTAAGCGTCCAGCTTTTCGCCGTTGATCGCCTGAACTGTGCAGTCAACCGCTTTGTGCGACTGATTGATGTGGTCGTTCAGAACGGTGCCGGTCATGCCGCCAGTGGAAACTAAATCCATCGCTTCTGCCAGCGCGTCAACGCCGACCAGATAGATGTCTTCGCCGACCTTACGGCCTGCCGCTGTGATCGCCTGCGCTGCGCCTAACGCCATTGCGTCGTTGTTGCAGAAGACAGCTTCGATCTTATCGCCGTACTGTGTTAAAGCGTTCGCTACGATTTCCTGGCCCTTTGCCTGATCCCAATCGCCGCGCTGTTCGTCTAATTTTTCAACTTTCAAGCCGGAAACTTCCTGATACTGGGAAATGGAGAATTCCGTGCGGTATTTCGCGTCAACATTTTCCGGATCGCCGACAACCATGACATACTGTAAGACGCCGTCGCCGTTCAGATCGCCCTTGTTCGGCAGATCAGCGATCAGTTCACCCTGGAATTTACCGGACTGACGAGCGTCAGCACCGACATAGGTGATCATACCCGGATCCTTCTTCATATCTTCTTCGCTTGGTTCACGGTTGATGAAGATGCAAGGCTTGTTCGCCGCTTCGCACTTGTCGATAACGGTTGCTGCGGATGTCGCCTGAACCAGGTTGATGATCAGCGCGTCATAGTCCTGTGCGATGAAGTTGTCGATCTGGTTGGTCTGTTCGGCCATGTCGCCCTTGCCATCCTGAATCGTGACTTTGTATTCGACTTCGTCCGTGTTCAGCGTCTTGAAATAGCTTTCGATTTCCTTACGATACAACGTCATGAAGTTATCGTCGAATTTGTAGATGGAAACGCCGACATTATAAACCTTCTTGTCGGTCCCGGTTCCGGCCCCGCCGTCATCCGTCGGCTTGTCATTATTACCGCCGCCGTTGTTGGAGCATGCAGCAAGGGATAATACCATCAATGCTGATGCAAGAAAAGCAAATAGTTTTTTCATCTTTTTCCCTCCGTATAGCTTCTGTATACGCTTTCATTCTATGCCGTTATAAGGGCCTGTGTCAACAAACCAAGATAAACTTTTCAGTTGTTTTAACTAGTTTTAGTAAACTTCTGATTGTGAAATCGTTAAAATTATAGCTCAAAACTGGCTTATTGAATGAGTTTTTACCAATTTTAACCAGTTGTAACTAAAATGTAAGCGTTATCAGTTTTAGTAAAACTATCAGTTCAGGTTAACTGATTTAGTAAATTATTTTGACTTGTTCACTTAAATTCGTTAGAGTAAGTTTGAGAGAGAGTTGATAACTATGTCTACGATCAAAGAAATCGCGCAGCAAGCGGGCGTATCCGTCGCCACGGTATCGCGGATACTCAACTATGATCCAACGTTGAAGGTGGCGGAGCAAACGCGCCAGCGGGTATTTGATGAAGCCAAGAAACAGAATTATATCAAACGGAAAATCAAAACGAAAAATAATTATAATCCGATCCGGATCGGCATTGTGCAATGGTATTCGATCGAAAAAGAACTGAACGATCCCTTCTACCTGTCCATCCGCATCGGCGCGGAGAGCTATCTGAATCAGAATAACATTGAAATGATCCGTTCCTTCCGCGGTGATCCGGATTTTTTAAGCAAGCTTTCGATGCTGGACGGTCTGATTTGCATCGGTAAATTTTCGCCCCAGGAAATCAGCGAATTCCGCAAGCTCACCGATAAGGTCATCTTCGTCGATCTGTTCATGCCGAAAATCTTCGTCAATACCATTGTCATGGATTTTCGCACCGCGGTTTTGGAAGGTTTGGAATACCTTGCCAGTTTGGGCCACACACGCATCGGCTTTCTGGGCGGCATCGAGCATACGAGCGACGGTGAAATTTACTTCGAGCAGCGTTATCACTATTATCAGGAATTCTGCCGGCAGAAAGGCTGGGACAACAGCCGGTATGTCCGGCGGGATCAGTTTTCCGTCGAATCCGGGTACGCGATGATGCTGGATCTGATCGGAGCGCATCAGGTGCCGACCGCGCTGTTCTGCGCCAGCGACGCCGTTGCGATGGGCGTGCTGCGGGCGCTGCATGAAAACAATTACCGCGTTCCGGAGGATGTGTCCATTCTCGGCTTCAATAACAACCAGAACACCGCTTATACCAATCCTCCGCTGACCACGATTTATGCGCCGGCCCGGCAGATGGGAGAACTGGCCGCGCAGTTTATCACGCAGTTTGCGGCGAAGGAAAAAGTTTATCCCATGCAGATCATGCTTCCCTGCTCCCTGATCCTGCGTCAATCCTGCACTCAGCCGCGCTCCAAAAAAGAATGAATGAGAAAAACCGCCGGTCAGGTTCACTTGAAACCCTGCCGGTGGTTTTTATTTTCGTTTTTGCACTGAAACATTGTTAGCGGCGGACGCAGGCTTCTGATGGCAGGGCGCGGAGTTCACCTGCTTCCTATCGAATACCGGCTGCCCTAATGGACACGCCCGACAGGAAATATCCGTTGGCGTTCTCTTCTTAACTGCCGCAGCTTCTTGGTAAATTCCATCGCCGCTTCTCTTTCCCTCTGCTTTTTAAATCAGCCTGTCCCACACCGCGTTTTCAGCTCAGTTTCTAAATGAACTTGTGGATTGACTTTCAGTCGTTCTTTCTCAAACCACTGAGGATTCGCCCAAAAAGCTGGGACACCAACAAAAAAATCCGGAGCTTTCACAGTCCGGATTTCATTCCTTCTTCCTTGATGCTTCACGTTTATTTCTTTTCTGCGGCAGAGGGCGCATGCTTACAGTTTAGATCGTTCTGCCCCAGCACAGCGTACAGCTGATCGACTTCAAAAGGTTTAGGCAGAAAATCGTTCATGCCGGCGGCCTTCGCCCGCTCGCGATCCTCCTGGAAGGTGTTCGCCGTCATCGCGATGATCAACACCGTCTGAGCATCGCTGCGCGGCAGCTTCCGCAGCCGCTGCGCTGCCGTTAAACCATCCATCACCGGCATATTGATATCCATGAGAATTATGTCATAATACCCTTCCTCATGCTCCGCGAACAAATTCAGCGCGATCTGGCCGTTTTCAGCCCGGTCGACCTGTATCTTTTTCCGTTCCAGAAGCTGAATCGCGATCTCAGCATTGATATCGTTATCTTCCGCCAATAAAATCCGCAAGCCTTCCAGCTGTCCCTTTTGAGGAACTGCGTATTCAGGTTCCTGCAGCGCGGCTTCCTCGCTGATCGGCAGCTCGATGGAAAAGTAGAATTCCGAGCCTTTGCCCACTTCGCTTCGGACTTCCAGTTCACCGCCCATCAGCTGCACCAGACTGCGGCTGATCGCCAGCCCCAGCCCTGTCCCCGGGGTTTTCTGATCACGGTTTCCCCCTTGTTCAAAAGAGAGGAAAATTTTCTTTAAATCGGATTCATTGATTCCGATTCCCGTGTCCTGCACGCTGAAATACAAAACCGCCCGGCCTTCCCGACCCGCG
Source organism: Holdemania filiformis (assembly GCF_003459085.1). Classification (NCBI taxonomy): domain Bacteria; kingdom Bacillati; phylum Bacillota; class Erysipelotrichia; order Erysipelotrichales; family Erysipelotrichaceae; genus Holdemania; species Holdemania filiformis. The sequence continues at coordinate 53,516 of NZ_QRUP01000025.1, read as the reverse complement.
GATTCGCAGACTTTCAGCGTCACTTTTCCATGACTCGTAAATTTGCACGCGTTGGATAACAGATTGGTCAGCACCTGGGAAATCCGCATCGCGTCGCCGCAGAAACAGGCATGCTCAAACTGCGTGTCAAAGAGCAGCGAGTTGCCGTTGGTCTCTGCCTGCATTTCAAAGATATCCAGCATGTGATCCAGCAATGGCCCCAAGGCAAAGGGCTGCGCCAGGATCTGCATTTTTTCATTTTCGATTTTCGACATATCGAGCGTATCGTTTAACAGCGTTAAAAGAAACTGCGAGGATGTTTCAATTTTTGTCAAATTTTCTTTTAAAGCCGGCGTGGCTTCCTCTGACATCAGCGCCAGATGCGTCAGCCCGATGATCGCGTTCATCGGCGTGCGGATTTCATGCGACATCCGCGAGAGAAAATCAGATTTCGCCTGGCTGGTTTCCACGGCCTTCTCCAGCTGCAGCCGCATCATCCGGGTTTTCAGCTGAAACCGATAGTAAATCAGTATCCCCAGCGCTGCCAAAGCGATCAGACCGGCACAGAACATGACGACCATCATCGGGTTGGAATAAACCAGAGACTCCAGCGTCGCCGCGCTCTGGCGCACCTTCAGCAGGTTCTCCGAGATCAGATTTTCACTTTCCGAGGTTGAAAAATTATGAATCGACTTGCTGAAAATCGAATAAAGCAGAACGTTGGCCGGAGAAGGCAGGGCAAAAGCAATCTCCTCCTGGACGTTATTCATCGTGATCAGATTCAGGTTGGCGTAGTATTTGCGCGAATAAAGATCCTCAACGAAGGAAGCCGGCAGCCGCACATAATCGGCCTTTCCGTTATTCACCGCATCTAAACATTTTTCATAGGAATCATAAGTCAGAATCGTATCGCCGTTCTGCAGCGGTGTCCCCGCCAGCCCTGAAGGTACGGCCATGCGCATCGGCTGCGACGTCCCGGTCTGCTTGTTCATCAGCGCGACCATGTCCAGTTGGGCATAGGCCGGCGTCCGTGTCCAGCCGGTTTGATCGGCGACCGTATCGTTATCCAGATAAGCCCCGATCAGATCCGCCTGACCGGTTTTCACCAATTCCCCCATCTCTTTGTAGGTCGCGGCGTAAACATATTCAAAATGAAGCGTCGTGCGTTTTTCAATCAACGCCAGACAAGCCGGGATAATCCCGTGGATTTCTCCGTTTTCTTCATAGAACAGGGGATAATTATTCTTCAGCACCGCGACGCGCAAAGTCGGCGACGAACGCAGATAAGTCATTTCTTCTTCCGTGAAATCGATCGCGTTGGCGTAATCCGCCGTAAAATATTTTTCGTACAGCTTATCAGCGAAATTCGGATCCGCGGAATAAATCGCGTTCATAGCTTCATTGAGCTGTTCGCACAGATCAGGCCGGTTCAGCGTGGTTACCATATAATAGGAATCCGCTTCAAACCGGGCTGCTACGTTATAGTTTTCTTTCAGATACACATCGCTGCCCAGAAGCAGATCCACTTCGCCGTTATCCAGACATTGCGTATAGGAAGCCGCGTCCTCGTAATAAACAAGTTCACATTCCAGATTATTAAAATCCAAAAATTTCTGCAGCCGTTCGATTTTGCTTGTCGCTTTGCGCAAAACACCGATCCGCTTGCCGTTGAGCGTTGTGTAATCAAAGCTTTTGATCGATGTGTCGCTTTGCGGATAAATCAGTAAGTTATAGTTGGAACCCATTACGTATTCCGGATAGTTAAACATCGCCTCATAGCCGTCGTAATAATACATGCCGCCCATGATATCGTTCTCTCCCGCCATGAAATCTGTTAGCAGCGTGTCCGGATCCCCTGTGACAAACTCGTACTTCCAACCTGTGTACTTGGCGATTTCATGCAGCCAGTCGTAAACCAGACCGCCGTAGGTACCATCCTCATAAACTTCGTTCAAACCCGGACTGATCGGAAAGGATACTTTTATTACCTCGCCTTCCGGCTCCCCGTCATTCTGATCCGCTGCGTTTTCTGCGCGCAGCGTCAGCGGTGTCATTAAATTACTTACCAATAAGGTGAGGATTCCCAAAATGAATAGTTTCCGCCAATTTCGCATAATTTTCTCCTTTTTGCATCCTCTGCCCTGAAAAAAAACAATTTTCCCGCATGATCCTATTTAAGTCTTATTTTATGCTATTCCCGATCAATTTGAAATAGTAAAAGCAACTTTCAATTATATTTCATTTCGCGAATAACCATATTATTCATTTTTTTACGATTATTGGGAAAGCGGGAAACGAAAAGCACGTTCCATCACCGCAGTGTTGGGCAACTTATATATTAAAAAATCACGCCGCGCAGAAGCACAACGTGATGATCTTTTATTTACGGCCGCAGTCCGGAACCGCCCTGCAGTGTAATGGTTTCCCCGCTGATATAGGACGCGTCCTCGCTCGCCAGGAAAAGACAGGTTCTTCCGATATCCTTCTCCGCGTCGCCAAACCGTCCCAGCGGCACGCCTTTGATCGTCTTGGCGTAAACGTCCGGATATTCTTCCTTCCATTTTTTCAGCTGCTCGGTTTCCACTAACGGACAAACAACGTTGACGTTAATCCCGTATTCGCCCCATTCTGTCGCCGCCACCCGCGATAACCCGCGGATGCCTTCTTTTGCCGCGGCATAGGAAGATTGACCCAGCCGGCCGGCTAACCCCGCGCCGGAAGCGAAATTAATGACGCTGCCCTGCGTTTCTTTCAGATAAGGAAACGCGGCGCGCATCATGAAGAACGTCGCGTACAAGCCGGAATTGATCGCCAGATCAAAGTCCGCCTTGGTGTGATCCGCAAGCATCACGCCGGATTTGGAGGCTTGCGCATTGTTGATCAGCACGTCCAGCCGGCCTGTCATTTCAATCGCCTTAGCGACGACTTTCGGTGCGGTTTCTTCCAGGCCGAGATCGCCGGCGACATACCCGACGCGGATCCCGTAAGCCGATTCTAATTTTTCTTTCGCGGCCGCCAGCGCGGATTCCTGACGCCCGGTGATCACGATGTCGGCGCCTTCCTTCGCAAAGGCGGTCGCTACGCCAAAGCCGATGCCTTTGCCGCCGCCGGTGATGATGACGGTTTTTGATTTCATTTTCATAAGTTCTTCTCCTTCTATAAGTTATTTTGACGGCGAACGGTCAGTCCGCCAGCTTAATTCTCAATTTTTTCAAAAGCGGAAGCCGGTGCGCTGCAGATCGGACAAATAAAGTCCGGCGGCAGAATTTCACCTTCATAGACATATCCGCATAACAAGCAGCGCCAGCCGCCGGCCTTCTTCGGTTCCTCCTGATAGCTCGGCGCGTTCTTCGGCGTCTTGCCGTTCTTGACCTGATGATAGTATTCGTAGGTCATCACCGGCTCGTTATCCAGTACTTCGCAACCGGCGACTTCGGCGATAAACATCACGTGCGTTCCCAAATCCACTGTTTTGACAACCTTGCAGGAAAAACGGGAAGCCGCATGTTCTTTCACAAATGGCAGACCCTGTTCGTCGATACCACAGTCCAGTCCGCTGAATTTATCCAGATCGCGGCTGCAGTGAAAGCCGAACCGGCCGATCAGTTCCATTGTGGCGCTCTGTTCTAAAACCGCCACGGCGAATTTTCCGCTCTTTTCGATCATTTGTTCCGTCGCGTTATTTTTGTTCAACGTCACGCTGACCTGCGCCGGCGAGCTGGTCACCTGATTGAATGTATTGGCGATACAGCCAGCCTGTTTGCCTTCGTTCTCTGTGCTGATGATATACAAACCATAACTAAGTTTGAAAAATGCTTTCGGATCCATCGTTGTCCTCCTTAATTGATAATGATTATCATTTTCTATTAACATTATCTTCCATTCAGATCTGTTTGTCAACAAATTTAAATACAATTTTATTTTCAGAGTTTAACAAGTTGAAAAATCCGCTTACCCCGGTCAACGCCGAATGGATTTCTCTTTCGTTATCCCCCGTTGATTTCCTTTTTAAACCCACCCCTGATGGAATTCAAATCTGTCTGGTGCGGAAGAAACAACAAAAAAGCAGAGCGTTTCCCAAACGTCCTGCTTCGTTATTCTTCTCTTATGCTTCTCTGTTCCTCAAATCACAAGACAGAAGCCTTACTGACGCTGACGAGTCAGCTGTCCTGTTTCATCCGCTGAACCGCAAACAATTTACAGCGCGGTTCCTTTCTTCGGGATTGAGAAACGGCTGACGTCGACACCCTCCCGCTGCAGCAGCTGGATTTTCTTTTCCAGACCGCCGGCGTATCCCGTCAGACTTCCGTTGGTGCCGACGACCCGGTGACAGGGAATGATAATCGAGATCGGATTGTGTCCGACCGCACCCCCGACCGCCTGCGCCGACATCGCCGTCAACCCGGACTGACGGGCCAGCTGACGGGCGATTTCTCCATAGGTTGTAACCTCTCCATAAGGAATTTTACACAGGATTTTCCACACTGCCTGACGGAATTCACTTCCCCGGGGCGCCAGACTTAATTCACAGACCGCAGGCTGTTCCCCCGCGAAATAGCGGTCGAGCCAGTCCGCGGTCTGGGCGAAGACGGCACGGTCTGATCGTTCCTGCGCCGCTTCCCGCAGCGAGCCGCGATAATACTTCTGGCCTTCCAGCCACAACCCGATCAGCTGATTCTCAGTCTCTGCCAGAAGCAGGTCGCCGAGCGGAGAAGTGTAATGCGTGGTATAAATCATATATAAATCGTCCTTTCCAACGTTCTTCTTACGCTTGTTAATGCCTGCGGAGAGCCGGACTATTTAAGCGCCTGCGCTCGCGGCGTTTTGGACTTTGTCCGCTGGGAATTCAGCTGTTTTGGCGCGTAGTCCTTCATGCCTTCCACTGCCCTGCCGGCGACCGCCCATAAATACAGGCTGGCCACGCTGCCGTAGGGACTGAACCGGCGGCGGTATTTTTCAAACAATTTCCGTTCGATTTTCCGATGATGATACACCATCCGCAAGCCGCGCAGGATTGCCAGATCGCCATAGCTGAACACATCCGGCCGCTGCAGGCAGAACAACAAAATCATTTCCGCGGTCCACACGCCGATTCCCTTTAACGAAACAAGCTGATCGATGATCTCCTTGTCGGAACACTGCGGCAGCTGCTTCAGATCCAGCTCGCCGGACGCTGCTTTCCGCGCGCAGTCCTCGATATACTCCACCTTTTTAAACGTCATGCCAAACCCCTGCAGCCGCTCGGTACCGGCTGCCAGAATTGTTTCCGCGTTGATTTCGCCCAGATCCTCCCGCATCCGCCGCCAGATCGTCTGCTGAGCCTTGGTGGAAATCTGCTGTCCGACGATATGATGCACGATCGCCGAAAACAGATCGTCATCGACGGTTCGCTCGATCGGGCCGATCTGATCGATAATCGCGCCCAGTTTCGGATCCCGCTGCTTTAAATATTGAATTTCCGTTTCCCCGTAGCGGAAAATCGGTTCTTTCCCTTCGCTCATTCTGCGTTCCTTTCTTTATTTTCTTCTTTTCTTCTCATTAAACTCTGGAAGTTTCAGCTTTGAAACGCGCCGTTCAGCATCCCTTCCGCTTTCCAACCCCGCGCAAGAGCCGCAGATTTGAAAGCCTTTTATCCCATTTTCCTGCATTCTGTGTTTTTTCCTGACGATAAATCAAAAACAGACACAAACCCAGACAGCCCATCCCCGCTAGGCAGAACGAACGATCCCACTGCACAAACAGATGAATTCGATCCCAACCCTCAGTGATTTTTTATTATACGAAGGACGGCGGGTTCAGCACAATCCACGCCTGCTTGACTTTGTCCATGAGTCATGGATTCCCATCTGTTTTTGCCGCGGACTTCTGTTTTGCGCAGCGCTATTCGTAGGTTCCCCGCACCCGCAGCTGCTTGTCTTTCATCATCAGTTGTCCGCGGGCGATCACGGTATCGATCGCCAGATCGTTGTCCAGCAGCACGATATCCGCGTCCATGCCTTCCCGCAGCCGGCCCTTGCGGCTTAACTGCAGGGCGTCGGCGGGATTGCTCGTGACATAACTCAGCGCCTCGGCCAGATCGAAATCATTTTCCTTCACCATCCGCACAAACTGTTCATGCAGCGTCTTGACGCTGGACACGCCGATCTGGGTCAGGTTGCCGCGCGCGTCATAATTAGACCAGCTGCCCTGACCGTCCGAGCTGATCGTGATCCGGCGGGTATCCAGCCCTCGCTGTTTCGCTAACGCGATCTCCTCACCGCAGCTCTTTTCCTTACGGGAGCCGGCAGTCAGATCAATCCACCCGCCCAGCTCCAGAAAATCCAGCGCCTGTTCAAACAGGACGGGATTGCGCGTCACATGCGTCGGGTGAAAAACCTTCGCCGGGATCGCCGTCTGTTTTATCGCGTCGAACACCTTGTTCAAGCCCTGCGGATCGTCCCCCATGTGCAGCGTCACAATCCCCGCCTTGCCGGAAAGCATCCCCGCGACGCGGACATCCGAAGCCAGCCGGATCAGCTCTTCCAGCGTCACATTGGAGCTGCGGTGATCGGCCAGCGCCAGCTTCACACCGAGAATCTCGTCGATAAACAAGATGTCTTTTTTTACATCGCCCGTCAGCGTCACGCTGGGATAGCTGTACGAGCCGGTCAGGCAATACACGCTCAGCCCTTCTTCTTTCAACGCCTTAGCCTTGGAAACCAGATTTTCCACCGAACGGGAAAACCCATCGGTGCCTAACAAACCGACGGCCGTCGTAATTCCGCCTTCAATTAAAGAAGAAAGCTGAACCTCCGGCGTTTTCGTATGGAAGCTGCCTTCGCCGCCCCCGCCGGTAATGTGGATGTGCTGGTCGATCAGACCGGGCACCGCGATCTTTCCCCGTGCGTCGATCTCCTCCGCCTCCCCGCAGTCGAGATGCTGCGCCATCCTTACAATCTCGCCGCCGGCGATTAAAATATCCTGCCGTCCCGCAAACTGCGGGGCGTAAACGTCTGCCTGTCGTAAAACAATCATAAATGCCTCCTGTTTTTCTTTCATTTTATCACGACAGGACGTGTCGGAACAGTGTGGAAAGGGTATAATGGAATCAGAATAAAGCGAGGGAGCGAACAATGGATCAACTTCTGGATTTCGCGGGAAAAGCGACGATCGTCTATTTCGGAATCTTTTTTATTTTTTATCTCAGCGATAAACGCCGGATTTTCAACGGTGTGCTGCTGACATTCGGCCTGTTTTTAATTCTGGGCGATTTAACGATCCTGGCGCTGAATACGCAGAATTCTTTCTGGCTTTTAGCGGGAATCGGGATCTTCCTGTTCACTTTGTTCCTCTTCCCGATTGGTTCGCTGATTCTGGGTGCGGTTTTGTTGATGCGTTCGCCGCAGCTATGGGCAAAGGAAGGCGTCAGCGTTCAGCACAGCCTGTCGCTGATCTTCGGTCTGGCGTTTCTGCTCGGCTGGTTCGTTATCCCCATGGGACTCTCGCACTCCCAATCGCTGCCCTGGATTCTTAACCTGGCGTTTCTAGCCGGCGCGGTCCTGTATTTATATCTGATCTTCACCTTCGTCTGTTATCTGGTTTCCAGCTGGCTGTTTAAGCTGAACCGGCCGCGGCTCAATCAGGATTTTCTGATCATCCTCGGCTGCAAGGTGACCGCTCAAGGCCTGACGCCCTTGTTAAAACAACGCTGCGACCGGGCATTAGCTTTCTATCGCCGGCAGGAAGCCAAAAAAGCCCGGTTTTTCCGAGGAAGAAAAAAAGAATTGATCCTGATTCCCTCCGGCGGTCAGGGACCGGACGAACCGCGGGCGGAAGCGGAAGTGATGAAAGAATATTTGTTGGAACAGGGCGTGCCGGAGGCGCGGATCCGGGTGGAAAATCAATCGGTCAACACCTATGAAAATATGGTCTTCTCCAAAAAAATAATGGATTCGATGAAAAAGAACTATAAGTGTCTGTTCTGCACGAGTGATTATCACGTCTTCCGCGCGGGATTGTTATCCCGCAAGGCCGGAATCCGCCGCTGCAGCGGAATCGGTTCGCGCACCGTCGCTTATTTCTCCTATAACGCGTTTATCCGGGAATATGTCGCGGCGATGGTGATGCATAAGAAATTTCATCTGATCGTTGCCGGAATTTTATGTCTGCCCTGGATCAGTTTGGCACTGCTGCTTCTGACGGCACTGATCCTCCGCCTGCTTTAAGATCAAATTCGCAAAAAAAGACCGGTTCTCTCTGTTCGGAAAGCCAGTCTTTTTCATTTTATTCGCCAGCGGCCGCTATTCAACCGCTTCGCTCGCTAACAACTTGTCCAGCTTCCGCTTGATCGGCAGCGTGATCAGCAACGTCGCCACCTCCGCAAAGGTAATCGTCAGCCACACGCCCAGTTCACCCAAAAGCTTCGGGAACACCGCCAGTCCCAGCAGGATGAAGATCAAACCCCGCATCAGCGCGATCATCGTCGTCACTTTGATGCTTTCCACCGACTGGAAATAATACATCAGAACGGTATTCACCGCCGTAAATACAAACGAAATAAAGTAAATCCGCGCCGCCCAGACACCATGGCCGATCAAACCGGCATCCGAGGAGCTGATGAAGAAACCGATAATCGGCTGTGGAAAAATTAAAATCAACAGATAACAGCCCAGCGAGAAAATCAACGCACAGACTAACGCTGTTCTCAGTGTGGCCTGTACGCGCTTGATCTTCCGCGCGCCATAGTTGACCGAAAGCATCGGCTGGGCCGCCTGGGAAATCCCGTTGAAAATGCCTTTTCCGACATAGGCGATATTCGAGATGATCGCAAATACCGCAACAGCGTCCTGGCCGCTGACGTCCAGCAGCACGATATTGAAGAAAATCACGACGCAGCCTAAGCTCAATTCCAGAATAAACGTGCCGACGCCGTTTTTAAAGATCCGCTGAAGCAGTGAGAAATCCCAGAAATGCTTTGTAAACTTGAATGTATTTTTCTTTAACAGGTAATGGAAAATCCAGATGCTCATGGCAACGCAAGGCCCCAGCGCCGTAGCGGCCGCCGCGCCGAACAGTCCCCATTGGAAGACAGAAACAAACAGCCAGTCAAAGAGTATATTGGTCGCGTTGCCGCACACCGCCGCTACCATGACCAGCTTCGGATTGTAATCCGCGCGGATGATGACCTGCATTGTGCAGTTAAGAATATAGATCAGCGCGACGCAATGCAGCGGCTGTAAATAATCCTTCACTCCCTGCATCAGCTGCGGACTGGCGCCGAGCATCCGCGCGAAGGCATCCGGGAAAAGCAAACCGTAGGCGCTCATCCCCATGCCGATCAGCGCGCTGCACAAAACGGTCAGCGTAAACACCTTGTCCACCTGTTCCTTTTTGCCTTTTCCGATCAGCACGGAAATCGTCACCGCGCCGCCGACCCCCAGCATCAGACCTAATGAAGAATAAATCGTATAGACCGGCATCGCGATGTTAAACGCCGCCAAGCCCTGCGCGCCGATGCACAAACCGACGAACATGACGTCGACGATGCAGTACACTGAATTGGTCAGCATCCCCACGATCGTCGGAATCAGATAGGAAACATACGTCTTTTTAATATCCCCCGATAATAATGTTGCTTCTTTCTCCATAACCTTCTCCTTATCCCGAAAACAGAATTCAGTGTAGCATATCAATCTGGAAAAGTCACCCGTTTCCGGTAAGAATTTCCTGCGTTTGTAAAGGTTAGATGAATAAAGATTTCAATAAATACAGGCCGGGGTCAAGGCGCTTACTTGAATTTAGGCAGAGATGAAAAGAACAGGCAGAATAAAGCACGAAATTAAGCCTTATCCTGCCGGCTTCCATCTGGAACTCTCATTTCTATCCGAAAGCGGACAACGGGTTAAAAGCAGGCAAACCGCTGTGAAGACCAGCGCTTTTTCAGCAGCTTATAGCTCATTTTTTCTCTGGAATGGGAATCAGCCCCTGATCACTTAACCATTGTTGCCCCACCGCGCTCAGCAGCCAGTCGGTAATTCCGGCAATTGTTGCGTCCGAGGCGGTGTTGCTTGCCAGCAGCACGGGTAATTTCAAAGGATATTTCCCGTTTCCAATTGTTTTCTCATTCGGGGCGATGCCTTCGATCCGGAGCGTTTTAATTTCCGGCTGCGGATGAACCTGCGTAATCATGATCAGGCTGGAAAATCCCAGCGCCCCTTCCTTGGGACTGAACGCAGCCGGAGCTTGGCGGACGACGCCCGCGCGTTCATAAACCCATTCCAGCGTTGGATTGACAACCGGAACGCCCTGCATGACATGACGTTCAAACGCCGTCTGTAAGCCGCTGTTCTCATCCTGAACGTAAATCTCAATCGGCTGGTCCTGCCCGCCGACCTGCTTCCAGTTCGTAATTTTCCCCGCATAGATATCGCGAACCTGGTCCAGACTCAGCGAATCCACGGGATTTTCGCTGCCGGTGATCATCACCAGTGCGTCATAGCCAATCGTCTGCGCCTGCCACAGCGTATCGTAATCCTGTAATTCCCGGCGCATCGCGGCCGACGGTTCATAGGCCAGAATCATCCGCGGCTGGGGATTGACAACCTGAATCAGGCTGCGCCAGGCCGCCTGCGTACTGCCGCTGGCTTCTTCCGGCAGCCAATTGGGGTCCGGGCTCAGTTCCCGGTGTAAATCGTTAAGCAAAAGCTGCAGCGGCCAGGAAGCGTCAGCCTGCGGGAAATCTTCCACCCGATAGAGGTTTTCCAGTTTCGGCTTTGTCTGACAGCCGCTCAAAAGCAGCCCGGCAATCAATAAAATCCGGCTTATTCGCCGCATTCGGCATCCCTCCTTAATCATCCCAGCCGAGGCTGTAAATCGAACGTTTCACAATCCATTCGCCCTGCCCGTTGATCAACCCGGCAAATTCCCCCTGAAGCAGCGCAAAGCGGTCCTGCCCGCGGCTGTAAATCCGGGTTGCGCCGGAAAAGATCACATTGCCCTTCAAATCCAGAATATCGGTCAGCTCCGCGGCATGATCCCGACGCACCGCAAGCAGGTAGTCCATCGGTTCAATCAGATAATCCTGCAGCGTAGCGACAGACAGCGTTTCATACGCTTCCGCCGGAATCACGATCCGCAGCTCTTCGTCCAGCAGGCCGGTGCGGATCTGCCCCTTTTCATTATAAGCTTCATAAAAATACAAACCCTCCCGGTCGCAATACAAGCTGGTGAGCCCTGGAATCGTTTGACGCTTTAAAACCTGGCCCTCACGGCTGATCAACATGGCGGTTTCATTCTCCACCGCCAGAAACTGCCCGGCGCGATCTTTGGAGGACTGCGGCTGAGCGCTGATCAGAACCTCAGCCTCAAATAATGTCCTGTTGTCCCGATCCCGCAGACACATCGTTTCCTCCCCGGTCTTTTCATCCTCAAGATAAACAAGCAGCCGTTCGCCGTCAAAATAAGTAAATTCCAGTTCGGGATCAATCTCGTAAACCGGCTCCAGCGTTTCCACGCTGACGATCGCGGTCCGATTTTTCTGATAGATGATAAAATAGGAGCCATGCAGCCCTTTATATACGGTATTGATGCGCGGCGCGCTGTACAGCGGATTCAGATGAATATCCAGCAGGGTATCCGTCCGGCGCGCTTCATTGTCCAGAAAGCTGACGGAGCTGGCGACAATCCGGCCCTGTGCGGCTTCCGGATCATAATAAGTCTGCGCTGCCGGGAAGCCGGAAATCACCTGTCCGTTTGCGTCCACAACGCCTAACAGGCGGCGGTCTTTATCCAACGCGATCAGGGCTTCCTCATCGACCGCTTTCAGCTGAAAAACGCCGGCCTGGATCACGGTCTGCGTCCGTCCGTCGATCAGTGCGGTCTGGTAGTCTTCCGGCAGGTCCATCATGGAATCAAATTCGTCAGCGTAATCCCGGCGGATCACCAGATCCCCCATGCCTCCCTCATAGATCACATCGTCCCACTCCGCCAGACACTGATCGTCCAGTGAGAACAGCGCCGACTGGTTGGTATAAACAGGTTGTCCGTATTCGTCCGTTTTCCCGCTCAGAAAACGGCGTGTTTTTACTTTGTACTGCGGCTTGCGGGTCAGCTGGTCATAAATCAGGGCGGACTGGGCTTCCGCACCGATCGTCTTCCCCGTCCGGTCTACCAGCCATTGCTTTCCCGGCGTCAGCTCGATCGGATAAACGCGCAGCTGTTCCGTCAGACTTAAATTTTCTTCCCCGGAAAGATCCGGATGTCCTGCGGCGAATTCGGATTTTGAAGAATCCCGGGTTTCGGAGGGTGCAGCGGCACAGCCGCTGACCAAAAATAAAGCCGCCAAGAGAAAGCATTGCAGCTGTTTCCAATCATGCGCCATTGCCATCCCTTCTTTCTTATTGAGCCTTTTTTGACGGTGGAAAAACCGGCGCAGAAGGCTGATATTTATCTATTTCCACAGAACGGACAGCCATTTCTCTTCAATAAGAAATCGCTGAAAACAGTTCCTTGCGGATAAAACCAGTTCTCTGGTTCACTTTTATTTTACCATTATCCGAACAATCTGACTCTTACACTTTTATTACGGTCCTGTTGCTGGAAATAATCAATAACCAGTCTCCCTTTGCTTGCGTTTAGAAACGGGCTTCCGCTTCCCGCCTTTTACCGCTCGAGAATATCGTTGATCGAAAAGAAGATCACTTCAGCGTGCGGAAGAAGTTTTTGCCCATTTCAAAACATAATTTTGAAAATGCCGGACCGCCAGACTTAAATAATGATGACGCAAATAAATCAGATGGATATACCGGTAGTTTTTCGGATGATCCAGCTTGACGATATGCACAGTCGGCAGCTGGACAGCCGGCGACAACGACACCACCGCCACGCCCAGTTCCATGGCGACCAGCGAGGCGATCATACTCTCCTCCGTCGCTTCTTCAGCCACATTGGGTTTTAATCCGGCTTCGTCAAAGAGATCGAGCACAATCTTCCGCATTCCGGTATTGCGGGTATGCAGGATCAGCGGCTGCGCCGCTACCTGCTCTAACGATAAGGAGGAAACAGTCTGCCAGCGTGCCGTTTTCGGCGTCAGTACGACCAGCTCCTGACGGAACACCGGGTCCGATCCAAACCTCACGGAATCCTGCGGCTCAGAGCCCAGCGCCAGATCCAGCGTGCCTTCCTCCAGCTGTTCCAGCAACGTGACCGTCGTTCCTTCATAACACGCAAAACGCGTCTGCGAACCGGTGGTCTTGCGGTAATCCGCAAGCAGCTGCGGCATCATCCGGGCCTGCAGGGAAGACACAAATCCGATGTCGATCCGCTGATCCAGCTCAGTCTGCATCCGCTGTAACGCTGAGCGCCCTTCCTCCAGACTTTCGAGCGCTTTCTCAACATAGTCGAGATAAAGCTTTCCCTGGCGGGTCAGCACAACATTGCGGCCTTGCTTCTCAAACAGATCGACGCCTAATTCCTGTTCCAGATTGGCAATCGCTTTGGACAAACTGGGCTGGGCGATATTTAATTTTTCACTAGCCCGGGTAACATGCTGGAGCTGAGCCAGTGTAGCGAAATAAATCAGCTGATTCAGATTCATGACAACTTCCTCTTTTTCTTTATTATACTTAAATTCATAGCTTCAAGCTATGAATATTTTCCATTTTGTTTCTTTATTCACAAAATCGTTATGCTTACAATAAAAAGGCAAATCAGGAGGAAAGAAAAGCAATGAAAAAGAATTGGACAATCAAGACCGGCAAAGCACTGGCCGCCTGTCTGCTCGCTTTCTCGTTAGCGGCGTGTTCCGGAACGCCGAAAAACGAAGAACCGGCAGCCGGACAGTACAAAGCAGGAACCTACACCGCTTCCGCGCAGGGCAATAACGGTCCGGTGGAACTGGAAGTCACCTTCACCGCCGACGCGATTACCAGCGTCGTCGTCAAAAACCAACAGGAAACCGAAGCGATCGCTTCCGCGCCGCTGACCTCGATTCCACAGGCAATCGTCGACGGACAAACCTTAGCGGTTGACGTCGTATCCGGCGCGACCCATACCAGCGAAGCGATTTTAGCCGCCGCGGAAGACTGCGTCGCGCAGGCCGGAGGCGACGTGGAAGCGTTAAAGACGGCAGGAAACAAAACAGCGGCAGAAAAGGAAGCTAAAACCTTGGATACCGATCTGGTCGTCGTCGGAGGCGGAGCTGCGGGCATGGCCGCGACAATCCGGGCTGAGGAATTAGGCTTAAACGTTGTCCTGGTGGAAAAGATGTCGTTTATGGGCGGCGCAATTTCCATCAGCGGCGGCAATCAGGTCGTAATGGGCAGCGATCTGCAGAAACAGGCCGGCGTCAGCGATGATTCAGTCGAAAGCATGGTTGAGGATTTCATGGCCAACGGCGCAAACCTGAACGTTCCGGAACTGATCCAGCTGTACGCGGAGAATGTCGGTGCAACAACCGACTGGCTGCACGACAGCGCCAAGCTGAACTTTGATCTGGACGGCGGACTGCACAAGCTGGCGGAATATTCGCACGACCGCGAATTAGCGTATGAAGGCGGCGGCGCGAGCGCCGCGAAAGTGCTGCGGGAAGACGTGGAAGCCAGCGGCGCGGAAGTCTTGTTGAATACACGCGCCAGCGAGCTGATTACCGACGAGACCGGCGCGGTCGTCGGAGTCAAAGCGGCAGATGAAAAAACAGAGTATACGATTAACGCCAAAGCTGTGTTGTTAGCGACCGGCGGTTATGGCAATAACAAAGATCTGTTAAACGAAGAGATGAAAAGCGCGCTCTATTACGGACCGGCCTCCTCTACGGGCGACGGCATCGTGATGGCCACGGCGGAAAATGTTAACGCGGCAACCCGTTTGATGGAATACGGCAAGCGCTATCCGAACGGCATCGAAGTCTCCGAGGGCATCGCAAAGTCCACGATTGCCGGCAACATCGCGGCCTTCAGCGAAAGCGCAATTCTGATCAACAAGGAAGGACAGCGCGTCGTCAATGAAAAAGCGTCGAACCGGACAATCCTGGAAACAGAATTGAAGCAGACGGACGGCCTGTTATATCTGTTGATGGACGCCGCCACCTTCGATATCTTTAAGGGCAAGCTGGCTACCGGCGGAATCTCCGAAGGCGATATCAACGGCTGGCTGGACAATAACGGCAAAACGACGCCGGTCTTCGCGCATGCGGATTCTTTGGCGGAACTGGCCGGGATCGTCGGCATGGACGCGGAAACGCTGGAAAATACCGTCAAGACGTACAACACCTTCGTGCAGAACGGCAAAGATGAAGAATTCGGACGTGCTGCCGAGTATCTGACAAAAGAGATCGGCGAAGGCCCGTATTATCTAGTCGAACAGAAGCCGCGCTTTGCGACCACCATGGGCGGCCTTGTTGTAACGACAAGCCTGGAAGTGAAGAATACTTCCGACACAGTTATTCCAGGTCTGTACGCAGCGGGGGAAACCGTCGGCGGCGTCATGGGCGACGATTCCCCATCCGGCGCCAACAACGGCTGGGCGCTGACCTCCGGCAAGCTGGCCGCGGAAGCGATCGCCGAAGCTTTGAAATAACAATTTAATAACGAGGAGAGCATCCGTCCGGATCGCTCTTTTCTTTTATATCCAGTATGACAAGCAGCTCTTACTATAAGGTCTAAATACACAAGGAATCCTTTACATTTCCAAATTCTATGAGAAAATCAACGTATAGAATTTCGAAGTTCATTACGATTACTTTATCTTGACTTACTTCTGTAAAAACTAAGCGCACAAAAGTATCCAGTATATTTCAGTTTTAGTCATTAACTGCAACTTCAGCATACAGTTAGAGAAATAAAAAATTCTTAGAATTTCCAAAAAAAGCTAGTTCATTAATTAATGGAACTAGCTAGAAATTTTTCATAAACGATTATAATGTTATTTAGATACTTTCTCAATAATAGTATTGGCGGCAAGTGTTCCTGTTGCAGCTGCAAATGACAATCCAGTTCCTCCTTGAGCATATACGATTTCAATTGCATTACACAGAATCAATTGGCCTGCTCCGTATAACCCCTCTATGATTTCATTGTTTCCATTTAAAATTTGAGCTTTTTCATTAGCTTTAATTCCTGTAAATGTATCGAAGAAATAATCTTCTTGCCTTTCAGCATAAAAAGGAGCTTTGGTAATTTGATTACCTAGAGTATAATCTAGATCAAATTCAGGATTCGCTTTGTTTGCAATTGCCTCATTATAAGCATTAACTGTTTTTTGAAATTGTTCGTATTGAATATTTAAATTTTCACAAAGACTTTCTAAAGAATCAAATTCCAATAAATCATTTTCGTTTAGTTTTAATTCAATTTCTTCAGGATTCGCATCTGCATAATTTTGGTCACAAATCATATAAATATTATTTCGTTTTTCAGAATAAGCGATATAAGAGGTTATGTAATCAGAATAAGCTTCGTTTACAAAGCGATTTCCCGTGCCATCGATCATAAAATAACTTCGCAGTGGAACCCAAGTCGAATCACTTGAAACAAATCCACCTAATGCGCCAATACCTAAAATTTCTGTCCGAAATTTACGAGTCATCGTGATTCCATCGCCAGTTGAAAGTCCAGTTGTATAGTTGATATGCCCAATATATCCTGGGTTGTATTCTTTCATATATTCTTCTGAATCGGCAATCCCGCCAGTAGCCAAAATTACGTTAGGCGTATTGATTTCTGAACCATCTTTTAATTTAATACCAGTGACTGTGTTTTCGTTATTCAAGACTTCTATAACTTCAGCGTTTGTAAAAATATGAACATTACTATAATTTTCCAGTTTGTCAGTGATTGCTTGCAGAAAGTTAAAGCATGTATCTGAACCTTCATCAGCTCCAGTGATAGATAAGAAATTTGAATAGATTGTTCCACCATAATTTCTAGTATTAAAATTTTCAGAATCTGGGAAAGGGACCCCCGCATCCAGCATAAATTTTACTGGCTTACCGTATAAAGAAAATGCATTATAAATTAATTCCTCATTTATAGTAAAATCTTCTTTTTCAATAAATCCCAAATTAATATTTTCTTGGTATAAATTTCTAAAATAATTTACAAACTCCTCAGAATCAGCAACTTCAGGATATGTGCTTTCATTAAAGCCCATAATTACTCCACCTGTGTATGGAAGATTACCTCCTAAATTAGCTGCTTTTTCATAAATTGCGACTTCTAAATCCGAGTTTTCTGCTAGTTCTGCGGCAGCCATCATACCTGCCATTCCACCTCCAACAATAGCTACATCGTATGAGGCGTTGATGTTTGTAGTTTCTTCTTCTTTTGGTGTGCCTGTAGAACATGCACTCAAGCATAGAATTAATGAAACTAATAATACTTGCACAAATTTCTTCATTCTTGTTCCTCCTTATTTACTGCATTATTTCTCTATAATCTTAAAATACAATGGCTTCTGCGTGTTATCTGTATTATTAAACAATATATAAGATTTTCTTATATGATTGAAAAAGTGGCTGAATTCATTTATTGTATTTTTGAGGTGATTACGTGAATATAAAATCATTAGAGTCTTTTATTACAATCGTTCAGGAAGGGAGTTTCTCTAAGGCTGCTAAGGTTCTTTATGTTTCTCAATCGGCTTTATCTCAACAAATTCAAAGTCTGGAGAAAGAAATAGGTTTTAGTTTGTTTATTCGTAACAAATCAAAAGCAAATATATTATCTAAAAGCGGTGAAGAATTCTTTAATTATGTTCAAAATGCTTTGTCCATATTAGATTCAGGAATAAAAAAATGCAAAACATTGGATTTATCAACATATTCTCAATTATCAATTTGTTGCGATATTTATGATGTAGATCTTTTACCACAAGAATTCTATGCCGAACTTTCAAAAAAATTATCCAATATCCAAATTAGTTTGTTACTAGATCCTACCGGGGATATTGCTCATCTGTTAAATAACAAAGAGGCTGATATGTATTTTGTCGGGGATTGTTTTAGTATGATATCGAAGTCAATGTACTTTCAACCAGTAATCACCACAAATTATATGTTTGCAATGTCAAAAAATCATCCGTTGGCCAATAAAGATAAAATCAAATTAGACGATTTAAAAGGGCAGCATGTTTCTTTTGCAAGAAAGCATTTAAGCGATTCTTATGATCATTTAGTTTCAAATATTATTAAAACTGTACCAACACTGGTTGTAGAAAAAAATTATAGTCATATCACTAAAGTTTCAGCAATATCATCTCAGATTATGTTTTTAACTGTGGATAGTGCTAAATCACATTTAGACGAATTAGCCTGTGTTCCGTTGGATACAAAAAATAACATTCAACTCGGTTTCGTTTACAATGATGAGTCAAGTCCATTAATTCCAATTGTTGAAGAATTAATAGAAAAAATATTTAGAAATTATAATAAGTAAATCAGATCCTTATCTTTCTTACCGATAAATGAACTTTCAGCATCAATGTCTCCATGAACCTCTTTATTCCAATTGGGATTAGCCCAGCTTTCTATGTCAGATAACGACAAGCAGCATAGAGTAATCAAATGGCGCAGCTTAATATCCTGGCGAATGGCCCGCGCTTCTTCTGAAAGCAATTCTTTATAAGAGACTCATCAGAATATGATATCACTTTCATGAACAAGACCTCGCTTTCAGAGAATGCGCCAGTTCTCTAGTGAGTTAAATATACAATTAGCTTGCTCTCTTTTCAATTCATTTAAGTTTATTGTATCGTTCTGTTTCTCTGATGCTTCCTGTGGATGTCCTGGAGAAAGTTTCTGAACAAAATAATTTTACCTCTCTTTCTTTTCAGTGCGTACCTAAAAATGAATTCCATCACTTCAAAACTCTTTAGAGCAATATAACTTTAAAGGGTTTTTATTTTTCCCTTTCCCCCGTGCAGCACTTTCTTAATAGATAGAAAAAATCCGCAGTCCTCTGACTGCGGATTTCATTCTGCTTTTTCTTCACGCCGCACTTTCCGCATGCCTTGAAGAATGGTTGAGCGGGCCTGGCGGGCCTGGTCCATCGTCGCCTGCGGAATTCCTTCCAACGGATAGTCCAGCCCCAGCTGCTCATACTTGACCTTGCCCATCGTGTGATAAGGCAAAACGTCAACCGCTTTGACATTGTGCAGCGTGCCTAAAAACTCACCCAGCGCGAATAACTGCTCAGGCGGGTTTAGGGACGCGTTGACATAGACGTGCCGGATCCAGACCGGAACCTGCTTCGAGTTCAAATACCTGGCGAATGCCAGAATCCGCTCATTGTCCTGTCCGGTCAGCCAGCGGTGCTGAGCCGGATCGATCTGCTTGATGTCCAGCAGCACCAGATCCGTGACCTTAATCAGAGAATCAAACGCTTCCGGATGGGACGGATCAAATAAAATCCCCGACGTATCCAGACACGTATGAATTCCAGCCTGCTTCGCCGCCGCAAACAGCTCCGTGACAAATTCTAACTGACCCAGCGGTTCCCCGCCGCTCACTGTGATTCCGCCGCCGCGGTAAAACGCTTCGTTGCGTTTGTATGTCCGAAGAATTTCCGCCACGCTCATCGTCTGACCGCCCTCACGCCGCCAGGTGTCTGGATTATGACAATACCGGCAGCGCATCGGACAGCCCTGGACAAACACAACCAGCCGGACGCCCGGCCCGTCGACGGTGCCGAAGCTTTCCAGCGAATGAATCCGTCCTTCGCTCATACGCCGTTAAATCTGTTCGTGGAAGGTCCGCGAAATGACTTCATCCTGCTGCGCCTTCGTCAGCTTGTTGAAGTTGACCGCATAACCGCTGACGCGCACGGTCAGCTGCGGATATTTTTCCGGATGCGCCTGAGCGTCCAGCAGCGTTTCCCGGTTGAAAACGTTGACATTCAGATGATGTCCGCCCTTTTCGGCATAACCGTCCAAAAGCGATACCAGGTTGTCGATCTGTTGATCCATCGTACTCATATTCGTTTCCTCCTTTATTCTTCGTTCCGGTCCAGCCCCTCCATTAACGTCGGGGTCTTGCACGCGAAATTCTGTTTTTCACAATCCAGACAGCCCAGCGTTTCCACTTCTTTAACCAGGCTTTCTTCATTTTTATCAATCTTCTCCAGCTGAACGGCCGATCCCTCGACGCTGACGTTGACATGACCCACGCCGGCGGCGAAGGACCGGTCCAGCTGCGCGATCAAATCGTCGATCAGCTGTTCCTGCTTCATTGCTTATTCGTTGCTTTCTATTTCATCCAGCTCCAGCTCGACTTCCAGATCGCCGCTGGTGATGATATCCTTACCCAGCGCGTTGGGAATGATGGAGAAGGTGTTGGAGATACCGTCCTGCGCGTCCGCGAACGGCAGCTTGGAAACCGAAGCCAGAGAAGCGACTGCGCCGTGGCTGTCGCGCTTGTGCATCGGATTGGCACCCGGCGCAAACGGTTCGCCCTTCTTGCGGCCATCCGGCGTGGAACCGGTGTTCTTGCCATAGACGACGTTGGAGGTGATCGTTAAGATTGAGGTTGTCGGGATACCGCCGCGGTAGGTGTGGTTGCCCTTGATGTAGGTCATGAAGGTATGGACGATCTCGCTGGCAATCGCATCGACGCGGTCGTCGTCATTGCCGTATTTCGGGAAGTCGCCCTCGACTTCATAATCAACGACAATGCCGCGTTCATCCCGGATCGCCTTGACCTTGGCATATTTGATCGCTGAGAGTGAATCGGCGACAACGGACAGGCCCGCGATGCCGGTGGCGAACCAGCGCTTAACGTCCTTATCATGCAGCGCCATCTGCAGCTTTTCGTAACAATATTTGTCGTGCATATAATGGATGATGTTCAGCGCGTTGACATAGACCTGCGCCAGCCACTTCATCATCTGCTTGTATTTGTGCATAACTTCGTCGTAATCCAGATACTCCGAAGTAATCGGCCGGTATTCCGGTCCGACCTGCTTGCCGGAAATTTCATCGACGCCGCCGTTGATCGCGTACAACAGGCACTTCGCCAGATTCGCGCGGGCGCCGAAGAACTGCATTTCCTTGCCGATGCGCATCGAGGAGACGCAGCAGGCAATCGTGTAATCGTCGCCGTGGGTAACGCGCATCAGATCGTCGTTCTCATACTGAATCGATGAAGACTCGATCGAGGTCTTGGCGCAGAACCGCTTGAAGTTCTGCGGCAGCCGCGTCGACCACAGCACCGTCAGGTTCGGTTCCGGCGCAGTGCCCAGATTCTTTAAGGTATGGAGGTAGCGGAAGGAAGACTTGGTGACCAGATGCCGTCCGTCGATGCCGACGCCGCCGATCGATTCCGTGACCCAGGTCGGATCGCCGGAGAACAGCTCGTTGTATTCCGGGGTACGGGCAAACTTGACCAGCCGCAGCTTCATGATGAAATGATCGATGAATTCCTGGATTTCTTCCTCGGTGTAAACGCCGTTGTCCAGGTCGCGCTGAGCGTAGATATCAATGAAGGTCGAGGTCCGGCCCAGCGACATCGCCGCACCGTTTTGTTCCTTAACGGCCGCCAGATAGCCGAAATACAGCCACTGGATCGCTTCCTTGGTATCCTTGGCCGGCCGGGAAATATCATAGCCGTAGATTTCACCGAGCTTTTTCAGTTCCTGTAACGCGCGGATCTGTTCCGACAGCTCCTCCCGTTCACGGATGACGTTGGAATACATGATGACGCGCGTCGAATCCTTCTGATGCTGCTTATCTGCGATCAGACGGTCGACGCCGTACAGTGCGATCCGGCGGTAGTCGCCGACAATCCGGCCGCGGCCGTAAGCATCCGGCAGACCGGTGATGACATGGCTGGAACGGCAGGCCCGCATCTCCGGGGTATAGGCGTCAAACACGCCCGCGTTGTGAGTTTTGCGGTGAATCGTAAAGAAATCAACAATTTCCGGATCGACTTCATAGCCGTTGTCCGAGCAGGCTTTCTGCGCCATGCGGATGCCGCCGTACGGCTGCAGGGAACGCTTGAATGGTTTGTCAGTCTGGAAGCCGACGATCTTTTCCAGATCCTTATTCAGATAACCCGGGCCGTGGGAAGTGATCGTCGAGATGATCTTGGTATCCATATCCAGGACGCCGCCGGCTTCGCGCTCCTGGCGGCTCAGCTCCATGACCTGATCCCACAGTTTCAGCGTGGCTTCCGTCGGCCCCGCCAGAAATGAATCGTCGCCGTCATACGGGGTGTAGTTCTTCTGGATGAAGTCGCGGACGTTGATCTCACGGGACCAGACGCCTTCAACAAATCCCTTGTAGCAGTCTTCCATAGTATCCTCCTATAATTCCTTGGTTTGATAGCTTTCCTGTCGCAGGGGACAAGACCGTTTTATTTTACCGTGTTTGAGAATAAAAAAACAGAGGTCGGAAACATCATTTTCCATTGTAATCGGTTACAAATGTAAAACTTTTGTTAGTTTTTTCTAACACCGATAGAATATCCAATTTAAACTTCACTGTCAAGCAAGACTCTCTGGTGAACGAGCTCTTTTTTACTCTTTTTCAAGACAATTTAATCCTGTTTTCCCGGCCCTTTCCACAAGCCTCCTGTCATGGTTTGCCAGTCTGATTCCGGTGTTCATTCCGGTAGTGTTTCTTCCTATGGTTTCCTCTTCTTTATATTCAAGATTTATAATCAAGCTACGACGCTCAGCCGGCTGTCCTTAGAATAAGATTCTTAACGAAGACCGGCAATCCTTGTCAGGTTTCACCGCATGCCTTGAATCCGGGCCGGCGGTTATGCTATGATGAAACGCATAAAGGAAGACGACAGAATGACGAAAATAACGATGAAGGAAATCGCCGAGTTTGCGGGCGTGGGCAAGAGCACGGTGTCCCGCTACTTCAACGGCGGTTATGTCAAGGAAGAAACGCGGCTGCGGATTGAAGCGGTCTGCCGGGAATATCACTATCAGCCCAATTCCGTTGCGAAGACGCTGAAAGCCCGCCATTCCTATCAGATCGGCGTGATCACGCCGTCGATCGATTCCCGCACCAGCGCACGGGTGCTGACGGCGCTGGACGAACAGCTGCGCTTATCAGGTTATACACCGCTGCTGATCAACACGAATCATAACGAAATCCGTGAGCTGTCCAGCCTCGAAAGCTTCAGCCGGATGAACGTCGAGGGGATTATTTTATTAGCGACGCAAATCACGCCGGAACATGAACGGATCCTGCACAAGCTGCGCTTGCCGGTAATCGTGCTGGCCCAGGAGATGGCGAACGTTGTGACGATCACGCTGAATGATTACGAAGCTGGCCGCGAGGTCGGACAGCGGATCGGGCAGACCCATCATCAAGCGGTTTGTCTGCTGGGCGTCAGCGAAACGGACAAAGCCGTCGGAATTACGCGCAAACAGGGAATTCTGGACGGCTTACAGGAAACCGGCGTTTCTTCGATTGATTTTCTGGAAACGGATTTCAGCTTTGAAACGAGCCGTCAGGTTGTGCGGGAATACCTCAAAACTCACCGCCCGGATTGTTTGATCTGCGCCACGGATAATCTGGCGATGGCCGCGTTTAAGGAACTGCACAGCGCAGGGCTGCGGATTCCGCAGGACGTCTCGTTAGTGGGTTTCGGCGGCTACGATGTCTCCGAAGTCCTGACCCCGGCGTTAACCACGGTGCGGTTTGACTATGAGCTGGAAGGCCGCACCGCCGCTGAGCTGATTCTGGAACTGATCGCGGGCAATCCGGTAGAATCCGTTAAGATTGGCTATACTATGATTGAAGGCGAAAGCGTTATCGAACGATAACGCTTTTTATCTCCGCTTTTTCTGCTTGATGAACCGCAGAGAGTAGAAATTGGAAAGCAACGATAAACAAACGAAAACAAGCGATAACAGTCAAAAATAAAGAAACTTCAAAAAAACATGGGAACGGTACCACATTTTCTGTTGACATTTCACTCAGACAGTCTTATATTAAATATGGGAACGGTACCACAAGGAGGAAGAAACTATGAATTATCCATCTATCGCCGCTCAGATCGTCGCCGCAGTCGGCGGCAAGGAAAACCTGAGCAACGTCATGCACTGCGCGACCCGGCTGCGTTTAACCTGCCTGGACGAATCCAAAATCGACGCCGACACGATCGCCGAGATCGAAGGCGTGAAGGGCGTCTTCAACGCGAAGGGACAATTTCAGATCATCTTCGGTTCCGGCACCGTTAATCAGGTGTGCGACGAGGTCTTAAAGCTGACTGGCGGCCAGCCTGTTCAGCCGCAGCCGAAAGCGGAAGCCGAAGGCAGCGTGATCAACCGTTTCATCAAGATGCTCAGCGATATCTTCGTGCCGATCATTCCGGCGATCGTCGCGGGCGGTCTGTTGATGGGCATCAACAATATCTTTACCGCCGAGGGCTTGTTTGTCAGCGGGAAAACGTTGATCGAATTATACCCGCAGTTTGCCGACTTAGCCGGCATGATCAATCTGTTTTCCAACGCCGCCTTTACCTTTCTGCCGGTGCTGATCGGCTTCAGCGCGACGAAGAAATTCGGCGGCAATCCTTACCTGGGCGCGGTCCTGGGCATGATCATGGTTCATCCGGAGCTGATGAACGCGTACAGCTACGGTACCGGCGCGGCTGTTCCGACCTGGAACCTGTTCGGTCTGTCGATCGAAGCGGTCGGCTACCAGGGCACGGTGCTGCCGGTTCTGGTGATGTCGTTTTTCCTCGCCAAGCTGGAAACCCGGCTGCATAAAATCACGCCGAGCTGGCTGGATAATCTGACGACGCCGTTAATTTCAATTCTGGTCTGCGGCTTTGTCACCTTCCTTGCGGTCGGACCGGTCATGCGGACTGCCGGCAACCTGTTAGCCTACGGCATCTCGTGGCTGTATCATTCGCTCGGATTCATCGGCGGCGGTCTGTTCGGCCTGTTCTATGCCCCGATCGTCTTAACCGGCATGCACCACAGCTTCATCGCGATTGAAACACAGCTGTTGGCGGAAGCCGCGGTCACCGGCGGCAGCTTCATCTTCGTCACGGCCTCCATGAACAACGTCGCGCAGGGTGCGGCCGTGCTGGCTGTTCTGGCGACAACCAAAGATGCCAAGTTAAAAAGCCTGTGCTCAGCTTCCGGCGTCAGCGCGCTGCTGGGTATCACCGAACCGGCGATGTTCGGCGTCAACCTGAAGCTGAAAACCCCGTTTTACGCAGCGATCATCGGCTCCGCCGTGGGTTCCGCCTACGTCGCTTTCCACCATGTCTTAGCCGTCGCGCTGGGTGCCGCGGGCCTGCCGGGCTTCATCTCAATCCGTCCGGCTGACTGGCTGCACTTCGCGATAGGTCTGGCGTTAAGCATGATCACGGCCTTCATCTTGACGCTGGTCTTCACGAAAAAGCAACAAAATCCAAACGCGAAAACAAATGCGCAGACAGACAAACGGAACGCGCTGCCGGCGGTTGACAACCAGACGCTCTTAGCGCCGGCTGCCGGTACGGTTAGACCGATCGAGCAGTCCACTGACGGGACATTCAGTGAAAAGCTGATGGGCGACGGCTTCGTGGTTTTCCCAACCCGCGGAGAAGTCTGCGCACCGATCAACGGTACTGTGAAATTCATCTTTCCGACCAAACACGCAATCGGTCTGATCAATGCGAACGGCGTGGAAATGTTGATCCACATGGGCATCAACACCGTCAGCTTAAACGGCGAACCGTTCACGATTCTCGTTCAGGAAGGCCAGAACGTCCGCGCCGGGGAACCGTTGGCAGCCATGAATCTGAAACAGATCGAAGACGCCGGCTGTTCCACGGAAATCTGCTGCATCTTCACCGCACCGACGCCATTTTCCTGGACCGCTGAGGGCGAAGTCGCACAAGCCCAGCCGATCATCAGCTTAGGAGAGAAACAATGAACGATTACCGCTTAACTTATCATCTGGCGCCCCGGCAGGGATGGCTGAACGATCCCAACGGGTTGTGCGTCCATGACGGGGAAATCCAGATCTATTATCAAGCGGATCCCGACAGCCTGACCGGCAGCTGCCGCAAGTGCTGGGGTCACTTCACAACGACTGATTTCCGCCATTATACCGACTGCGGTCTGGCGGTGGAGCCGGTGGAACGCTTTGAGTCGCACGGGGCCTATTCCGGCAGCGCGCTTTCGCTGGACGGACAGCTGCACCTCTTCTACACCGGCAACGTCAAGGAACCGGGCGATCATGATTACATCCGCTCCGGGCGTCAGCACAATACGATCCACGCCGTCAGTCAAGACGGGCTGCGCTTTGATCAGAAACAAGTCGTTCTGACCAACGCCGATTATCCTGATTTCTGCTCGTGCCATGTCCGTGATCCGAAGGTCAATCCGACCGCCGACGGCTATGAAATGGTTCTGGGGGCCCGCACACTGGACGACGAAGGCTGCGCCCTGCTTTACCGCAGCTGCGATTTACAACAATGGCGGCTGGATGCCGTGCTGCGTTCCGCCACGAAAATGGGCTATATGTGGGAATGCCCGGATCTGCTTCATTTTGATCAGGCCGATGTGCTGCTCTGCTGCCCGCAGGGATTAAAGCGCCAGGGTTACCGCTATGAAAATGTTTACGACAACGGCTACTTTATCCTCCATGGCGATGAAGCCCGCACGTACCGCACGCTCGATCATGGCTTTGATTTCTACGCTCCGCAGACGTTTCTGGATCCCCGGGGCCGGCGGATCCTGATCGGCTGGCTGGGCTTGCCGGATACGGACTATACGATTCCGACAAAAACCTGGATGCACGCGCTGACCTTACCGCGTGAGCTGCGCTTTGAAGACGGCCGGCTGAAGCAGCGGGTGATCGAAGAGCTGCGGCCCGGACCCGCGCTGACAGAAGCGGTCAAGCAGACGAAAGCGCCGGAAACCTTCGTTTTAAAAGCTTGTCCGCAAGGAGCGCTGACCTTGACGATCGACGGTCTGAAACTTGTTTATGAAAACGGCTTACTGACGCTGGATTGTTCGCAATGCGGCGCTGGACGGACCCGGCGGCACGTCGAGCTGGACAAACTGGACGAGCTGGAATTGTATCTCGACGTTTCCAGTGTTGAAATTTTCATCAATGACGGCGAAGTCAGTCTGACCTCGCGGTGTTTCTTTGACGATTCCGTCCGCAACGTCGCCGCCAGCTGTAACTTCACGCTGTATCAGGCGCCGCGAATTGAAATAGAAAGCAGGGATTCCGCATGAAAAAACTCATCGCGATCGGCGAAGCGCTGATCGACTTCATCCCCGCCCAGACCGGCCGGCTTCAGGACGTGACTTCGTTTGAGCCGCATGTCGGAGGCGCGCCGTGCAACGTCTGCGGCGCGTTTGCCCGCCTGGGCGGAACCAGTGCGATGATCACGCAGCTGGGTCAGGACGGCTTCGGTGATAAAATCATCAGCGAATTAAAAACTTACGGTGTCGACACGGCGATGATCGAACGGACTTCCGAAGCCAACACCTCGCTGGCCTTCGTCGCGCTGCAAGCGGACGGCAACCGGGAATTCAGCTTCTATCGCAAACCCGGCGCGGATATGTTGATGCGGCCGGACCAGCTCCGCGAAGAAGGTTTTCAGGACTGCGGCTTCCTGCATTTCTGCAGCGTCAGCCTGGGTGATTTTCCAATGCGCCAGGCCCATCGTCAGGCGATCGCTCTGGCCAGTAAGCAAGGCGCGCTGATCAGCTTCGATCCGAATATCCGCCTGCCCTTGTGGCCCAATGCTGAAGCCTGCCGGAAAGCGGTACGGGAATTTCTGCCGCAGGCGGAGATCATCAAGATTTCCGACGAAGAACTGGAATTCATCACGGGGACGACTGATCTGCGGGAAGTGAAAGCGTTCCTGTTTACCGAGCGGACTCAGCTGGTGCTGTATACCTGCGGCAGCCGGGGCGCTTATGCGCTGACGCGCGGCGCTGAGATTTACGAACCTTCCTTATCCGTAGAAGCGCTGGACACAACCGGCGCGGGAGATGGTTTTATCGGCTCCTTCCTCTATCAATGCGCCCGCGATCACGTCGATGATCTGACCGCCTGTTCCTCAGAACAGCTGCGCCGCTATCTCCGGGCCAGCGCCGCTTTCTGCGCCGCCAGCATCCAACAGAAAGGCGCGATTTCTTCCTATCCGACCCGACTGACCGAATAATTTCAAACTTTCTGATTTCTCCCGCGGATGCTTTGGCCAGCACAACAACGAGCGCAACCGCGCATCCTCCTCCCTTTTCACCGGATCCTGCCTGAGCGGGATCTTTTTATATCTTCGCCTTTCTCTAACCTGACGCTCCGCTTCTATCTTGAGAGATACTTTCTGTTCAGGGGAAATCCCAGATTCCTGCCTTACGCTGTCCGCGGGTTTAAGCTTTCAAACCAGAAATTTATGTTTATGCTTCAGAACGTCTCGTTCATTCGTTATCAAGTTGTTTTTATTTTTCAGATATGATAAAAGTTAAACAAAGGGAGGATTAAGAAATGAAAAAACTACTCGCCATCCTGGCCGCCTGCGCCATGGCTCTGGGCTTGACAGCCTGCGCTTCAACCCCGAAAGAAACAACAACGACGCCGACGCCAGAGGAATCTACCGCTCCTGTGGTCGAAAGCTTTTCCGCCGAATATGAAATCGTCGGCACCACCTCGGCCGGCAAGCCGAAGAACGATACGTTTATCTTTGAAGGCAAAACGACTGACGGCATCATCACCGAGCTGAACTTCGACATCATCCGCAACAAGGGGCTGGAAGGAGAATACTCCAAGAAAGACATCATGGGCTACCTGATGAACGTCTCCGACGCAGCCGTAACCAAAGTCGGCGATGGCTATGAGCTGACAAACCTGGGGATCAATGGATACGAAACGAAATTCGGGCAGTACATGATCACCGCCGTCTGCAAGGATCTGACCGAAGCTTCGACGTTTAAAGATCTGACGATCACCAACTACACCGGCGAACAGCTGAGCATGGAAGATTCGCTGATGATTTATCAATATCTGGCCAACGAAGCCAAGATCCAGCTGACAGAAGACACGCCGCTGAAAGATCTGCTTGCGATTTTTGATCTCTATAAAGACGGCGCGTTCATTGAAGGCACAAAGCGCGTTTCCTTTGCCGGCTTCAACGGCGGACGCAGCTATGGCGAACAGATCGACGCGATCGCGGATTACATCTTGGCTAACAACATGACGCTGGAAGACGTCTATGAAATGTTCAAAACGGTCAACCAGCAGAGCGAACCGATCGAGGAACGCGACACAATCACCGGCGCGACAATCGCATTTGTCGGCGATTTCCAGCGGATGGTCTACATGGCGATCCACGGCGAATTGTTTGAAGGCGTTACCACCCACAGCACCGCAGAAGGCGTCACCAAAGTAGAAGTCGTAACACAGGGCTATGCCGGAGAAATTGAAACGCATGTCAGCTTCGACGACAGCACGAAGAAAATCACGGCGATCACCGTCCGCGACGACCAGGAAACCGACACCGTCGGCGGTCTGTTAACTGCGGAAGGTTCAGAATTCATTCAAAAGCTGATCGACAATCAGGACGCGCTGGATTCCGTCGACGCGGTTGCCGGGGCAACCCTGACGTCCAATGGACTGATCAAAGCCGTTCAGTTCGCGGTCGAATATTACAACGGTTTATAGTCGGAAAACAAAGAGAAAGACTGGAACGTGAAAGGTAAAAACCTAAACGTTACAGCCTTTTTTCTTTATGACTTATTCATAAACTGTCCGGATGATTTTCCAGATCGTTTATTTCAGTTCACCCCGTTCCGGGGGAAAAGACAGCGTCAGGATCAAATGTCCCCCGCGCAGTTCGCCCTGCAGGGTACCGCCCTGCTGCTCAGCCAGTCCTTTAGCAATCGTTAATCCCAATCCCGTCGCCTGCCTTCCGGTATTCACAGTATAGTACCGGTCAAACAGCTTTTCGACATCAACGGGGCGTAAGGATCCGGCCGAATTAATCCATTCCATCCGGCCTTCGGCATCAAGCTTCACCGTCAGTTCTGATCCGCCGTATTTCACAGCGTTATCGAGTAAATTCTGCAGAATCCGGTCCAGCGCCTTGGGATCCAGCGTCCGCCGCACCGGGACATCCG
This sequence comes from Holdemania filiformis, assembly GCF_003459085.1. Classification (NCBI taxonomy): domain Bacteria; kingdom Bacillati; phylum Bacillota; class Erysipelotrichia; order Erysipelotrichales; family Erysipelotrichaceae; genus Holdemania; species Holdemania filiformis. Next base: position 23,481 of record NZ_QRUP01000025.1, on the reverse strand, counting down.
GCATCGTGACCTGTGGACAAAGGCCTTGCTTCTCAAAGAAACCGACCACGGCGGCGAGATTTTTCTCCAGCGCTGCCCGCAGATCGATAAGCTGGCGGACAGCCTTGGGCGGATCGCAAACGGCGACAGAATAATGAAACAGCTGTTCGCTGAGCTGCTTTAACGTCTGCGCCCGCTCTGACAAAATCGCAAGGATCTGCTTTAACCGCGGACTGGCCGGCTCCGCCTCCGCCAGCTGTAAATATCCGCAGATTGCGGTCAGCGGCGTACGCAAATCATGCGTGATCTGGGTAAGGCTCTGTTTAAGCTGTTGATCGCCTTGTTGATAACGCTGCCGCTGTTCCCGCAATCTCCGCAGCTGATCGTTCAGCGCTTCCCGCAGCGCGAGAAGATCCCGATCCCGGCTGGCGGTGTCCAGCAAGGTGTTCGTTTCCTGGTTCAGCCGTTCATCCAAGCCCTGCCGGATTTCACGCAGGCTTTTTTTCATCAAAAACAGCTTGACCGCCAGTCCAACTGTAATCCCAGCCAGAACCGCGGTCAGGCCGCAAAGCCACTCCAGCATTCTTTTCGCCCCTTTCTTGTAAACTGGAAAACCGGCAGGCTTCTTTTCGCCTGCCGGACTGCGTGTAATTCCTGTCCCTGAATCTTTCTGATTCGTTTTCCTATTCAATATTTTTATTTAATATCCTTGCGCCGGAATCGGGCCAAGCCCGCGCCGTTAACGAGCACGATCAAGGTCAGGGAGATCGGCGGCAGCCCCGGCCAGTGCGCGCTGTTCAAGCCGCCCAGCTGCAGACTCTGTCCGCTTGGCAAAACGTCGATCACCGCTTGCGCCCATTTTCGCTGACTTGGATTGAGATAGCGGGGATTTTCCATCACCTTCACTTCCGAATCACCGTCGCGCATTTCCAGCACTTCCATCATCGGCGGCTCCTGCAGCTGCATGTTCAGATAGGTGCACAGAAACATCGACAGCATCACGCCGCTCAGGCAGAGAATCGCGGACGCTGTACGCGAGGAACAAAGCAAGCTGACCGCAGTGAACAGCGCGCTGTAAACAGTCAGCGCAAGCATCCCCGTCAAAATCCCCAGCGCCAGCGCCGCCGCGCTCAAATGAAACCCGCCGAACACCGGCCCGCCGAGCACGATCACAATGACGATGTAGGCCAGATTATACGTAAGCGCCGTTATCAAACTGACCAGAACATGACTCAGATAAATCTCCGCGCGGGTACGCCCGACAATCAGAGCGTTGCGCAGCGTTCCGTCGCTGTATTCCGTGCCGGTAAAAAAGCTGATTACCGCGGACAGCACCAGCCCGGCAACCGGGATGAAGCTGTCTAATCCATAGCCATAGAAAACAAGCTGATCCAGCGCCACCTGATAACCCTGACGGATCTGACCGTTGACCGCAATCCCCAAAACAGCCAGAGCGTAGAAAACCATACAGATCAAACCGCCCCAAAACACTTTATCATGGCGCAGGCGGTACAGCTGGGCAGCGAGCATCCTACTCATGATACCGCCCCCCGACTAAGGAAAGATAGTAGCTTTCCAAACTTTCATCGCGTGCTTTCATCGAAAGGACAGCGCAGCCGTTCTGCGCCAGTTTCAAAAGCAGATCACTCAGTCCAATTTCACCGTAAATTTCAACGGTGTCCGCCGCCGTGACCCGGTAGTCCGCGCCGGTCGATTCCAGCGTTTCAACTGCGGCTTCCGGAGATCCGACGATCAGCTCCACGCACTTCCGGCATGTTTTTTCCAACTCGTCCGCCGCGATTTCCTTCACCATCCGGCCGTGGTCGATAAACCCGTAAACGGTCGCCAGCCGGGCCAGCTCATCCAGATTGTGACTGGAGATCATGACCGTCACCTGATGCTTTTGATTCAGCTTTAAAATCAATTCCCGGACCTCGATGATGCCCTGCGGATCCAGGCCGTTGACCGGCTCATCCAAAACAAGAAAATCCGGATCCCCTGCCAGAGCCACCGCCATCGCCAGCCGCTGCCGCATTCCCAGCGAAAAATCCTTTACCTTTTCCGTCCCGCTTCGCTTAAGCCGACTAACGCAAGCAGTCTGTCGGTTTCCGCGGACTCCGCCAACCCCAGCATGCGCAGCTGCACCTCAAGATTTTCACGCGCGTTCAGCTCGCGGTACAGCGACGGAGTTTCGATCACCGCTCCCATTTTCCGCCGGGACTTCGCAATTTTGGGATCGTTGTGCTTTCGGCCTAACAACGTATAGGTTCCCTGCGAGGGCGCCTGCAAACCGCAGATCGTGCGGATCAGCGTCGTTTTTCCTGCGCCGTTACGGCCGACGAACCCATAAATCGCCCCTTTTTCAACGTTCATCGAAAAATGATCCAGCGCCTTAAAATCATGGTACCGCTTGGTCAGATCCTGAACTGTCAACATCATTTCCATTCTTTCTGCCTCCTGTCTGTATTTCTAGGATAGCGGAAAACAGTTAAGAAACCGGATAAGGAAAACGATAAGATTTCGTTAAGATTTCAGTGCGGGCTTAAATCCGATTCCCCACACCGATTCGATGATTTCCTGATCACAGATATTCCGCAGCTTGGCGCGCAGATGGCTGATATGCACCTTCAATGAATTCTCCATACCGTCAGGCGTATCCTCGCTGATCTGCTCGAGCATTTCCGACTTCGTGATCACCTGCCCTGAATTTCGCATCAGCAGCTTCAGGATCGCGGTTTCCGTCCGCGTCAGTTTGACGGTTTGACCGCCGGCGGAAACTTGCTGCAAAAGGGGGCTGAGCGTCAGCGGACCGCAGGTCAGATCCGGACTCCGGCGTCCCGCTGCCGGCCGCAGCTGGACTTCAATCCGGGCTAACAATTCGCGTGTATCAAACGGCTTGGTGATGTAATCGGCCGCTCCGCTGCGAAGCAAATCCACTTTATCGTCGATTTCGCCGCGGGCGCTGACGATGATCACCGGAATATCCGGAACCCTTTCCATCACAGCTTCGCCCGAAATTCCCGGAAGCATTAAATCCAGCAGAATCAAATCCGGATGGCGGCGCTGCAGAACCAACAGCGCCTCGCTTCCCGAATACGCCCGGATCGGCTGAATTCCACCAGTCGTTAATACCTCCGCGATCAGATCGCTGATTGCCGGATCATCCTCAACGATAAGTACAGTTTTCATCCGTTGCCCTCCTTATCTATTAAGGCTGCCAGACACGCCGCCATAAAATCAGCCAGCGCCCCAGCCAGCTGCGATGGATCCTCATAGGCCATGTTGTGCCCCACGCCGGAAAGAATCCGGACCGGAATTCCCTTTCGTTCCAGTTCTTCGATATCGGGATCAGGCAGCGAATTCGCGCCGAACAAAAACATCTTCGGACAATCCAGATCATAAAGACGCTGCCGCCATGACGGCGTTCCGCCCCGCACTGCGTCGACGGAAAGCCGGTGCACCGCTTCCGGCAGCCACGTTTTAAGCGTAACCGCCCAGGTCGGCGGAATCCCCTGCGGTTTTCCCACCGAATCGAGCAGGCGCGGATATTCATTTTCCACAAACTCTGTTTCACTGAACCGGGCTGTTTTATAACTGGGCTGATCCGACGGACTGGGATCCAGGTTTGCTTCGCTGAGAATTAAACCCCGGACACGGTCACGGCAGTTTTCCGCCGCGCATAAAGCGATGGGACCGCCCAGACTGTGACCATATAGAATGATGGGTTCACAAAACCGGCTCTGAATCAATTCGCTGACAACCTGCGCATGGGCTTTAACGGTATAGGCAAAATTCAGCGGTTTCTCACTTTCACCCGCACCTAACAAGTCGATCAGCGCGATTTTTCTTCCTTGCAGCGCCGGCATCAACGCCGCCTGCGAATAGTCCAGAAGTCCTGTGCAGCCTAAGCCGTGGATCATGATCAATAACGGGCCTTCCCCATCAATGATTCGATAACGCAGCGTGGACTGCGCAGATGCGCTGAAAAATTCCTGGATCATTTGTTTACGCCTCGCTTTCCTAACCTTTCCGGCATTCCTGATTTAAGACTGCCGTTTCCTTCTGATTACTTTTGTTTACAATATTCCTGATTCCTCTGATGTACCCGAATACTTTTCATTCTTCTGTTTCAGAATGAAGCGGCAGCGTAAACTTGAAATGCCGGCATGTCATTCCCTGCTTTTTATAAAAGGCATGGCTGGCAGTCCGGCGTTGATTGCACGCACATTCCAGCTGCGGACAGCCGGCGTAAGCCGCAATTTCTTTCGCTTTCCCAAATAACAGCTTTCCCACGCCCTGACCGCGGCATTTTTCATCGACAACCAGTTCCTGAATCTCAGCAATCGGCGCGGTGTGATGAAGCAGCTTTTGAATATGCACGCTGACAAACCCGCAGATCTTTCCTTCTGACAGCGCAATTTGATAGACGATCTGGGGATTGTTTAAATTTTCTTGATAAACGGCGTTCAAGGCTTCCCGATGGACCGGCGCTTCCTCCAGCTGTTCAATCAGCCGGGCCACCTCGTTTTGATCTTCCGCTTTTGCCTCACGGATTTGAATCATGACCGCATCCTCCTGTTCCTGGATCTTTTCTCCATTATACCATGATTGCTTCGATCCGCTCCGGCTTGTTCGCGTTCCTTTGAAATGCTATACTTAATGACTACAAAGGGGGGAATGTTCCAATGAAATACAAATGTGTCGTCGTCGACCTCGATCAGACGCTGCTGCATGAAGATAAGTCGTTGTCCCGGGAAACGATAGAAGTCTTCGCTCAGCTGCCGCCAAAAACGGAAATTGTCGTGGCAACCGGCCGGGCAATCACACGGACGCAGCGCTATGCCGATCTCATCCACGCGCGTTCCATGATCTGCACCAATGGTTCGATCATCTATCATCAAGGGCAGGTCATCCACCGCACGGAAATCGACAGTCAGAAAGTGATCGATCTGATCCAGACCGTTCGAAAAATCGAGCCGGTGCAGCTCACCTTGTTTTACCCAACCAAGGGCTATACAACTAACGAGTATTTTATCAACAAGGGGGAATCACTGCGGCTGGATCTCGATCATTTTGAGACGCATGAAATTCAGAAGATTTTCGTCGTGACGCCCAACCACGCGGCGGTGGAAGCGATTGATTTTTCCAGCTATGGGATGAAGGCCGTTCCCTTAAGCGAGAACCTGGATATTTTTGTCGTCACTGCCGAACAGGTCAACAAGGGCACCGCGCTGCAGGCCTTCTGCGATCATCTGGGGCTGGATTTAAGTCAGGTTGTCGCTTTTGGGGATGATTACAACGATCTGGAAATGCTTCAGGAAGCAGGCTGCGGCGTCGCGATGGCCAACGCCGTCCCGGAAATTTCTGCAGCGGCTGATCAGCGGACGCTGAGCAATGAGGAAGACGGCGTCGCCGTCTGGCTGAAGGAACATCTCGCTGATTTTCAATAATCCTCTCCGCCAAACATGAAACCGTGACCTCGCAGATCTTATTATAATCTGAATAAAGTCAAAACAGCCGCGCCTGGATTTCTTCAGGCTGCGGCTGTTTGCGTTGTTTGGCACATCTATCTTTATTTTGCTTGAAGTTCTTTGCGCATCGCGGAATATCCGATCCAGACCGTCCAGACATAAGCGCAGGTCTTCGGAATCATCAACATGCCGATCAGCGGAATCGTATCCGCCCACAAGACGACCGGAATGTAGAAGCCAAAGCTGAGAAGAATCGTCAGGCTCATGAAACGGAAAGCCGCGTCCTGATGCTGCTTCGTGCTTTGATAAAACAACACGATGATCAAGATTCCCAGCAGGGCAAACGGAAGATTGCGGTAAATCCCCCAGGATAGCGGAGCGTTGGCGCTGGTCCAGCCGTTCTGCGGGAACAGGCACAGCGCGATCCGCAGCGCCGCCAACAGATAGATGGTGATCGTCACGCCCTGCTTTCCGGATACCTGATAACGCTGACGCCAGACATAATATAATAAAACATAGAAAATTGTCATCGTGATCGAGGTGATGAATTTTCCGACCCCCAGCGCGAACGTATAATTTTCCAAACCCGTCGTGCACAGCGCGATGGCCCGCGGCACAAGATGGAACGCATCGCCCGCGCCCAGCGTCACCGCCATGATGCCGAACAGGACATACTGACGATGACCGCGGCCCTGGCGGATCATGATCAGCCCGAGCGTGATCACCGTACAAAGATAAACAATATCAAACACAGTTTCTACAATTGCTTGCATAAATTTTCCTCCTTTATGAACGTTGTTCATTATAGATTCAGAAGCTGTTTCTGTCAACACCTTTTGCGATCATTTCCTGTTTATTCTTTTTCATTCATTTTGAGCGTCTGCGTTGACTTTCATGATTCTTCTTCTTATAATGAACACAGTTCATATCTTGAGAGGAGTGAGACTTTGCCTAAACTTTTGCCTAATCTAAGACAGACCTTGATTGAAAAAGCGATCGAGCTGTCGCGCACCGGCGGCTTAAGCGGACTCAAGCTGCGTGATTTAGCCCGCGAATGCAACATCGCCTTAGGTACGTTGTATAACTATTACCCGACCAAGGACAGTCTGGTTCTGGACGTCGTCCAACAGTTCTGGCAGAACTGTTTTCATCAGAAGTCGTTTCCCGAAGGCGACGTCTTAGTCAAATTGGACTGGCTTTACGCCGTCATGAAAGAAAGCGTCGATGAATTCTCATCCGAGTTTCTGCATGCCGCGTCCGGCCTGTCGCCCGCGGCGTTGGAAGAAGCGAAAAGCCGTGAACTGCACGCTCAGAAGCATCTGACGCATCAGCTGGCATTGGCCCTGAAGACCAGTTTCCCTGACGAGACGGACGATCAGCTGGACGAACGCGCCGCCTTCCTGTTTTACAGCCTGCTGGGCTGCCTGGAAAACCGCGGTTATCGCTATGAATCACTGCGGCGCTGGCTGGAAAATGTCTTAACCCCATTGAACAACGATGAAATTCAATAGAAAAGAGAGGTAATTTATCCATGAAAAAATTAATCAACACTGCTTTTGTCTACGCCCTGGGCGCCATGGCCGCCGGCGTTTTCTTCCGTGAAGTCACGCGGATGCTCAATTATACAAGCCGGACCTATTTGTCGCTGGCCCATGGTCATCTGTTTTTATTAGGCACCTTGTTTTTCTTAATCGTCGCCCTGTTAAGCAAATTCATTGATTTTGCCGAAACCGGCTCTTTCCGCAAGGCTTATCTAGTCTATAATGTTGGTTTGATCTGGACCGTCGCCTTATTCCTGGTCCATGGCTGGATGGAAGTCCAGGGCATGGAAGTCGGCGCCATGATCGCCGGGATCGCCGGTCTGGGTCATATCTTATGGGGCGTCGGCTTAGTCTGGATTCTAAACCTGATCCGTTCCCGCGCTTGATCAACGTACTGATTTCCGCCTGGACGCCGCTCTTAGAAAATTCACAGTGAGTTTCCGCTTCCGGGAAAAGATAAAAAGCTGGTCAATTCAGGACCTTCAGGGCCTGACTGCCAGCTTTTTTTATTCCCCGATTTCACTTTTTCTGTACTGAAGCTTCTGCCGGAATGTTATTCCGCAAATCATCAGTGGATTCAATAAGCTTTAATTCTCCAACACCCCGTTATCGGAATCCCCGTCCGGCGTCTCCTGGAGAATCTGGGTAAGCGTTGTATACAGCTGACTGACGTCAATCGGCTTGGCAATATGTGCGTTCATTCCCGCTTCCTTCGCCAGCGCTATATCCTCGACAAACGCATTGGCCGTCATCGCCAGAATTGGAAGCGACTTCGCGTTGGGATGATTGGAATTACGAATAGCCTGCGTTGCTTCATAGCCGTTCATTATCGGCATCTGAATATCCATCAGCACCAGGTCATAATAACCCGCTTCGGAATTCAGCACTTGATCCACTGCCTCCCGGCCGTTATTAACGCATTCCACCTTGACGTCCGCCATTTTCAAAATTTCAGTCGCGATTTCCATATTCAATTCATTGTCTTCCACTAACAACACTCTTTTTCCCGCCAGTTCCCGCGGCTTCACCGTTTCTTTTTCTTCCGGTTTCTCATAAGTCGGTCTGCGGGTTACCGTCATCAATGTATTGTAGATCGTGGAAGCAAACATCGGCTTGGAAATAAAAGCATTGACGCCCGCTTCCCGGGCCGCTTGTTCAATCGGAGTCCAGTCATACGCCGAGATAATAATGATCAGCGTGTCCGCGCCGACATATTTCCGGATCCTGCGGGCAGTCTCAATACCGTCCATATCCGGCATCTGCCAATCAATAAAGCAAACATCATATTCGTTGTCGCTTCCATGCGCGTCAATAATGATCTTTACCGCTTCTTCACCCTTTAATACCCATTTCGCCAGAATCCCCATGCGTTCCAGTAAAAGCGAAGTGTGGATACAGGTATCCTGATCGTCATCCACAACCAGAACATTCAGCTGATTTAATCTTTCCACCGTCGAAGTCAGCGCGGGGGCGTCCATTCGTTCAAAAGATAATTCTACAATAAATGTCGTTCCTTCATTTTCTTTGCTGAAAACCTGGATCGTTCCGCCTAAAAGCGAGACGAGGTTTTTGGTAATCGACATCCCCAGTCCCGTTCCCCCAAACCGCTGTGAAATCATACTGTCAGCTTGTTCAAACGGCATGTATAACCTTTGCAGAAAGTTTTCATTCATGCCGATTCCTGTATCACTGACCGTAAAGCGTATCCGCACCTGATTGTTGCGGATCCCGATCTGGCGCACTTCCAACCGAATTTTTCCATTCTCAGGAGTAAACTTGACGGCGTTCGACAAAAGATTCAACAGAATCTGATTCACACGCATAGCGTCGCCCACGACCATTTCCTCCGTGAAATCGACGACGGTGGCCTCAAAATTCTGATTACGCGAGCGGGCTTGGGAATCAATAATGGAAGTAATCGACTGAATCAGCTGACGGAACTCGAATGGCTCATGACTCATGGTCAGCTTTCCTTCTTCGATCTTTGACATATCGAGCACATCGTTGATCAATGATAATAAATGTTTGGATGAGAAGCCAATTTTGGCCAGACAATCTTCAACCCGGTTTTGATCGTGGATATTCGCCGCCGCAATCGTCGCCATGCCGATAATCGCATTCATCGGCGTGCGGATTTCATGGCTCATCCGGGAAAGGAAATCCTTCTTCGCGTCATTGGCTTTCTGGGCCAGCGTCAGGGCGTCGCGCAGATTCTGCTGAGCTAAGAGCGCGTCGGTCTGATCCCCGATACTGATGATATACCGCACAACCTGATCGTTAACCAGAATCGGATAGGCTTTTAACAACAGCCATTTATCCCGAATTCCCTGACCTTCCATCTTTAAACTGATTTCAGCCTGACTGCGCAGAATCCCGGAATGGAAAAGCTGATAAAGCGCCGCCTGATCATTTTCTGACAGCGTGGCTGTAAAAGCATCGTATTGTTGCAGCTGATCCTCGTTCAAGCCCAGAATCCGTTCGCAGTTAGGGCTGATATATTCCATCCATTTCTCTTTTAAATTATAGATAAAGAAGACGTCGTCGACATTATTGGACAACAAATCAAACATTTTCTCGCGATCCGCCACGTCATGCACACGCCTGCGTTCCATGTGCCGGCTGTTCTGGATACTTAGGATAATGATAAACAAAGAAAGCAGAACCGCCGTCGATATCGCCAGAACGCTCGTGTATTTCATCTCTTTTTCCAGAGCTAAAACTTTCTGATTGGCAAAGGTGATAATCGTTGTCAAGGTTTCGCTGACTTCATCATAGATCGGATAAATATATTCATTCAAATAATCGTTAATCTCTGCTTCCGAATAATCGGGAACTGAATAAAGCAGCTGACTCTGCTCTGCGATCAGCTCATCCATTTTCTCCTGCAGCTTTTTCGTATCGTCGGCAGGGCCAAGATATTTCTCCGTGATTTTGTCCAAAGACTCCTGCTGCAGCGCATAGCGCGCTTCCAGTAAAGCCTCGGTTTCCTCTACGGAATGAAAGCTGTCCGTTAAGAAAATACTGATAAATTGTTTCATATCCAAAAGCCGAGAGCGCATTTCGCGGGAAGAATTGGAAACGGTGTAAGGGTGTTCGTAAATCCGTGACGCCGCAATTTCCATATTTCGAATCGAATAAATACTGCTGAGTGTAAAGATAATTGAGATGACGCAGATAATAAGGGTACCCGCCGCAGTTGCTTTTTTGGAAGCAAAGTAAGATTTCATTTATTTTCTCCTCATTTATTTGACAGGCACCCGAGGTTATTTCAGCTTTTTTTTAAGTTCAGATGGTTGTAGTTTTATTAATCTCATTAATTATAAATTATAAATAAAAAAATACAATTCAATTTCCTGAAAATATTCCTATTTTATCGTTTTATATACTAATTTAAGGTGGAAAAGATAGAATTTGTTTTTTTGTTTAACTATCTCATGTTCGGATAAATCTTTCTGACTATTTCCAGGATTATCCGTACTTTCTGATTTTCTGGCAGGCTGAATATAAAATTCGTTTATTTCAAATCACGGAGGTTCAGCTTTGCGCCAGTCTTCGAATGTCGGTTTAACTGTTTGAACGTCAGGATGACTGATAAAATAAAGAAGTGATTCCGGATCCATTTTACTTTAGTTCATCCGTTGATCATTCTATGTCCCGGATCAGCGACGATTCGTTCTCCCTCCCCATCACAACAGACAAAACCGGCTTTGCGGTAAAGCCGGCCGTTTATAAATAAACTGGATTGCATTATCGGGGAGTTATTCATCCTCATTCCTTCGCGGATACCGCCGCAGCGCCGCTTTCATGCTTGCCAGCGTTTCTGTCAAAATTTTATATTCAGCGGGGGAACAGTCTTTCAGCTCTTCCTGAATGTCTTTCATATAAAAAGCTGTCAGCTTCGGCACACTGTCCATAATCAGCTCATCCGGCGTCACGTTCAGCGCGTTGGCAATGCTGACAAACAACTCCAGGCTAACCTTATTCGTTCCGGTTTCAATATGACTGATCGTAGGAATGGATACGCCGACTTTTTCAGCCAGCACCTCCTGAGTCAGATTTAACTTCATCCGAGCGCGCCGCACGCGCTGACCCAGAAGACAATAATCGACGTGATCTTTCTTCTCTTTGCTCATAATTACCTCATAAAATCGTCGTTCATGATTTGATTATATTGTAACCGGATGCAAAAATGATTATAATAAAACAAGAAGCAATATTTGCTTTATACTTAAATTTCTTCAATTTAAGTCGTTAAACAAAGGAGATAAAATATGTTAGTCACCGCGGCAACCAATCCTGAAGAAGCTTACACGCTGCTCAATGAAATCGTCGGCATCGGCGATTTTACCAGCGCTGATCTCGCCGATTTTCTGAGCCTGATCTCGAAACAAGTCGGAAAGAAAGAACGGTCGATTGAAAATCTGACCAATGATTTAAAATATGGCGGTTACGGCGAGGAAGATCAGCTGGAAATGACGGAACTGCTATTCCGTGAACAGACCATCCTTGAAAACCTGACGGAAGTCATCGCTGCCACAAAGGAAAAGCTGGCAGTTTACGAAGCTTACGAAAACAAGAAACAATAAGCTGAACCTCGTTTTGTCAACTCTGTTGTGACCGGATTTTAACCGGAATCCGGTCTTTTCTCTTTCCATTTTCATTTCCCGCCGGCCGCCGATTTCATTATACGGGATTGCGGATAAACCGCAACGATTGTCCGTTCATTAAACAACCGTTAAAAATCGCGCTGAAGATCATGGTTAAAAGTTTTTTTACAGGAAAGAGAGTTGAATGATGATGAAAATTCCCGGAATTCTTATTCGAATTAGCCGGATGGATCAATCGCGGAAACTGACGGATCTGGCCTTTCAATGCCACATCTCAGCCAGTTATCTCAGTCAGATTGAAACAGGAAAGGCCCAGCCTGACCCACAGATTCTGCGTCAATTGGCTAAAGCGCTGGATCTCGACTACACCATCGATCAAAATTGGCTGCTCCCGGCTCGTCAAAAGCTGGATCAGTTCATCCGCACCGCGCTGCTTTCCGACTTGGATGCCGCACGGGAACAGGCGTTGAATTTACAACGTCTGCGCAAACGATATGTCGCTTCGCCCCTGGCCCTTGATTATCATCTGGCCTTTTTTGTCTATGCCATCATGATAAAAAAACAGCGCGGATTTTCTCAACAAAAACGCCTGTTGACCAGTATACGGGAAAGCTTTAGCGATACACAGGCCGCGCTGTTTGAACTTGCCTGCGGCATCAGCGATCTGAGTCAGGATTTGATCGAAGCGGAAATTCATTTACACCGCTGTCTGAAAATCAATTCAGAACCTCTGTTCAATGCGCTGGGTCATTATTATGCTTCCCTTCTTTATTTTAAGAAAGGAAAAAGCCTGCTTGCCAGTGAACATTGCGCCAACGCTTCGCGCATGTTCAATCAGGCAAACTGCTATCCCTTTCTGATCTATTGTCATATCCAGTACGCGGCGATCCTGGCGATGCAGGAATATGACCGGCCGGCGGCAATCCTGACGTCGATGCTGGAAAGCAAAACCTTGAACCTGATGTCCGGAACGCGGTCTGTCATTCTCTGTAAGCTGGGTTATTGCTGCATAAATCATGGACGCTATGAACAAGCCGAAGCCGTTCTCGAGCGCTTCGGCGATATTTCCCATCCCAGCGAAGAGCTGGATTTTCTGCGGTGTCTTCTGAAATATAAAAAGGGCGAAATTGTGCTGATGAAAAATCAGATCCCGGCAGATAAATCCTATTCTGAACCGATTTCTGATCTAATGAAAGTCATGAAGGCCGTTGCCGATCAGGATCCGCGGCGGGATAAGCTGCTGATCAACCTGTTAAAACAGGGTCAGAAAAAACTGGATCAGCATCAGAAACGGTTCTATCTGACGCTTTTAATTGATTATTATGATGAAAAACGCAGCTATGCAAAGAAAGGTCAATGTCTTCAACGGCTGGCTGAGCTCCTGCAGGGGGGATGAGCTTTGATCGAGTATGGCCTAGACTGGCCGGCAGTTCTACTGTCGGTAACAATCGCGATATGCCTGCGGACGCATGCCTGTATTTTTCTTAAACAGCACGCTGAAGTAATCGCGGTTGACAATGCCAACGCTGACAGCGATCTCCGCAATTCTCATATTCGTTTCCATTAACAGAAGCTTGGCCCTTTCGATCCGCAGGCGGGTAATATAAGCGCTCAATGAAATCTTTAAATCCCGGCTGAACGTCCGGCTGACATAAGCGGGCGCCATCCCTAAATAATCCGCGGTTTCCTGCAGTCCGATTTCCTCCGTATAGTTTTGTTTTATCCAGGCGATTGCCTGCTGAGTAACCGGGCTCATGCGCTGATAATCCGCCGCCGCTTCCTGATGAATCTGACGCAGCCGCTCAAGCACCGCTTTTTCCGTTTCCTCAACGCTGAAATAGCGGTCCAGATGGAAAAGCAGCGAAGCAGAAGACTGCGTTAAATTGAGCTGGTCTTTCAGCTTCATAGTCAGACGGTTCAGATCGTTGATCACCGCGTAGCCCAGATCAAAATTAAAGCTGGGCTTCACTTCTTTAATGAAAAGTTCATGAACAGCCAGCTCCAGCTTGCGGACATTCTTATCAAAAAGCAAAAGCTCTATCTGTTCCAACAGTTCCCGGATCCGGTTCCAGTCGCCTTTTCCCTGCGGGATATCCTGACTGCAGATAACCACCGGACGCATGTCAAAATAAGCCAGCCGGCTCAGTTTCCGCAGCTTTTCAAACGCGGCAGCCAACGTGGAATAATCGGAAATCAGCTCGGAGAGCACGGTAAAATTCGCGAGCGAGGATTGTCGGTAGCGTTCATCTTTCTGATATTCCGCTTCCAGCGTTTCCATAATCTGACGGGCAAACATCAGAATTTCTGATTCTGTTTTCGCCCCTTTTTTAATCAGAAACACGATTTGCTTGGAGCCGTCATAATTGATTACCGCATGCATCATTTCCACTGCGGCTTGCCGAGCCTGCGCTTGAATCCGGAGGATGAACGCTTCAAAAATCCGCACGAAATCCTGTCGGTTCAACTTCAAGTCAGAGGTATAATATTTCTTCGGCAGGCCTGTCAGGCACAGATAAAAATTATGAAAATCAAAGTTCAACTCCGTGTCAACTTCATTCATCATCATTCGCAACTGGTCTTCCGTCTGCCCAAACAGAGCTTCGTTAACAATCATCGTCCGGCAGAATATTTCTTTATTATAAACTTCCACGTCGTATCCCTCCCTGCTTCATCATATCATAATTTTCACTTTAACCGCGCATTGGATTCAACACGAAAGAAGTCAGCGTTAACCGACTTCTTTTCCATATTTTTTATTTTCCGCTTGTTTTCCAAGTTTGCTTCAGTATAAAGACGCGAGTTATTTACTCATTAAATGCTGGGCAAGCAAACGGCCGAACGTAATGTCAATATTGGTCGGAGCGCCGCCGAACAAACCGTCGTCCGCACATTCACCCAAGGCATATAAACCTTCGATCGTCTGGCCTTCCGGATTCAGAACCTGCATTGTTTCATTGACCTGGATCCCGCCCAGCGTAACCTGGATGCCCGGCTTCACTTTCACTGCGTAATACGGCGCCTGATCCAGACGGGTGTTCATGTTGTTAGTCCGGCCAAATTCTGCGTCTTCGCCCTTGTCGACATAACCGCGGTATTTTTCCACCGTGGCCGTCAGGTTTTCCGCAGGTACTTCCATCAAAGCTGCCAATTCTTCCAGTGTCTGCGCTTCCAGGAAGAAACCGCGGTCTTTGAAATCAGCGAGCCGGGTTGAAGTATCCACCGATTTCTGGTCAAATACGATATAAGTAGTATCCCCTTCCTGTTCCAGCATCCAGCGGGAGAGCTGAGTATAATCCGGATAGTAATCGTTGCAGAAACGTTCACCCTGCAGATTCACGAGAATTCCCCCTTCGGCGCGGGCTACGCTCAAACTGTAGCTGCTTCCGTTTTCATCGGTATAAACAGCTGGATTCATCCGCACAACATCCATATTGGTCAGATTGGCGCCCGCAGCTTTCGCCAGCTGATGACCGTCGCCGGTGCTGCCGGCCGCCGTTGTAAACGGCGTTCCCGCCCATTCCGGTGCATATTCCTTCACCAGCTGTTGATTGGCGGCATACCCGCCGGTTGCGATGACGACCTGATCGGCATGGATAATCAACTCACCCTCGGGTCCGTTGGCTTTCACACCTATCGCTTTTCCCTGATCCATCAGGATTTCTGTAACCTTTGTTTCCGTGCGCAGATCCACGCCGGCTTTTTCGCATTCTGCCTTTAAGATTTTAACCAGCGTGACGCCCAGCGAGCTGCCATCGCCGATTCCGATTTGATAGTTGGACATCGGACGGGTCAGATTCGCCCCGCGCTCATTCAGCCAATCGATGCTGTCCTGACTATTTTCCAACAACCGGCGTAAATTATCCGCGTTAAAATCAGGATTGGAAGCCGTCTGCTTCGCGATGTAATCGTCGATTGTCAGTCCCATGCCAGCTTCCTTCTGCATTTCCGTATCGACGGCGACAAAATAAGTCGCCGCCAGCAGTGTGGCGCCTCCCGGCATAGCTTGTTTTTCCAACAGGATAACGTCCTGGCCGTTATTCTTGAGTTCGATCGCCGTCATCATGCCGGCGCCCCCGGCGCCGATGACAACCGTCGTTGTCGTTTCTTCCTTCGGTCCTTCCTCAGGTTGTTGTGAGGGTGCGGGCGAGGTCTGCGGATTTTTAGCGCAGGCCGTAAAGCTCAGCGCCAGCAGCAGGGATAAACCAGTAATCCAAAATTTCTTCATTTCAATTCCTCCTGATAGTTGAATTGTAGCATTGATAAACTTTACACAAGTTTTGAATTTATGACTTTCCCCACAAATTTTTGACTTTACTCTTCTTTTGTCTTTCTATAGGTTTTCCTTCAATGATTATTTCCTTATTGAGTCTGGAAGCTATCCAACCACTGAAATTCGTTTTGATTTCAATTCCAGCCCAGTCTCGTTGATCAAATCTAGAAGCCAAGGTCTTCGCTAAACTGAATCCGCGCTCTACCAAAAGCGCCATGGACGTACTTTTATCACTATATATAACCATTTCAATCCTCCGGCATCGAGAAGCGGTAAGACATTAAAGATAAAAGAGCGCGTTGCAGCAACACGCCCTTTGTTTCGGTTATTCTGGTTTTATTCCTCAGCCAGCCTGTTCTGATGCACTCAAGCTTGGATTAGAAGAAAATCTGCTTATTGATCAGAAATGACGCTGTTGCCTGCCAGCCGGCCGGTCGTGATCGCTTCGGAGATTGCATTGCCGCCCAAACGATTGCCGCCATGGAATCCGCCGGTCACTTCACCCGCCGCATATAAGCCGGGAATCCGGTTTCCGCTAGCGTCTAAAACATGAGCGTAGACGTCAACTTCCACCCCGCCCATCGTGTGGTGGACGGCCGGCGTCCGCGGATTGGCGAAATACGGTCCATGATCCTCAATTTTTGCGGTTTCATTGAAAACCGTCCGACCCGTCAGTTCATCATAACCCGCGTCAATCGCAGCATTGTAATCATCGACGGTTTTCCGCAGAGTGGCCGGATCCATACCGACCTGTTCCGCCAGTTCTTCAATCGTATCCGCCTTATACACCGCTCCGCGTTCGACTAAATCATCGACATGAATGCCGTAGGTATTCACATAATTCTCATCTAAGCGGCTGTTCTGATAGCTGCTGATAATATACATCATTCCATTGGTCTGTTCCAAAGTCGCGGCGCATAAAACATCACGGCGTTCTGATTCGTTAACAAACCGGTGACCTTCCTGATTGACATACATACTTGTCGTATCGCCGACATTGGTCGAAGTCTCACCCGTTTTCGGATCAGCGATTAAAAGCTGGATCTTATCCATGCCGACCAGGTTGGCGCCGACTTCCTGCGCCATAAGAATCCCGTCGCCTGTGATCGCCGGACTGTTGGTCGTCGGAACCGTCGGCCCTAAATCAGCCCAGATGCTGTTATACTTGACGCGCATTTCCACATTGGCGCCAAATCCGCCGGTTGCCAGGACAACGCCTTTTCCGGCTTTGTATTCATACGGCGTCCCATTGGCGGCCACCGCACGGACTCCGGTTACCCGACCGTCTTCCACAATGAATTCCTCAGCCTTGACTTCCAGATCATATTCGATCGGAAAGGCTTTCTTATCCGCGTCGTTTTTCAGCACTTCAATAAAGCCGATGCCGCTCTTATACGTTTGCGACATATTCGCGCGCGGCCATAACGAACCGACGATGACAATCGACTTCTCTTTCCAGTCGAAACCCATATCCTGCATCCAGGCATAAGTCTGCGGCGCTTTTTCGCACATCGACTGAATCAAGGCCGGATTACCGACATAATCGCCGTCGACATAGGTCTGAAGCATGTGTAAATAAACGGAATCAAATAAATGTTCCGCGCCAGACTTCTTATACGCGTCAAATTCAGCTGTCAGCTGTTCCTGCCAGCTCTTCATGGTTTCGTCCTTCGGCTCCATTGTGCAGTATTCCTCGACCGATTTCAGCTGCCCGGCCGTCATGACCTGGCTCTGTTGATTTTCAGGAACAACCGCGTTGAAATAGCCGCCGGAACGCATCGTATTGCCGCCCAGAGCTGCCGTTTTCTCCACCACGATGACCGAAGCCCCGTTCTCCGCCGCCGCATACGCAGCCGCAACGCCGGCTCCGCCGCCGCCTAAAACGATGACGTCCGCTTCCCGCTGGACTAAATCTCCGGCAGTTTCCTTTTCTATCTTCACATTTTTCAATGCTTCCGCATCGCCGCCGGCCTGGGTAACCGCATCAGCGACTGCTTCGATGATCGCATTGCTGGTCAAGGTTGCCGTCGCGACGGCATCGACTGCCAGCGACTGATTCTTCACGATCTCTTCCGGAATCCGCTGCAGCGGCAAGTCGGAAATTCCTTCGGTTTCCGAATGCTCAACGACTTCAACCTTGGTAATTTCATCAGCGGTGAACGTGACCTCAACTTTCAACTCGCCATTGCGTCCCGCGCCTGTCCCTGTGTAGGTGCCGGACGTATAGCCGGCAGCTGTTCCCTTCGGATTATTGCTCGGTGCCGCTGTGCAGCCGGTCAGTCCAACTGCCAGCAGCACGCTTAGAAACAAAACAACGATTCTCTTAAGATTTGATTTTTTCATCTTACCCTCCCTGTGTGAAAGCGTTATCTTTCCCTGTTATCAGAGTACACGTTAAAGGGGCTTTAGAGTCAATCCCAATCTATTGAAATCCAGTCTTTTTGTTTTTAAAAGGCAGCCAGACCTGATGAAACCGCTCCTGCGTCGTACTCCGGTGAAGCGTTGAAACCGTGCGCCCAATCGCGTCGCCGGCTAATTCCAGCTGATGCGCTTCCATGTAGTGCAGGACATGTTGAAATAAGCCGCAGTGCAGCAGTTCGCCAGCCTGCGCAGAAATGGCCGTGTGGACACAAAGCTGAGAAGGAACGTATTCCATTCCCCGGGCTTGAGGATCGATCCGCAGAAAATCAGCGTCTTCCGTCATCACGCACAATCCTAACGCAAAATTCTTATTTCCAGCCAGGATATCGTCTTTCGCAAAAAAAGGCGTCGGCATCACAACCGGCATCTTTACCGTCCACGCCTGGACGCGTTTCTGAATTTCAGGATCGTCGATCAGCTGATCCTGGATCTGATAACAAAAACGAAACATCGCGGGACTCTCTTCGATCCGGCACTTCCAGAGCATTTCCGCCGCGGAACGATGAATTTCGATCATCCGGTCGGCACACGCCAGCAGCCGTTCATTCCAAGCCACCGCCGCCTGCAGCTCCGTCTTCTTCTCCGCCAGCCGCTCCGCGATCTCTTCCAGCGTGCAGGTATTTAACATTTCCTTTGCTTCCTGTAACGTAAAACCGTAATTGCGGTACATTCTGACCCGCATTAAGGCGTTGATATCCAGCGCTTCATAGTAACGATAGCCGCTTTCCTGATCAATTTTCTGTGATTGAATCACGCCTTCCCGTTCATAATAACGGACGGTTTCAGAAGAAATTCCTAATAGTTTCGCAACTTCTCCAATCTTGTATGCCATAGTTCCCCCACAATCAGCCGAATCTATGCAGAATGATCATCCTGTTTCTCGACTGTCAGTCAATCTATATGTGTATTGTATCACAAGTATGTTCATTAAAAACAACATTTTTAAGATCTCAGATCTTCAATTCTTCATGATCCTCCATGCCGTTCACAGCGCTGATCAACATCGGATTTCCACAAGCGGAGAACGGGAAAGAAAAACAAAAAAGCTGCCTTGACGACAACTTTTACTTATAAATCATGGTGGACGCTAAGGGACTCGAACCCCTGACCCCTTCCACGTCAAGGAAGTGCTCTCCCAACTGAGCTAAGCGTCCGGTGCTTTAATATATTACCATTGTTCCTTAAAAACCGCAACCCTTTTTTAACCAAAAATGTCAAAAAATGAACGGCCGAAGCGCGCCTTTTCTCCGTTTTTCTTCCCCTCTCTGGATTGGATTCCTGCCTCAGATTCCAAAACGATTGGAGAAAGTTAAGGGCGGGTATGCTATAATGAAATATCGGAGGCGAAGCATTATGAATTTGCAATTTTGTGAATCGATCACAGGAAAGCAGCTGGACGAATTTACCCGTGCCAGCCGCTGTAATAATATATATCAGACGGAAGCCTGGGCTCATGTTAAAAAGGAATGGACTTCAAAATTTGTCGGCATGACCCGGGATGGACAGCTGTGCGGAGCGGCGATGATCCTGTTCCGCAAACTGCCGATGGGCATGAAGCTGGCTTATATCCCCCGCGGACCGATCATGGACTATGACGATTCCGAACAGGTTGAATTTTTCTTATCCGCAATCCGGCGTTTCTGCGCGAAACAGGGCGCGGTGGAATGTAAATTCGATCCGTATCTCATGATCGGCAGCTTTGAGTTAGATCAGAAAGAAGCGGCCTGGAACGCCCGCAGTCCGATTCCGGAACAGTTGGCGAAGGCTAAAGCGCACTTTGCGGGTTATACGAAGCTGATCAGCGAAACCGTGCAGCCGCGGTTTCAGCTGTGTTTCCCTCGTCAGGAAAACTGGGAAGCGCTCTTTCCGAAAAAGACCCGCGAAAAAATCCACAACAGCTTTGCGAAGGGGATTCAGATTGAGGTCTGGGGGATTGAGCATGTCCACGAATTAGCCGAAATGATCAAATATACGGAACAGCGTAAAAATATCCATCTGCGCAACGAAGATTACTTCCGGACGATCATGGAAAACTTCGGCGATCAGTCCTGCATCCTCGCCGCTCATCTGGATTGCGATCATGCGCTGGCGCTCATCGAGGAAAAACAGGAAGGTTTTCGCAAGCATCTAAACGAGCTGGATGAAAAAGCAAACAAAAAGCGCAAACAGCTGGAAAAACAAATCGCGGACCTTGACGAAGAAAAAGCCAGGCTGCGCCAGCAGGCCCAGGAAGACGGCCGCGATATTCTGGTCAGCGCGCTGTTGTTAGTTCATGACGGCACGACCTGCGAGCTGTTGTACTCCGGCTTAAACGAGAAATACCGCCGCTACCTGGCCGCGTATGCCCTGCGCTGCCGCGGGATTCAATGGGCTTTTGAACAAGGCTGCACACGGTTTAACTTCGGCGGGGTAGAAGGCACGCTGGACGATGGATTATTCATCTTCAAATCGTCGTTTTCACCGAAGATCGACGTTTATATCGGCGAATTCAGCCTCCCGTGCAAGCCGGTTCTATATCCAATCTGGACTCAGCTTCTGCCGAAAGTTAAGGAATTGCGCCGACAATGGTTAAGGAGGGAATCACATTGATCATCTGTAAACAAATCCCGGCCGCTCAGCTGGACACGTTTGTCAGCGGACATCCGTATGGGCATTACATGAAAACCTCGATGTGGGCAGCACTGCAGAAACAGGATCAGCCGCATTTCATTGGTTTTTATGATCACGATGAACTGAAAGGCACGGCGATGATCCTCGAGCGGAAGTCGCTGGGTATCCACTATTTCTATGTTCCCTGGGGACCTTGTCTGGATTATGACGATCCCGAGCTGTGTGAACAAGGCCTGCGGGGATTGATCCAGCTGGCGGAAAACGCCGGAGTTGACTTTCTGCGGATCGATCCGAACGTCTTGCGCATGGAGCGGGATATCAAAGGCAATCCGATCGAAGGCGGCGAAAATCACGAAGACATGACAGCGCTGCTGACATCGCTGGGGTTTGTGCATAAGGGTTACGGTTATGCCTACAACGGCAGCTGGGTCAATCGGTACACGTTAATCATCGACCTGTCGCCTTCCATCGAGGAGATTGTCAGGCATTTCTCCAAGCCGCGCCAGAACAGTCTGCGCCGGCATGCGGTGATCGGCGTGACGACCCGCCTGGGTACGAAAGCGGATTTGCCGCAGCTGTGCGAATTTGAACGGCAGCTATCCCAGATTCAGGGCTTTCAGCCGCATCCCCAGTCCTTCTTTGAAGCCTTGTTGGACGCCTTTGGTGATCACGCCGCTTTGTATGTGACCGAAATTGACCTCGATCAAATGATCAGCGGCATCCAGCATGAAATTGACAGCGGCAAATATAACAAGGATCCTGAAGCGCTGCAGTCCAAGCTGAAAGAAAAAGAAAAAGCCGCAGCATTAAAGGCGCGATACGGTGCAAAGCCAGCGATCGCCGCCGGCCTGTTCCTGCGCTTAGGCACGCAGTCTTGGGATCTTTATACCTATAACCACAAGGATTTCAACTTTATCAAAGCGGTGGATAACCTGCACCGGTTCGCAATCGAAGACATGAAAAATCACGGCGTCCTGCGCTATGACATGTGCGGATTCTCCGGCGTGACGGAAAAGTCCGATCCACATTACGGTTTGTATGATTACAAGCGTTCATTCGGCTCAGTTTATACAGAACGGATCGGCGAATTCGACTATATCCGCAAACCGGCGCGCACTGCCCGCTGGAAAAAAGCGGATCGTTTCCGCCGCCGGGTAAAACGCAAGCTCATCTCGCTGCGGTATGGTAAACAGGAGAAGCACGCATGAGACCGGTCGGACTGACCTCGGTCACCTTTCGTCAGCTGAGCGTCGATGAAATCATCGCGCTGGCCCGGGAAACGGGCTGCACCGGTATCGAATGGGGCAGCGACGTCCATATCAAACCAAAGCAGTTGGATCAGGTCGGTCAGGCTGCGGAAGCCTGCCGGCTAAATCAACTTGCGATTTTCTCTTACGGCAGCTATTACAAATTGAATCAAGGTCTCGATCCGGATACCAATTTCCAGGCTTATCTCGAGACCGCCGTCAAATTGGGAGCGCCGCTTGTGCGGATCTGGGCCGGCCGCACCGCTTCCGCGCAAGCTGACGATGACTTTTTTCAGAAAGCTGTCGCGGAAACACAGCGATGCTGCGATCTGGCAGCGAAAGTGGGAATTGACGTAGCGTTTGAATATCACCGCAAATCGCTGACGGATAACAGCGCTTCCGCCGTGAAGCTGCTTAAGGCCGTCAACCGCTCCAATTGCAAGACCTACTGGCAGCCCAATCCAGAGCTCACCGCGGAAGAAAACAGCCGGGAATTGGAGGAAATCCGGCCCTGGCTGGCACGCGTCCATGTGTTCAGCTGGTTACCCGACAACACCCGGCTGCCGCTCGCAGCCCAGGAAGCAGCCTGGAAAAACTGGCTGACTTTGATTCCCCGCGAAATCCCGCTGATTCTGGAATTTGTCAAAGAGGATCAGCCGGAACAGTTCCGTCAGGACATGGAAACGCTGCAAAAATGGCTGCCGTACAATACCTGTCTTTAGAAAAGTATCCTTGAAATTCCACTATAAGCAGCTTAAAAACAGTTTCTCCAACCCCCTCTGATCTTCGGATCGAGGGGGTTTTTCATAGTTGGAATTGTGAGCTGTGAGTTGTGACTCCTGCGCGTCATCTGATTCCATCCTTTCCATTTTCATCTCCATGATTTGACTCTAGCGAACTTTTTCCAACTTTACGTTATCCTGAATCCGATCCTCCGAAGTCCAGATCCACTTAGTCATGAGTATAGGACAGCTGGATTATGTTCTCAGCTTCATGCTTTGAATCAGAAAGCTTTTTAAGCTGCTCGTGGAGATCTTCCGAGGTATTTATTCTATTTAAAACTTGGACGATCTGATTCACTTTCGCTTCGTTTAAACTATCCAACTCTTTCTCATCGCTTTCCGTTAATTCCCATTTCTGCCGCAGTAACTCCTTCAACAAGGATATTTTCCCTTGTTTCACGCCTTTCTTTACACCTTTCCGCATCCCTTTTTTTATGCCTTTTTTATACACTGTCTTCTCATCCATCTCGTCGTACTTCATTCGCATCCTGGCAATTGCGTAACTGGTGTCCTTTAAAAAATCCATCCGCTTTTCTTCCATCATCCGAATAAC
>NZ_QRUP01000024.1:475-63674 GCF_003459085.1 Holdemania filiformis | reverse complement strand
GTTAATTATACAATAAACGTGATCTCATCTCAACGCATTTGAGTTTGTTTCATCATTTTCATTTTCTTTTGCCTCTGACGCATCGAAATTCTTAGAATATAAAAAAAGCCGCTAACCTGGCGAGAAGCGACTAAGCCCTACAAGGTTTCCCTTGCTACACTTATTATATCAAACGGAAGAGGTGAAGACAATAGAAAAAAAAGGGAAGTTTGATCAGCGAGCTTATATTACTCAATACCAAAAAGAACATTATAAGCGTGTAGTATGCAGGCTTTCAATTAACAAAGATCAAGACATTATTGAGGTTTTACAAAATACAGCTAATGTGAACGAATTTATAAAAGACTGCATACGAGAAAAACTAGATAAAAAGTGAGTTCTGCTATAGTTTGGCGACCGTACAGAACCCACAACCTACCAAAGATATAAAGCTTAACCGCGCACGGTTTGCGTCTTTAGCTTTAATAGCTTACCACATTGACAGCTCAAAGGCAAAGATCGTTTTACCCGTACTTTCTTCTTTTCACAGAAAACCGCTCATGATATTCCCTTAAGAACAGGGAAGCTGCTTCTCAGCGATGGAAATCAGACCTGGAATCTTGAAATCTACGGCGATTCTACGCTTCGCCTTAACTATCAGGCTTATTCAACAGGATGGTTCAGCAATTCAACGGATTCCCTGCTTGATCGCATCGAACAGGCTTACACGCAATATAAAAAGATGGATGCCAAAAGCATTAAGTAAGGAATAGAATCCAAGAGAGCACCGTCGATCAACATCAAAAAAACGCAGCGTTAGAGAATCCTCTAATTCTGCGTTTTCTTTCTTTTTTGTTCTCAATCAGAAATTTCTGAGGCTTAGCGAACCGTGCTGCCGACCGGCAGCTTTTCAACGGAAAGCACCTCGATCTGATTCTCGCCCATGCCGGCTAAAATCATGCCTTGCGACTCGACGCCTCTTAACTTGGCCGGCGCTAAGTTGGTGATGACGACAACTTTCTTGCCGACCATCTGTTCCGGCTTATAGCTGCCCGCGATGCCGCTGACAATCTGCCGCGGCTTTTCTTCGCCGATATCAATCTGAGACACCAACAGCTTGTCCGCTTTCGGATGCTTTTCGCAGGACAGAACCTGTCCGACCTTCATTTCAATCTTTGCAAAGTCATCGATCGTGATCTGCGGTTTCGCCGGCTCCGCTGGTTTTACCGGCGCCTTCTTCGGCTGTTCCGCTTCGATCTTTTCCAGCATTTCCTTTTCATCGATCCGCGCAAACAAAATCTGCGGCTTCGGTGTTACATGAATACCATCTTCCAGCTGCCCGAAAGTCAGCACGGAATCATAGCTGCGCTGCTGCGTATTGAGCTGATCGAGAATGGCTTTCGACGTTTCCGGCAAATAACTTTCCAGCAGAATCGCCGCTATCCGGATACTTTCCAGCAGGTTATACAAAACGGTAGCCAGACGGTCTTTCTTCGTTTCGTCCTTGCCCAGTGCCCACGGCATCGTTTCGTCGATATATTTATTGCTTCGGCGCAGCAGAGCGAAAATTTCGTCAATCGCGTCTGCGACCCGCAGTTCGTCCATCTTTTTCTGAACATTCGCCGGCGTTGCTTTAGCCAAGGCGATCAGTTCGTCATCAATCGGATCGCTGACGTTCGCGTTATGGACTAATCCGCCGAAATACTTATTGGTCATCGACAGCGTGCGGTTGACCAGATTGCCGAGGATATTCGCCAGATCGGAATTGATCCGCTCAATCATTAATTCATAGGTGACCGTGCCATCCTGGGCAAACGGCATTTCATGAAGCATGATGTAGCGCACGGCATCGACGCCGAAGTAACGAACCAGATCATCCGCATAAATTACATTGCCCTTGGACTTGGACATCTTGCCCTCGCCCACCAGCAGCCATGGATGACCGAACACCTGCTTCGGCAGCGGCAGATCCAGCGCCATCAGCATAATCGGCCAGTAGATCGTGTGGAAACGCAGAATATCCTTACCGATCAGATGGACATCCGCCGGCCAGTAGTGCTTAAACTTTTTGCCATGATTGCCGTCGCAGTCGTAGCCCAGACCGGTGATGTAGTTGGTCAGCGCGTCGATCCAGACATACACGACATGCTTCGGATCAAAATCAACCGGTACGCCCCAGGTAAAGGAAGTGCGGGAAACGCAAAGATCCTGTAAACCCGGCTTGATGAAGTTGTTGATCATTTCGTTCTTGCGGGATTCCGGCTGAATGAATTCCGGGTTTTCTTCAATGTGCTTCAGCAGGCGATCCGCATATTTGCTCATACGGAAGAAATAAGCTTCTTCCTTCGCTTTTTCGACTGGCGCGCCGCAATCCGGGCATTTCCCGTCGACGATCTGGCTTTCAGTAAAGAATGATTCGCAAGGCTTGCAATACCAGCCCTCGTATTCTGATTTGTAAATATCACCCTGATCATACAGCTTCTTAAAAATCTTCTGAACCTGACGCTCATGATCCGGATCGGTTGTCCGCATGAATTTATCATAGGACGTATTCATCAGATCCCAGATTTCCTTGATCTGCCCTGCGACCTGATCGACGAACTGCTGCGGCGCTACGCCTGCGGCTTTGGCTTTATCTTCGATCTTCTGTCCGTGTTCATCCGTTCCGGTCTGAAAGAAAACGTCGTATCCCAGCATTCTCTTATACCGGGCGATACTGTCGGCGAGAACAATTTCATAAGTATTGCCGATGTGCGGCTTGCCCGACGTATAGGCAATCGCCGTTGTAATGTAATATTTTTCGCTCATGATAATTCCTCCTTTTTTATAATAAAAAAACGTCCTTGAAAGGACGCTGATTTCGCGCGGTACCACCTTACTTCATATCTTCTCGATATGCGCTTGCTTCTTAACGCGAAGTCACGTCTTATCCTACGCTGTTCGGATAATCAGTTCCAAGACCATGTTCGCTTCTGTTTTCCGTCCTGCTTTCACCTGCCCAGGCTCTCTAATTCAGAAAATGGAGAAGCTACTCTTCTTTTCTCTACCTTTACGCCCTTAATTATAGTCACAGAAACTGCCGATGTAAAGCCTTAATCTCGCCTGTCAATGCTTTTTTCTTACGATTGTTTCACTAGTTCTCTATCGCTAAAGCATGATATAATGGTTATCAAAGAGGGAAGTGTATAATTATGCGAAAACAGAAGAAGCGCGGTTTCACATTAATCGAGTTAATCGTCGTCGTTGCGATACTGGTTGCTTTGTTACTCATATTGGTCCCAAGACTCACAGGCTTTACGTCGACGGCAGCTGAAGTCCAGTGTCAGCAGACCCGACAGAAAGTCATGGAAATGTACAATGCTTACCAGATCAAAGGCGAGCCGGTGTCGATTGAGGATTTATTAAAGAACAAAGATGATGAATATTTTATTTCCACACCGAAATGCGCGTCGGGAGGAAAGTTAACCGCAATTGAAATTAAAGGCGTTGTGACATTAATTAGATGCTCAAAACATGGAAGCATTTCAAGTGGAAACCTTGATTACACGCCGAAAGGTATTCAAAGCGCGATGTTGGAATTCATGAAATTCTTGACTGAACAGAAGAAAACTAATCGTGATATTATTAGGGAGTTAACTGGAAATTCTGTTTTGAACAATGACGCTATCCGAAATTTTATGAAAAATGAAATATACGGAGGCTCTTGGCCGACTTTGGATAATGGAATTGTTAATGCAGCAAATTTGCCAAAAGGTGACTATAAAATACAAATTTGTTATAGACATGTGACTGATCCAAATGTGGAAAACCCTTATAACAATCCTGTTCCAGAAAATACGATTATCTATGCTTCCACAATTCAAGGGGGAAACTGGAATACGAGTCTTATTTACAATCAAGATGATAATAAATGGTATTCAGGTAAGAGTTTAGTTATAAACGGAAAGACCTGGACAGAGGTAAAAACACTAATGGAGGAAAAAGGCTGGAAGCCTGTCGAATACAGCGAATAAAACTATGACAACTTCATGACATTTTCCAATCTCTTCAATTTTTTCATTCCCTAATCCTTCTAATCTTATGGAATCACCTAAAAGGGTGCATGGAGGATAAAGTAATGAGAAAAATAGTCATGATCATCTTAACCGCAGGTTTACTGTTGGGAACAGCCGCTTGTCAATCAAAGGAAGACAAGCCAACACCGAGCCTTACTCCCGGAGCTGCTGAATCTCCGTCGACTTCAGAGACAAAGCAAGGGGAAGAAAAAACCATCACCGGAAAAATCAGCGATATTAAAAATGTCATGTTCATTCTGGATGATGGAAAAGAGGCCTATGTTTTTCCGATTGATGAAAACTTTAAAATGGACGGAATCCAAGACGGCGATCAGGTTCAGGTCACATATACCGGAGAATTGAGCGTCACTGGTGATACAGAATTTACGACGATCAAAGTTGAAAAAGTGAACTGATCAAAAACAGAAATGACAAAAGGATGAGGATGAAAAATTCCTCATTTTTTTCTTTCATTTAATTCACAAGGAAAACGCGATCCACGCTACCGCTTAAAATCATGATTGAATTATTGTTTTCTTTCTGGATGAAAATAATTTCTAATATTTTGAAAACAGATTCATTTTGTTATTGACAGATTTTCATTTGTCGTTTAGACTAAGAATCATAAAATCGATGAACAGAAAAAGTAAGCGGAAGAATCCATCAGCGAGCTGACACAGAGTGAAAGGTCAGCGGCACTTGTTCCGGTGAAAACGCATCTGGGAGATGACTTTCTGAATTCAGTAGGAAAGTCCGCATATCCGCGTTAAGGATTTGAGGAGGCCGGGATAGACCGGCAATTAGAGTGGCACCGCGAATCCATCGTCTCTAGCATAGGCTAGGGACGATTTTTATTTTCCCTGAGGATTCTGGAAAGGAGTGATGTTGATGATTCCCCCTGTAAACTTAACAACTTATAAACAGAAATCAGAAACCCAACATTCTAAGAAACGCTACCGACGATGTTTCTGCTTCTTTACCAAAACCCATTTAAGAAAGGAAAATAACCATGAAAAAATTAAATATGCTTCTCTGCGCAGGCTTATTAGTCCTGAACACCGCTTGTTCTACCAAGCCTGACCCTTCTTCACCAACACCGGAAACAAAACAAAATTCCATCGTCGTCGCAGTCGGCGGACAAATTACGACGCTGGATCCCGGCTTCAATACGGAAACTGTCAACAACTACATTCTGGCCCATACCGTTTCCAGCCTGATGACCAAGGATGAGAACGGCAACGTCATTCCGGAGCTGGCCGAAAGCTATACAGTCAGCGATGATGGCCTGACTTATACGTTAAAGATCAAAGACGGACTAACCTGGAGCGACGGAAAACCGCTGACCTCGCAGGACTTCAAATATGCCATCCTGCGGAATCTGACTTATGGAGCGGAAAACTCCCTGACGATCTATAATCTGATCACCTATCTTAAAGGCGCGGAAGAAATCGCATCGAATACCGATCTCGACGCTACCACGCTGGAAATCGACGGCGTTGAAACACCGGACGACGCGACGCTCGTTCTGACTCTGAAACAACCCTGCGCCTTTTTCCTGAATTTGTTATGCGGCAACGTCTGGTCGCCATTAAGAGCCGACTTTGCGGATCCGCATGATTCCACCTGGGCGCTGAAGCCGGGTTATCCAAGTATCGGCGCATATCAGCTGGCGGAGTGCAACGAGAATGAAAAAGCCGTCATCGTTAAAAATGACAGCTACTACAATGCCGACGCGATCACGCTGGATCAGATCACCTTCCTCGTTATGCCGGACAGCGACGCCCAGTCATTTGCTTATAAAAATGGTGAAATTGATATCGCACTGAATGTTCCGGTTGACGTTGGCGTCAATTATCCTAACCAGAACGAAGTCTGGAATATTCCGTCTCCGACCTCTTACTTCATCGCGCTCAATTCTGGATCTACCGCTCCGGAATGTCTGAAAGACAGCCGGGTTCGGAAAGCGCTGGCGATTTCAATTGATAAAGAAGCCCTGGCATCCACATTGGGACCGGAAGAATACTATCAGGCTCTGGCCGGCTATGTTCCAGTCGGATTGAATGGGATCGACGGGGACTTCCGGAAGGAAGCCGACGCGCAAGGCACTATGCAGGCCTACGATCCGGAACAGGCGAAGACACTGCTGAAAGAAGCCGGGTATGATGAAACAAATCCGTTGAAAATCAAATACAAATATTCTTCCTCCTTCATCCACGCCGACGTCGCGCAGATCTTGGAAGCGATGTGGAAAACCATCGGGATCGACTGTGAACTGGAAGTTGTGGAATCCGGCGTTTTCTACAATCAGATCGACAACGGCGACTTCGAGCTTTCCCGTTACGGTTATACCGCCAGCGACGATCCTTCTCAATTTCTGACCTTGTGGACAATCGGACAACAAGTTGTTCCGGCCGTCGAGGATCCTGCTTATGATCAAATGATTCAGGAGGCAGCGGCGATCGTCGATCATACGGAATACATGAACGCGCTGCATGCGGCTGAAGAATACCTGATCGAGGAACAATCCTATATCATTCCGCTGTTCAGCTACAACACGCCAATTCTCAAGAGTGAAAAAATCCAGAATGCCACCAAGAAAGGCACGACGCCGTATTACGGCTACGTCACGCTGCAATAGCTTCCAAATTTTCTCTCCCCGCTAAACTCCCTTACACTCGTTTAGAGTAAAAAGGATGAACGTGTGCTTCTCATGAGCGAAGCCGCCTTCATCCTTTTGTTTTTTATTTCAGTAATGCCGCTTCCAGATCCTGAAGCATCACATCCAGCGCGGTAATTCCGCCTTCCGCCAGGTACCAGACCGTCGGCGTGAGGTAGACGATGTTGCCGTTCTGCGCGGCCAGCGTCTTGGCTGTCAGTTCGTTCTTCATGACTTCCTCCGCCAGCTTTGCGCCTTCGGTATTGATCGCAGAATCACGGTCAAGCACGAAGATATATTCCGGATTCAGCTTGACCAGCAGTTCCATCGACGATTCGTTGCCATGCGTGGAATCAATGTCGTTCGCCAGATTGGTAAAGCCGATTTCATTGCCGATCAGCGAGCACCGGCTGCCATTGCCGAGGGTATTGAAGTTGCTGGAAGTGACCATGCCGATCACCGCGGTTTTGCCTTCCGCCGCCTGGCGCAGCGTTTCAATCCGGCTGTCAAAACCGGCCAGCTGCTCCTTGGCTTTGTCTTCCATATTAAATAAGGAAGCTACGGTCATGGCGTTCTGCTTCACACTTTCCACAATGCCCAGCTCAGCGTCCGTACTCAGATACACAACCGGGGCAATCTCAGACAACGCATCGTATTGTGCGCTCAGCCGGCCGCCGATGAAAATCAGATCCGGTTCGCTGGCCATCAGCGCTTCCCTATCCACTTCTTTCAACGTTCCCAGATTCACGATTGCTTCATTTTCATTATACGTTTTCAGATAATCGACCGTTGAGGATTTCGGCATGCCGACAACGCGGCCGCCCAGGCCCCAGCTGTCCAGCATATCCAGCACCGCCATGTCCAGAACCGCAATCCGCTGCGGATCCGCCGGGACTTCCAGCGACACCCTTTCCTGATTGCCGTTGAGCGTCGTGATCGTCATCGTGGGCTTCGATTCCGACTGCCCCTCATTCTGGGGTTTGGCGGTGCAGGCTGTAAGCATTAACAAGCCGGCTGCCATGAATACTGCTAATTTTTTCATTGTTTCTCTCCTTTTTATTTATTTCTTCCAAGTCTTGATCGGGTGTTTCAGGCGGGAACTTCCCCGCCAACTGTCCTTCATTCAAAGTCCGGCGGCAACTTTTCTCTGACCTTCCTGCGAATCAGGTCTTTAATAATAGATCGACAACGGCCGGCCCGCGACCTGTTGGATCTCAAAGTCCACGCCGTAGATTGCCGAAAGGTTTTCCTTGGTGATCACGTCCTCAACGGTTCCAAATTGCGCGACCCTGCCGTTCACGAACGCGCAGATATAATCCGAATAAAACGCCGCGTAGTTAATTTCATGCAAGACCAGAATCACCGTTTTTCCCAATTCATCGCACAGCCGCCGCACAATTTTCATCATGTTCGACGCATGGTAGATGTCGAGGTTGTTCGTCGGTTCGTCCAACAGAATATAATCAGTATCCTGAGCGATGACCATCGCGATCATCGCCCGCTGCCGCTGCCCGCCGGACAGCTCGTCGATAAATTGATCGGCGATCGCTTCCAGCTCCATGTAGGCCAGCGCTTCGTCCGCTTTCTGCCGGTCTTCTTCCTGCAGCCGCCCCTGGCTATAAGGAAAACGGCCAAAGCTGACCAGCTCGCGCACCGTGAGCTTCATCTGAATGTTGTTGGACTGCGTCAGAATCGCCAGCCGCTTGGACAAGTCGCGGCTGTTCCATTGAGCCAGATCCTTGCCTTCAAAATGCACCAGCCCCGCATCCTTGGCGACCAGCCGGGAGATCATCCCCATCACCGTTGATTTGCCTGCGCCGTTCGGGCCGATCAGGGACAGAACCTTGCCCTTGGGAATCTCGAAGCTGACTTCGTCGACAACGCGCTTGGTGCCGTAGTGTTTTGTCAGTTGCTGAATTAACATATCCGCTGCCTCCCTTTGCCAAATAATAAAATCAGGAAATACAAACCGCCGCCGATCGTGATCAGCACGCTGATCGGGATGCTGTAAGAAAAGCCATGCTCGACCACCAGCTGTCCGCCGACCAGAACGATCATTCCCAGCACCGCCGAGCCGAAGATCAGCCAGGTGTGCTTGTACGTCTTAAACAGCTGCCGCGACAGATTCGCGATGATCAAGCCCAAAAAAGAAATCGGGCCAACCAGCGCCGTGGCGATCGCGATCAGCACCGTCACGCCCAGCAATAACCGGCGGATTGTCTTATCCACGTCCACACCCAGGTTAATCGCCTGATTCTTTCCCAGCGCGATCACATCGAGCAGCTTCAGCTCTTTCCGCAGCGCGAAGATCACTAAGCCGATCAACACGGCTGAGATCGCCAGCAGACTGGAATTGACGTTGGAAAAGCTGGCGACCAGCGAGCCTAACAGCGCGTCGTATTCGTTGGGATCCATGATCCGGGTCAGTGTCGTCTGCATGCTGGAGAAAAACGTCGACATGACTGTGCCTGCCAGCAGCACATAGAGAATCTGATGCTTCATCTTTTTAAACAACGTCCCGTAAATCAGGATCGCAGCCGCTCCCATGATCGTCAGATCGACGAGGAATGATAGTTGCGGATGTCGGGCGATCAAACTGCCGGAGCCGAGAAAGAACACCACCGCCGTATGAATCAGGGCATACAGTGAATTCATCCCCAGCAGGCAGGGCGTCACAATCGTGTTCTGAATCAATGTCTGAAAGACAATTGACGCACCGCCGATACAGAAGGCTGTCACGAGCATAACTAACAATTTCGGCACGCGCAGGCGCATTGCGAATTCGACATATTTTGGATTGACATTGAGCGTCAGATAACCGATCACCGCCAGAATGACCAGTGTGATCAGAATCGCTGCTTTTAATTGATTGACATCTTGGCGTTTCATCCCCTGCAGCCTCCTTCCGGTTTTCTGACAATACGGGCTTTCCCGTTGAGCCGCATCCAGAGCAGACCGATGAAGATCAGACTGCCCAGAATCCCGACGATCAGCTCGATCGGCAGCTCATACGGAGCGATGACCACCCGGCCGAGCATGTCGCAGACCAGGACAAACAACGCCCCGAACAGCGCGGTATCGGCCAAAGTTCCGCGCAGCTTGTCGCCCTTGAACATCGTCACCAGATTGGGAACGATCAGTCCTATGTAGGAAATACTGCCGGCCACGACGACGATACTGGCCGTGATCATCGCGGCGATCGTCAGTCCCAGAAACAACACGGCGTTATAGGGCACGCCGAGGTTCTTTGAGAAATCCTTGCCCATGCCGACGATATTGAAATGATTGGCAAACAGAAACGCCGCGAGAACTAACGGCACAACCAGAATGACCAGCTCGTAGCGGCCCTTCATCACTAAGGAAAAGTGCCCGACCAGCCACGAGGAGAGCGCCTGCGTCATTTCATATTTATACGCCAGATAGTTCGTGATTCCGCCGATCACATTGCCGAACATAATGCCGACTAATGGCACCATCACGACGTCCTTGAACTGAATCCGCTGAATAAACGCCACAAAGATCCAGGTTCCCGCAATCGCGCTGACGAAGGCAAAACCCGCGCGCACCCACAGCGTCGAGCCAGGCATGAACAGAAAAGCGAACAGAATTCCCAGCTGAGCGGAGGAAATCGTCGCGCCGGTCGTGGGCGAAACAAATTTATTCATACATAGCTGCTGCATGATCAGGCCCGCGACGCTCATGCCCATTCCGGTGCACAAAATTGCCAACAGCCGCGGCAAGCGGGACAGCACCAGAATTTCCAGTGCTTCCCAGTTCCCGTTCAGCACATCTGACACACTGAAATTGACCACGCCGATAAACAGTGAAAGCACAGAACAGAGAACCAGAACTGCCGCCAGAAGCAGCGTACTTCTAACTCGTTGAAGCATAGCGATCTCCTTTCAGAAATAGTTGTTAGTTTAATCTAACTTCGATCGAAAAAGAAAAGAGTCGACGCCGGATCGATTCTTTCTGTTTAAGTTAGCTGATTCTAACCTTAAGCTCGTTCAGTTTACCATGCACTCTGAAAAAAAGCAAGTCCTCTCGTTTCTGCTTCGCTGGTATATATTGTTAAGAAACGAAAGTCAGTAATTCTCTCATTCTTTCATGGATGGTTTTCAGCTAGCTTGTTTTGTCAAGATAGCCGGGTTCACATTTTGCCTGAATTCCTGAACTATGATACACTGGAATCAATGAGAGAAAAAGAGGGGTGCTATGAATCAATCCGAGTCTTCTTTATGCCGTGTTTTCCTGGTCGACGACGATCTTCTGGTTCTGGATGATCTGCGGGAATTAATCGCCTGGGAAGCGGAAGGTTTTGAAATCATCGGAACCGCCGGCAATGGGGAACAGGCGTTAGCGCAGCTAGCCCAAACCCCGGCGGATCTGGTCTTCGTCGATATCGAGATGCCGCGGTTAAACGGACTAGATTTTATCCGCCGGCTGCGCCAGATCGATCCGCAGGTGCAGACGCTGCTGCTGACCGCCTTTTCACGTTTTGATTACGCGCGGGAAGCGGTCTCGCTGGGTGTCTACAATTACATCCTCAAGCATGAGCTGACCGCCGAGGTGCTGCTTGAAAATCTGCGCGGAATGCGTGAACAGCGTAAGCAGCGCAAGGCCGCCAGCTATCTGGACGAACAAACCCGCTTCCGCCAGCTGCTTTGGGGCAACGATGAAGGCGCATTGGACTCCGCGTCCGAACCGTTTGCTTCCCACAAGGGAATCGGTCTGGTCTGCCTGCGGCATCTGCCTTCACTGGACGAATTGAGTCATCCTGCGGACACGCTGTCCACGGACGTTTTTTTAGCTTCCGTCCAACAAGCTTTGCTTCCGCTGCGCAAAATCCGTTCCTTTCTGGTCTTTCCTCAATCCGCACAGGAATTGTGGTTTGCCGTGGAAGTGGACCAGCCAGGGGACAGCGTACCTTATGAATTCTGCACCGCGCTGCGGGAAGCATTAGAAAACAAACTCACTCCAGCCGGATTCTTTGTCAGTCCCATCGCCCCCGACCGCCAGGAATTACGCCGGCTGTATCGTTTGATGAATCAGCGGCAGACGCAGCTGTTCTACTTTGCCCCCGGCCGGATTACCTTACTCCATGAATGTCCGGTTTTTGATCCCTTCGACGCCGCGGATTGGGAAGTACGGCTGACCCAGACCGACACCCTCGCCGCGCTGCGTCCGGTGCTTTCCGCGTTTCTCGACGCGCTCGCGCAGCATCGGCCGCCGCTGCCGCAGGTCTTGTTAGCGATCAAGCTGATGCTGCAGAAGCTGCAGAAAATGCTGCCGGCTGCCGTTCTCGCTGACGACAATTTTTCCCAATGGAAAACGATCAGCACCTTTCAGGAGCTGAACGCATTTGTGCATCGTTGGCTGCCAGCTTTAGAAACTCAGGCGCAGACCAGCCGCAAAACCAGTTTCATGCTGAACTATTTACAGGAACACTGCGCCGATGAAAACGTGCTCGACGATCTCTCGCAGACGCTGCAGATGAACCGGGAATATTTAAGCAAGCTGCTGAAAAAAGAAACCGGTCAGACGTTGGCTCAGACGCTGCTTGAGCTGCGGCTGCAGAAAGCGAT
This sequence comes from Holdemania filiformis, assembly GCF_003459085.1. NCBI lineage: Bacteria > Bacillati > Bacillota > Erysipelotrichia > Erysipelotrichales > Erysipelotrichaceae > Holdemania > Holdemania filiformis. The sequence continues at coordinate 51,399 of NZ_QRUP01000024.1, read as the reverse complement.
GCGGCTGCTGAAGCAAAACGATTTGAAAATCTATGAGGTCGCGCAGCGATGCGGATTCCATTCCAGCCAGTATTTCGCGATCGTCTTCTATAAGAAATACCACGTTTATCCCAGCGATATACTGAAGGAGCCTTACGCATGAGGCCCTTAATTCTCCGCAGGCGGCTTGCTTCGCTGCTTCCGCCCCGGCTCTCCGTCAAGCTGGCCGCGGCGCTGGGGGCGCTGGTGCTGGTCATGACAAGCGTAACCAGCTTCGTTTCCTATCATTATTTCGCGCACATCCTGACCCAGGAAAACCTGAAAAAAGACGCTCAGGTGCTCCGGCAAAACGCCCAGCAGCTGGAAAGCTCCGTCCAGGAACTGATGATCATCACGCGGAATCTTCTGGCTGACCCCCAGCTTCAGCAATTCTGCCATACCGAAGATCCCAACTATTTCCAGCGCGAGGAAGCCGCCGAGCTGTTAACCCGCTATCTGTCGGTTCAGGATCTGCTTCACAGCGCGTTGATTCTGCGTGAGGATCAGGTTTTATGGAATCTCTACCCGCTCGATCAAACCTTTGATGCGCTGAAAACATCGCCGGATGAAATTCGTCCGGCTGGATTCACGGAAGCCTTCCAAGTTCATTCCGGCGTCGATTCCTTCTGGCTGGCCGCTTATCATACGCCGATTTCCGATCTCGCCCATCCTCAGCAGAAAATTGGTGAGTTGTGGGTTCTGCTGGACCTGCGGCAGTTAGAATCCCGGATCGCAACCTGGAATCTGCCTCAGCAGGAGATGACGCTGATGCAGGGACAAACCGTTCTGATTCCCTCCCCTTCCGGAATCAATGAACAAAGACTAGACGCCGTCAACACCCTTTCAAGCACCGCCGTCCAGCCGGTCCAAAGCGGATACTACCTGACCAGTCCGGTTGAAGGTACGCCCTATACGCTGCTTTCCTACCGGCCGCATGCCGCGCTGCGCGGCCGGGCTTCCTTTCTGATCGTCTTTTTCATCTTGTTTTCCTTGTTGATCTTTCTGTTGTTTTTACTGATTCTTTCGCGCATCGTCAAACAGTTCACCGCCCCGTTAACCACGCTGACCGACGGCTTGAATCAATTTGCATCCGGCGATCTGACAACGCAGATTGACATCCATAGCCACGATGAGCTGGAAGTGCTGGGCGATACATTCAATACGATGGTTGTCCGGATTCATCAGCTGCTGGATCAGGCAGTGGAAGATGAAAAAATCCGCAAGAAGTTAAAATTCGACATGATGATCTCGAAGATTCATCCTCATTTCATCTATAATACGTTAAATTCCGTGATCGTGATGGCCCGCCGGGGCGGAAATCAGGAGGTTGTCGACATGGTGCGGGCTTTGATCTTGATTTTACAGGATGGAATGGCGGTGCATGAGGATCTGTTGATGGATACGATCGCCCGCGAACGTTCCGTGATCGAAGCGTATGTCACAATTCAAAATTACCGTTATAAGCAGAAATTCAGCGTCGTCTACGATATTGAGCCCGGCTTGGAAGAACAGCTGATCGCCAAGAATATCCTTCAGCCGCTTGTTGAAAATGCGATTTTCCACGGGATCATTCCCAAGGATGGGCCCGGACAGCTGACGCTTTCCATTCATCGGCGACAGGATCAGCTGCATGTTGAGGTCCGCGACGACGGCGTCGGTCTGCGCCCGGAACTGGCGGCGCTCATCGAACAGGGAGCGGAAGCGCTCAGCGCCCACCGTCAGGCAGAGAAAAACAGCGTGCATTCGATCGCGCTGGTCAATGTCTGCGAACGACTGGAATTTCTTTATGGTCATCCCATCCATCTGAAAGTACAGAGTGAACTTGGAAAAGGGACGGCCTTTCTCTTCGATCTGCCGCTGGTGACGAAAGGAGGAAGCACCTCATGAAATTTTACCGCCTCAGCTTGGTCGTTTTAACGCTGGCCCTGGCGCTCTTTCTGTCCGCCGCGTTTTCAGCGCCGCCGGCTGCGCCGGCAAATCCGCCGCAGGAAGTGCTCACCGTCTGGGGCTGGGATGATTTTCTCCCCGACGCCTTCGCTGAATACCAAAAAGCGCATCCTGAGATCGCGCTTAACTACACCGTAGTAGAAAAAAGCGAAATGCTGCAGCGATTCAAATTGGCGCTGGCGCTCAATCAGCCGCTGCCGGACATCTGTATTCTGGAAAGTGAAACGCTGGATGGGATCGATGGCTCTGAGCTGTTTCTCGATCTGGAGGAAGCGCCTTATTCTCTGCCCCGCGATCAGGTGCTGGAGTTCCGGCTGGCCCAGTTTGAGAATGAACAGGGACATCTATGGGCCGTGCCGGCAACACTGTCTGCCAGCGGCATCGCCTACAACCGCGCCATTGCCCAGGCTTTCTTACAAACTGAGGATCCTGTTCAGGTTGGCATCGTCTTCAGCAGCTGGGCCGATGTCGTCAGCAAGGGATTGAAGTTCCGGAAGCAGTTCCCGGAGAAGGCGATGTTCGCTTCACTGGAAGACGCCGCGGTGATGTTGTTTGGTCAGTCCCGCACGCCTTACCTTCAAAACAATACGCTGCTTCAGCCCTACCGCTTTCTCAATGCTTTCCAGATTCTGGACGCGCTGCAGGAGGCCGGATTAGCTTTGTCCTATCAACAATATTCGCCGCAGTGGATGAATTCGCTGGAAACAGATCAGGTCTTCTTTTATCCCTGCTCGCTCTGGTTAATGTCGATGGGCATTTTCCATACCGGTCAATCCTGGGGCTTCACCCGGGCGCCCAGCGGCAGTTATGCCTGGGGCGGCACGGTCTGGGCGATCCCCAAGACCAGCCGTCATGCCGAAGCTGCCTGGAACTTCATTCAGGCTGTACTGCTTTCGCCTTCGGGCGCGGCTTACGCGAAGAATCATGGCACCGGCACGCTCATCAGCTACAGTCCAGCCTATGCCGAGGAAGGATATCAGGATCTGATCATGGAAGATTTCGCCGGCCAGAACATCGGCAAGATGTATTTCGATCAGATTTTCCCCGAAGTTCAGACCCGGCCTGCCGGAGAAAATGAAGCGTTGTTAAAGGAAGTCTATCTGCAGACCGTACGGGCAATGATGGGAATGCCGGAAATGAACGGCGAGGAAGCTTACGTCTTGTTTTTACAAAAGCTGCGTCAGCGGCTGCCCGATTACCAGGAGGAATCCGCATGAAAATAAAAATCATTCTGGCCTGGCTCAGCCTGGCGCTGATCAGCGGCTGCGCCGCTTCCTCAACCCGCTGTCAAATCGAAGGTTATCTGGGGCCCATGGAAATCGAAGTCCGCAGCCAGAATCAGCGAATTACTGAACTCCGCGTTCTTTCTCATGAAGATACCGCGGAAATCGCCGATCCCGCCTTTGCGGAATTTATCGCTCAGGTGCTGGAATATCAAACCCTGCAGATCGATGCCGTCGCCGGAGCGACCGAATCCTGCCAGGCTCTGCGTCGGGGGATTGAACAGCTGCTGAAACGTCAGGGTTTTACCGACGAACAATGTTTCCGGCCGCTCCCGGAAACGCCGGTCAAGCAGGAAGAACCGCTTAAGACCTACGATGTCGTTGTGATCGGCGGAGGCGGAGCCGGACTGACGGCCGCGGTGAGCGCAGCTCAGCAGGGTGCGTCAGTCGCGGTGCTGGAGAAAACCGGCAGTCTGGGCGGCAATACGATTCGGGCCACGGCGATGTATAACTGCGTCGACGACGCACTTCAGCGTCCGCTCAACATTGCGGACAGCGAACAACTGTTTTTTGAAGAAACCTACAACGGCGGGCATCAGAAGGCCAAGCCGGAACTCGTGCGGATCCTGACCTCCCAAGCGGATGAAGGATTAGCTTTCCTGCAGGAGCTGGGGCTGCAGATCGACACGGTGATCGACAACTGTCTGGGCGGCGAACATGCCCGCGGACATTACTCCAAAGCGCATAACGGAACGGATTTCATTCAGGTGCTCGGCGACGCCTGCGCCCGGGAAGGCGTCGATCTCTATCTCAATACGAAGGCGGAAGCTCTGCTTCAGGACGACTCCGGCGCAATTATCGGCGTGACGGCGGCGCATGAACGCCAGACGATCCAGTTCGAGGCGCGCCGGGGTGTGATTCTGGCGACCGGCGGCTTCGGCTACAACGTGGAGATGCGGATGCACTATGACCAGAGTTTAACCGGCGACCTGCTTTGCAGCAATGCTCCGGGAACGCTCGGCGAGGGGATCGTCATGGCGGAGGCCGTTGGTGCTTCCTTAATGAATATGGAATACATCGAGCTGTATCCGATGGCCGATATTTATGACGGAGGACTGCACAATTCCATTCCCAACGCGATCAACCACGGCATTCTCGTCAACACGCAGGGCGACCGCTTTATCCGCGAGGACGCCGGCCGCGACGAGCTGGCCGAAGCGATCCGCAGCCAGGAACATGGTTTTGTGTATTCGATCGCCGACGATGATTTTTCCACATTGCAGGAAGACCGTGACTTCCTGGAAGGACTGGTGCTGATGGGACAGGTTGTCAAAGCGGACAGTCTGGACGAGCTGGCCCGCCTGTTGGATCTGGATCCGGTTTTATTGAATACGGCAATTGCCGACTATAACCGCAGTGTCGAGGCGCAGAACGATCCCCGGTTCCACCGCAAAACGCTGATCAACAAAATCGATCATCCCCCTTTCTACGCTACCGCAAAAACCGTCACCGTGCATCATACGCTGGGCGGGGTGGAAATCAATGAAAGGACACAGGTGCTGAATTCGCAGAAGCAGCCGATTCCCCATCTCTTCGCCGCGGGCGAGGTCACCGGCGGAATTCATGGCGCCAACCGTTTAGGCGGCAATTCATTCCCGGACTGCATTGTTTTCGGCCGGATCGCGGGAACTGAGGCTGCCCGGAATTAAATCCGCATCCGGATATCTGAAACTTGAACAGAATGTCCAGTTTTTCGCTCGACCCCCGCTTGTGATTTTTTTATAATTTCCTTATTCAAGGAGGAAAGAGAAATGAAGAAATACCTTGCCCTGATTCTTGGCTTATGCCTGACTGTGGGCTTAGGCGGCTGCGCGAACACGCCCGCCGAAAAAACACCGGAAACCCAACCGGAATCCGGTAACGAACAATTTGACATCGTCATCGTCGGCGCCGGCGGCGCCGGTCTGGCCGCGGCTGTGGAAGCGCATGAACAAGGCGCTGACAACATCCTGGTTTTAGAAAAAATGTCCTTTGCGGGCGGCAGCACAACGATGGCGTTCGGCGGCTTTAACTGCACGAACTCCCGCTTCATGGATGAACAGGGGAAAGAAGAAACCCCGGTGATGTTAGTAGACAAAATCGTCAAAAACGGCGCAGGTTTCGCGGATGTCGACATGGCCGGCATTATCGCGATGGAAACGCCGAAAGTCATCGAATGGCTGGACGGCTTTGGATCCGAATGGGGAAAGATCCGCTATGCCGACCTGCACTGCCCGACCGACGGCACAATCCCGGGCGTTGAATTAGTCAAGGTCTTAAAAGAACAGGCGGAGAAAAACGGCATTGAAATCCGCTACAACAGTCCGGCTGTCGATCTGATCGCCGATGAAAGCGGACGGGTCAGCGGCGTTCAGGTCAAAGATGCCAACGGCGAATATACCATTGACGCTCAGGCTGTCATTCTGGCAACCGGCGGTTTTGAAAGCAACCCGGAAATGATCGCGAAATACGATAATCCAGGTCTGGCCCATATTCATTTAGCGCCAAGCCAGGGAAATATGGGCGACGGCATCGTGATGGCGGAAAAGCTGGGCGCAGAACTTCGCAACATGGATCTGATCCAGCTGTCCTGCGCGGTCGCTCCGTTCTCCATCCAGATGCAGCTGCCGATTAAAAACAACGGCGTCGTTTTCATCAACAAGGAAGGCAAGCGCTTCACTAACGAATACAGCGAAGCCAGCTCCGACCGTCGGATTACCGAGGATATCCTGAAGCAAACCGACGCGGAATGCTTCGGCGTTTACAACGAAACGATTTACCAGACGTTCATGGCAATTGAGGAAAAAGATTTCTTCGATGAATACCGCATGACCGGCATCGACAACAGCGGCACCGTCATCAAGGCGGATACGCTGGAAGAACTGGCGGAAAAGCTGGGCGTCGATCAGGAAACCTTCCTGGCGACCATGAACGGCTTAAAGACAGACAACATCGGCAACGAAGAAGTTGTCAAACTGGCGGATACCTACAAATCAGGTCCTTACTATGCCGTTACCTTAACACCGGGCGTCATGGATACTTTAGGCGGCGTTCTGGCGGATACCACCGGCCGCGTTATCAATAAAGAAGGCAAGCCGATCAAAGGCTTGTACGCGGCAGGCGAAGTCATCGGCAACGTTCAGGGTGCTTATTACTCTGTCGGCCTGGGCGAAGCGGTCGTCTTCGGACGTGTCTCTGCCCGCAATGCGATCGAATACATTAAAGATCGCCAGGGACTGACGGAACATGTTCCGTTTGACCGCGGTACTCCGCAGGAAAATAACGCGGAAACTGCCAAAGGCAATTTCACGGACGGCACGTTTACCGGTGAAGGCCAGGGCAACAACGGTCCGATCAAAGTAGAAGTCACAGTCAAAGACGGCAGCATCACGGAGATCCAGGTTCTGGAACAAGCGGAAACCCCAAACATCTATGCCGGAGCGGAAGAACAGTTCATTCCGGAACTGATCAAAACGCAGAATCTGGAAATTGACGCCGTCGCAGGCGCAACCAATTCCAGCAACGGACTGCGCGAAGCGGTCAAGAATGCGTTAAAGCAATAAACAACACGATTCCCTTCCGTTTTAAACTTCCCTTACTGTAAAGCGTTAACCTGAAGTCGGATCGCGAAGATCCAAAAACAATCTCCCCCCAAAAAAACAGACGATTTCCGCTGCGGCGGCGACCGTCTGTTTTTGTTATTTCACTGTTGGTCTTGAATCGGATCCGAAAGAAAGCGGATTTCTTTAATGACAGAAAGATGGCTTACCGGCTGAAGGAATCCAGCTTATTCCCCTGTGATTTGTTTTACCCAGTCGCGGCCCGCCTGTTCCGCTTCCGCAAGCTGCGCCGGCGATGGCTTAAACCGGACTTTCAAAGCGGGCATAACCGTAATCCGCAGCTGCTTTAACCGTTCTTCCAAATGCGCGAAGGCTTCCCCGCTCCAGCCATAGCTGCCGAAGACCGCGGCATATTTTCCGCCATGCACAACCGGATTCAAATAGGAAAGAAGCGTCCAGACCGGCGGCAGCGCTTCCGCCAGGATCGTCGGCGATCCCAGCAGAAATCCCCGGGCCTGTTCCAGCTTTTCCACCACTTCCGCAGTTGGGGTCTGCGTGAGTTCTACCAATTCTGCCTGCCAGCCGGCGCTTTCAATCCCGCGGGCAATGGCCTGGGCCAGCTGCTCTGTGTAGCCGTAAGCACTGACATACGCCAGAATCAGCTTGTTTTCTAATTGCGGCTCAACGTTCCATTGGCGATATTGCTCTACTATCCCATCCAACCCGCAATCCAGCACCGGTCCGTGTCCCGGACAGATCATCTTTATATCCAGACCTTCAACCTTGTCCAGCGCTTTCCGCATAAATGGACGGAACGGCTTTAGAATGTGATCGTAATAGTATTTTAACGCGCCCTGATACGCTTCGTGATCCTTGACCTCGCTCACGCGCAGCCCTTCAAAGGCATAATGCGCGCCGAAGGAATCGCAGGTAAACAAAATCCCGTCTTCCTGCACCAGCGTGTACATCGTATCCGGCCAATGCAGATTCGGCGCCATGATCAACTGCAGCGTCTTTCCGCCCAGGTCCAGCGTCATGCCTTCTTTCGCAATCAGCGAACGGAAATCCTGATTTACGATTTCCTTTAAGAACTGCAGCGCTGCCGGACTGCCGACCACCGTCAGGTCCGGATTGATTTCCAACAGTCTGGCAATCGAACCCGCATGATCCGGCTCTGTGTGATTGACGATCAAATAATCAATCTGCGCGATCGGCAGCACCGCTTCGATATGCTTTCGGAATTCATCAAAAAACGGCAGCTTGACCGTTTCAATCAGTGCGGTTTTTTCCAAGCCTTTTAACAGATAAGCATTGTAGGTCGTTCCATATTCTGTTTCCATGATAATATCAAAGACCTTCAGCTGCGGATCCTGGACACCCACCCAGGTCAGGTCGTTCGTTAATTGTTGATGGATTGCCATCTTGCATCACTCCTTCATTCATTGTTTCCCAAAATCCGGGAAATTAACAAAAATCTTTTATTCCTGACCATCATAGTCAAATTCTGAACAAATTTCTATCAGAATGCTCAAAATCAGGAAATTTCTGGTTTACGGGCAGAGGAGAGTCAGACGCCCAGGGCATCGAGGAATACGCCGCGGCAATACTATGAAAAACAGGGTTTCCTGACTTTAACACTGTCGTTTTATAATTCTGAATCTCTTCATAAATGCTTCGATTTCGAACAAATATTGACAATTTCGGCGAAGTTTATTATGAAATCCGGATTGATTCTGTCAGAGAATCGTGCTATATTGTAAATAGATTTTTTAGGCTATAACTATAATTTCACATGACGAAAGGATAGTTACTTCCCAAACTCATGTGTCTTTTATTATAGTGGCATAGGAGGACAGCTCATGGTTACAGGAAAAGTCAAATGGTTTAACGCTGAAAAAGGCTACGGTTTCATTACAACGGATGAAGGAAAAGACGTCTTCGTTCATTATTCCGCGATTCAGACAGACGGCTTTAAAACGTTAGACGACGGCGAAGCGGTCAGCTTTGAAGTCGTGCAGAGCGACCGCGGCGAACAGGCGGCCAATGTCTGCAAGCTCTAATCGTTTTCCATTCCAGGACGCGTAAAAGCACTCATTCGAGTGCTTTTTCTTATCTTTCTTCTTGTGAAAACCGGTCAGCTTATAATTTGTTTCTCCCCAGGCGCTTTGTCCGTTAACCGCATTGGCGGATAGATCAGACAGGCGACGTTCATGTCCGCTTTTTGCTTCATCCAGTAACAGGCAACGGGAAACGGCAGTTCTTCCGCGTCCTGTTCCATAGCGTCGTTCTGACGATCCTGGATGAACAGCCACACCGCGGACGGATAGTCCTTGGTTTTAACGCCTTTTAACAGGTGGTCGAGTTCAGCGCTGATCTTCCGTTCCTTCTTCACTTTGATAAAGTCCAGGGTCTGACTTCGATTGAGCGGCTGTCCCTGATGAACGAGCTGACTGATCATCTTCACCAGCCACTCTCCGTTCCACGGCTCGATCAATCCCCGGCGGATTTGCCAGGACGGAATCGCTCTGCATGGTTTGGGACTCAGGACCAGGACCGGTTCGGAAAAAGCGACGGCCAGCTGCGGATCGACAGCGGTTGAGGAACAGAGAATAGTTTGATCCCATTTTTCGGGGCGGCGTGCTGCATCTACGAGTTGGATGTATTCAATGACGAGATCGCCCGTCTGATGCCGGATCCGGTGAACCTGATCCTCGGCCTGCGGGTCAACCGGATCGCATTGCAGAATTCTGATTTTCATAGCGGTACCCTCCGATTCTGTTTTCAGTGTATGTCCTGAATATCCTGAATATGAATGCGATCTGCGGTGAATCGCGCGAAAATCCAAACAGGTAGTTTTTCCGGAAACAAAAAAAGGACCCGCACAGCGGATCCGATGAATCAGAGAAATTAATAGTTTGCTTTTTCAACTTCGAAGAAAGACTTCGCATAGCCGCACAGCGGGCACAGACCCGGAGCATTCTTGCCGACCAGGGTATAACCGCAGATCTGGCATTTCCACATCACGTCTTCTTCTTTCTTGAAGACTTTGTCTTCTTTGACATTGCTCAGCAGAGCGAGGTAACGTTCTTCATGACGCTTTTCGATCTTCGCGACCATATCCATCTGCGCTGCGATCTTGTTGAAGCCTTCTTCACGCGCGATCTTAGCGAATTCAGCATACATGTCTGTCCATTCGTAGTTTTCACCATTAGCTGCATCCTGCAGGTTAACGTCTGTCGCCGGGATCTGATCGCCATGCAGAGCCTTGAACCACAGCATCGCATGTTCCTGTTCGTTGCGCGCTGTTTCCTCAAAGATGTTCGCGATCTGTTCCATGCCCTCAGCACGAGCCTTCATTGCATAGTAAGTGTACTTGTTGCGCGCCTGGGATTCACCGGCAAAAGCTGTCATTAAGTTCTGTTCTGTTTTTGATCCTTTTAATTCCATTGTTCTTTACCTCTTTCTTTCTCTTTTTCCTGTTTGTCTTTACACTGGTTGCAGCAGCCTTCCAACGAAATATTCAGATCTTCCACGCTGACGCCCATCTGGTCTTCAACCTGGCGGATCATCTGCTCCTCCACGGAGAACGAAACGTCGAAATACCGCTTACAGTATCGACAGTAGAAGTGATGATGCTTTTTCGGGTTTCCATCATACATGAACCCGGCGCTGCGGTCCTGGAACTTTTGGATTTCACCCATTTCCGTCAACAGATTCAAGTTGCGGTAGACCGTCGCGATTCCGATGGAAGGATCGGCCTGCTTTACCTTCTGGTAAACCTGGTCGGCATTCATGTGAATTCCTTCTCCGCGCATCACGTCCAAGATCAGCTGGCGTTGTCTTGAATTCCTGCGAATCATCATCCCACCTCCTAATAACGATAACTGTTATCATTATAGCATAAGTTTCCTGGGTGTCAATAGCTCTGCACGGATTTTTCTATAATTTTTCTGCTCTGCCTGCTTCTTTTTTAAAGATGAAAAAGCGAAAAAGAAAAACGGGATGAGGCTCCCGCTTTCTTCCTTTAATGAACGTAATAAACCTGCCGGACAGACTTGCCGAAATACGGACTTTCCGGATCATACCACTCCGGGCGAGTACTTCCTTCTTTGTTATAGGACCACTGCAGTGAGTTCACAACATACTCAGTCGGATCAATTTCAATCCAGTCATTAACTTCCAGCAATTTGGTGATAATCGCCGGCTGTTTCTCTCCCATAGCCGCCCAACCTTCAGCGCCATAGAGTGTTTCCAGATACAATGCAGCTGCTTTTTGCGCCTCTTCTGAAGCTGGATCCATCAGCTTTGCGGTGCCCTTGATCTGAACTCCATAGGAGTTGAAATAATCATTTTTATAAGCGATATATTCTTCTTCCGGTATCTGTTTATACCAATACAGGACAACCTTCGGATTCTTTGCGATATGCACGCATTTTTCTGTTCCTTTTTCACTGGAAGCGTACAGTTTCATAGTTTGAGGATCCAAAACGAATTCCACCGATGACAAACCCGGTTCATTATTGTAGGAAGTGGCGATTTGATACATTTCACGATAAGAATAAATTGTTTGTCCCGCTTCATCCTTTTTTAAAGGCCACCCCCGCAGATAATCCAAAGCCAGCTCACGAATTTCCGGCTGACTCAGCTGTTGACTTTCATCAATGGCAACAGAAGCTGTGGTCAATGCGTCTTCCATTTTGATATAACCGTTAGCTTCTGGATTTTTAACCCAACCTTCTGCTTCCAATTCTGCGTCAGTTTTAGGAGCCGGAGCTGTACTGCAGCCTGTCAGGAGTAAAGCTGCCAAAAATAACATTCTTAATTTTTTCATATTTCTTCCCTCTTTCTATGTTCTTATCATGTCACATTGTTTATTTTTGCACAAGATCCCAATCAGACCGACTAGGATAAAATTCAGAACTTCGATATAATAAAAAAAAGGAGAATCCCGCTTATGAAATACCGCAATTTATTAATACCTAGTCAAAGTTGTATGGATTCTGTTTCCGTTACCCTTCAAAAATATCAATATCAGATTTTTGCTTATCGCCATACTTTTCAGAACCGCGTTCGTCAGTTATCTAATGTCCTCATTCCGCATATCAAACTGGCCGTAATTCGTCAGGGAGAATGTTCAGCCACGATTCAGGGTCAGACCTTCCATGCCGGGCCTGCTGATTTATTCTTGATCCCGCCCTATCTGCTTCACAGTGCTCAGTTCATCACTGATTCTTTAGAAACTTATGAGCTGCTTTTTCAAGTCAGCGGCCTGTTTAATCAGGAACAATGGCTGACCCTGTTTCATCATCAGCTCTGGTTTCAACAGTTGATTGATGAACCGACCTTCAATCTTATACGCTATTGCTTCGATAACGCAGAAAAACAAACAGCGGGTTATGTTTTAGGCCTCCAGCATTTGATCAGTCAGCTTACAGTCATGATGCTCAAAGAGGATCCGAACTCTTTTGCTTCTTCGCGTGCAGACAGCGCTATGCTTTCAACCGCGGAAAAATTTTTATATGAATTAGAAAAATCAAACGAAGCGTTAAGCGTCCAAGACTATTGCGACCGTCTTCATGTTTCGCAAAGTTATCTGTGCCGCTGCACATTAGCCGTTATTCAGCTGTCGCCGCAATCGTTGATTATACAACACCGTTTGTACCGCTCGCTCACGCTGCTTGCCGATCCTGATTTATCTGTCAGGCAGATCTCAGAACAGCTACATTATTTGCATCCCAGTTATTTTTCCAAACAGTTTAAAGCCACTTTTTCCCTGACGCCTAACGAGTATCGGAATCTATACTACCGAAAGCCTTAAGAAACAGACAAGTTGATCTGCAACGATTCGGCTGAAGCACAGATTATTAAATCTTAGGATAGTTTGTTTTTCGATATCCTCATAATATTCTAGGAATTTTCCTTCGAATCTTGATCGACGCATCTATTGTAATTACTTTTAGATAAAAAAAGCTCTTTCCCCAGCGACATTCAGCTGTTAGGAAAAGAGCTTTCTTTTAAGATTCCTGATGATAAGCGCGGTAAATCTCATTCTTAGACATGCCGTATTCCTTGGCGATCTGTTTGATCGCATCCGTCGCCGACATGCCGGACTGAATTCGTTCATTGATCTGCTCGGTAATCAGCGCCATGTCGATGACCGGCTGACTTTCTTCAGCGCAGCCTTCGATCACGACGACCATCTCACCTTTTAATTCGGCGGCCGCTTCCTTGATTTCACTCAATGTCCCGCGCAGAAATTCTTCATGTCGTTTCGTAATCTCACGCGCCAGACACGCCTTGCGATCGCCCAGGACATCCAGGCAATGTCCCAGCATCCGTTCAATCCGGTGCGGGGCTTCATAGAAGATCAACGTAAACGGCAAAGCTTTCAGCCCTTCCAGCTCCTTCACGCATTCGCGGTCGTTGCTGGAAAGAAATCCCTTGAACAAAAACGGCTGGGCTTTCAAACCGGAGGCGACCAGCGCGTTAAGCGAAGCGCTGCAGCCGGAAACCGGCACAACGTTATAACCGGCGGCGGTCACCTGTTCAACGATATTCTGGCCGGGATCGGAAATCAACGGATATCCGGCGTCGGAAACCACAGCGACCGACTGGCCCTGTTCCAGCAGGTTCAACAACCCCTTAGCGCTTTCCCGTTCATTATGGGAATGATGCGCGATCATACGGGTATGGATATCGAACACCTGAAGCAGCTTCATCGTATTGCGGGTATCCTCCGCGGCGATCACATCGACCGAACGTAAGATCTCAATCGCCCGGGGCGTCATTTCCTCAAGATTGCCGATCGGCGTCGGGACGAGATACAACGTTGGTTTTTCATTGGTAAAGCTCTGCTGACGAATCATTTCTGATCCTCGCCCGCCTCGTTTTTCGGCTGACCTTCCTTGCGGTTGGCATGACGGCGACGGCGGTTCGGGCGTTTGCGTTCCTGATTGCGGATTTCGCCTTCCCCTTCCTGAGGCTTGGCTTCGCCTTCAGGCTTACTTTCCTTAACACTTTCCCGCGGCTTTAACTGCTTCCGGTTTTCCTGCGGTTTGCGTTCCTCGCGGCGTTTTTCTTCCGGTTTGCGTTCTTCCGCTTTCTTTTCCGGCTTTTTGTCGGCCGGGCGTTTGTTTCCATCTTTCCGTTCCGGTTTCTTCTCCTCCGGTTTCCGGGCGTTGTCTTTGCGCTCAGCTTTTCGTTCGGCGTCCTTACTTTCCGCGCCGCGGCGTTCCGGACTTTCCTTCCGGTCATTCTCTTTCCGATCTTCTTTCCGTTCGTTCTCCCGGCGCTCATCCTTGCGTTCGCCAGACCGCGCGTCTTTTTCTTTATTCTTCGCGTTCTGGGCTTCCGGCCGGCGGAACACACCCTTTTCCATCAGATCTGACAACGCGATGAACTGGACGTTCTCCCGGTTTTCCAGCTTCGCCGTCCCGTTGATCACGTTCATCGACGTCACACGGTACAGCTTGCCTTCATACTCAACCTGGGCATTCATCTTCGGCAGTCCGGCGCGCAGCTGCTTGTAATTTTCATCCTCAAATTTCAGACAGCACATCAGCTTGCCGCACTGTCCGGAAAGCTTCTGGATATTCAAGGCCAGCAGCTGATTCTTCGCCATGTTGATCGACACGACGTCAAAATCATCCATGAACCGTGAGCAGCAGGTTTCCATCCCGCAGGTGCCTAAGCCGCCGATGATTTTCGCTTTGTCGCGGGGACCGATCTGACGCAGCTCAATCCGGCACTTGAAAATCCCCGCCAGTTCTTTTAACAGCTCGCGGAAATCGACGCGCTCGTCCGCAACGTAAACAAAGATAATCTTGCTTCGATCCAGCGTATATTCGCAGCTGATCAGATTCATATCCAGCTTGAGCCGCGCCACTGCTTCCTGACAGCGGGCCAGCGCTTCCTTGGCCAGATCTTTATTTTCAGCGTACATCTCGCGGTCATGCCGGGTCGCTTTGCGCAACACCGGCTTTAACGGCGTATTCTGGGTGTGCATCGACACATCGCGCAGATTGCTGATGATCTCGCCCATCTCCACACCCCGCACCGTTTCCACGACGACATAATCGCCATATTCCAGCGTTTCGTCATTTGTTCCAAAGCTGTACGCTTTCCGTGAATTCTTAAACCGTACCGATACGACATAGCGGTACGCAGGAACCGGCTTGACTTCTTCCGTTTTTACAGTTTCCTGATTTTCACTCATCTTTCATTCCCTCCTTCATTTGATAAATTAACTGATCCGCCAAAAGCGGCAGATTATAACTACGGGATAACTTGTCCCGGCATTCAAGTAAGACGATGATCAGCTGATCGAGCCGCAGCGGACGCTGATTCCATTTTACAATCTCTTCCGCCATCCAGGCCGGACCTTCCGTATGTCCTACCGCGGCGTCACGAAGAAATTGAAGCAGGCAGTCGATAAAATAGCCGAAGGTTCGCTTATCCTTCTCTTTATCCTTGCTTCCGAGATATTCCGTCTGCATCCAGACAAGCACTTCTTCCTCCCGCAGCGGGAATTCACGGATAAACCGGCGCATCATCAGCATACCATTCTGATAGGCTTCATCCTCGGCGGTCTGCTTAATCTGATCGACATCGCGGATCAGATGCGATAACAGATAGCCGTCGGTTTCATCAAGCTGTTCCTCCAGAGCGATCTGATGGATCTGGCGTTGCGTCAGCGGCCGGAAGGTCAGCGTCTGACAGCGGGACACAATCGTCGGCAGGATCCGATCCTGATTTTCCACAATCAGAATCGCGAGGGTATCGGAGCCTTGCGGTTCTTCGAGAAATTTTAACAGGCTGTTGAGCGCTTCCGGGGTCGTGTTCTCCGCGTTGTTGAGAATATAGACCTTCTGTCCGCTGCGTTCCAATCCAGTTTTGTTAAACCGTTCCTGCAAAGACAGGATTTCATCTTTTTTAATTGACTTGGACGCGCCGTCCAGCAGAATCAGATCGGCGTAATTCGCTTCAGCGATCCGCTGGCAGTCGCTGCATTCCTCACAGGCGAATCCGTCGTGGACATGCTGACAGATCAGACTCTGCGCTAACAACAAGGCTGTTTCCAGCCGCGGCGTGCCTTTCTGTCCGACAAACAGGAACGCGTGCGCCAGTTTTTTCTGCACTAGCGCGTGTTTCAGCGTCTGATAGACAACCGGCTGCTGCGCCTCCAGGCGTTCAGCGAACTTCACGATGAATCAACGCTCCTATCGCTTTGACACAGTCCGCAATCACCTGATCGACAGGCTGAGCTGCGTCGATCACGATCATCCGTTCAGCAAACCGGTCACGCACCTGCCGATAGCCTTCGCAGACGCGCAGGTGAAAATCAATCTTTTCCTGATCGAGCCGGTCTTTGTTTTGCCGGGTGGCGATCCGGTCCAGTCCCTGCTGCGGAGCCAGATCGAGATACAGGGTTTTATCCGGCCAGTGGCCTTCGATCGCAAACTCGTTGATCGATAAAACTTCCTCGATCCCTAAATTACGGCCGACGCCCTGATAAGCCAGCGAACTGTCGACAAAGCGGTCGCAGATCACGACTTTCCCCGCTTCTAAGGCCGGTAGCACTTTTTCAATCAAATGCTGACGCCGGGCCGCGGCGTAAAGCAGCGCTTCCGTCTTGCTGTCCATCGCTGTGTTGGCGGGATCCAGAATCACGCTTCGGATTTGTTCCGCGATCTCGATGCCCCCGGGTTCCCGGGTATATATGGATTCAATTCCGGCTTCCTGCAGCCGCTTCGCTACCGCAGTGCTGACGGTGGTTTTCCCACTGCCGTCCGGACCTTCAAATGTAATAAAATATCCTTTTTTCATGTGCTTTCACCCTTGATCTCTTGTGCTATTATATCACGGTTATCCACCATTACGCCACAACCTTTCCCTTCCTGTTGTCCCCCGTTCACTCATAAAAGAACACTACCCGCGCTCTGACGGATAGTGTTCTTTTTATATTTTCGTTTTCCAGTTTATCTTCCGCCTGACATCGCAGGCCAGCGGAGTTTTCACCGGGTATTCCCGGGTCTAATACCGGACAGCCCAAAGCAGACGATAGAATTGATCGTCGCCGGTGTCTTCCAGCTCCGCGGTCCAGTGCGGCATACGATCCAAATTGTCTTTCACCGTTTGAATAACCTTGGGGTTGGCATTCCACTGCCCATTATCATTTTCCACCGGAATCCCTTCTACAATCAGCTTATCCTCCCATTGAGGCACATAGGTCACAAAATCCACGGTGATTCGATTGTCTGATTGCTTTTGATCCAGCACCATGACGCCGGGACTGGCTTCCAGCCAGTCGCCTTCACGGGAATAAGCGATATAGCTGTTCACGCTTTGACTGTAAACGACGCCGCTGCTTAATTTCCGGTTGTCATAATCATCATAAACATAATCCTGCCCGCTTAACACCTTTGCCGCCTTGTTCATGTCCGGCTGGGTGACCAGCGAACCATAGCCCTCGCGGATCGCGTAGTCCGCAAACCGCACCTGCCCTTCGGCATTCAAGCAATATCGGCCATCGCAACCATATTTAGGAATTGCACTCATCAAAGTTGGCGCCAGCGCTTCCCAATTGATCGCGGACGGATCGTCGAAACCCTGGTCCATCGCCGTGAACAGGTACAACGTTTTCTCAAGCTTTGACGTGTTCTTTAGATAGATCGTATCTTTATCATTGAAATTCATTTCCACTTCCAGCGTGATCTCCGGCGTCACGCCATTCGGTTCCAGAACATTGACCGGATTTTCCGGGGTTTTATCAACCCGGATTGCAATGTTGTCCGGATCGATTCCCCGCTCAAGCTTCGTAGCGGTCACTACCATCGCTTTGATAATCATCCTCTGTTCAATCGACTGATTCCAGTACCGCTTAAAGAAGCTCAGACATTGGCCGTAAAGCGACGGTGCAAAATTCATTTTCTGTCCTAACGTTTCAGAACCTGCTTCGCCATCCTGGATCTCGGCAGTCTCCGGATCAAACTGAATCACGAAGCGCTGATCGTCTTCCGTCACGATTTCCGCATTCCAGGAGGATTCTGATCCTTCCAGCGCCATCGTAAGTTCAGCGGAGAACACCGCGGTCTTGACGATGCGGTCTTTCTTTTTGTACTCAAGGGTTACGTCAGAAAAAGCAAACTTAATTTCTGAATCGGTCAGGTTAACGATAATGTTTCCCTTACCTTTCGCATCGGTAAAGATCCACTCTTTGTCGTGGATAACCAGCTCATATTCATGGCTGAATTCATAGATTGTGGAATTCAAAGCCTGAATCAAGCCTCGATCCTTGAACAGCTTTGGCAAAAGCGTTTCCATGTCCGGCATCGGCGTCGGAACCAAGGTAGGCATCGGCACGTCCGTTGTGGACGTGGGCGAGGGATCTGGTCCTTCCTGCGCTGGCTGCGCGGCGCAGCCGCAGAGGAGTGTTACGATCAACCCGACTGTCAGTATTTTTATCCACCGTCGTTGCTTCTCTCTCTGCTTTCTTTCTCTTCCCATGGTTTCACCCCCTTATTCATCATTTCTTCTTTAACTTCATTGTAAAGGATAGACCGGAAGGAAGGCAAGGCATTCCTTAAATAACGCCGGATTTGTCCACGATTGAATAGTCGGTCATAGATCAAAAGCAAAAAAGAGAAAACCCGCCCTTCGTTAACGAAGGAACCGATTTCCTCTGCTGTGATATTCCAAAATTTGGATGCTGTTTTAATCCTAAAGCCGTTTTTATTCATGGTCTTTGCTTAGTAGCCGGCTTTCACAATATACCCGATGCAGCGCGGTTTCACGTCCATAAAGCTTCGGCACGTTCCACGGGAATCGTTTACATATGCATCGCACAAAAATGTCTGCTGCCCTATTTTATTGTGACAAAGCAAAGCTAGCCGCATTTTCACCGCTGATTTTCCCAAAAACAAGATTGGTCGTCATCGGATTTAAGCCATTGACGCCTTCCTGCGCACATTCACCGACAGCATAAAAACCCGGGATGATCTCACCTTTGGAATTGAGTACTTCAGTTTCTGTATTCGTCGGAATCCCGCCAAATGTTCCCTGAATGGAAGGCTTAACAACGATACCATAGAATGTATCTCCACTAGTTAAATCCGCAAGTGTTTTTCTTGAAAACTCGACGTCCACTCCATTTTTAACCTGTTCTTGGTATTTCTCTATCGTTTGCACTAATGCATCGGCATCGATTTCCATTTTTTCAGCCAGTTCCGGAAGGGATGAAGCGACGGTGAAATACCCTTTCTCAGCGTAAGCTTTTATCGTTTCATTTGTTTCCAGAAGTGTGTTGTCAAACAGAACGATTGCTTCCTGTTTCGTCTGACTATTGATCACTGGTGAAATCCCGTAGCTTCCCTGTTCGTTAACAAATCGTTTTCCTTCATGATTGACTAAAATCGCGCCGGCGTTAACTGCGGCATTCATTGTCAGGGCATGGGTTCGATCATAAAAAACGAGGGGATTCGCTTTCATCACAGTCATATCTACCAACTCTACACCAATTTCTTGTGCCATCACTAAACCGTCGCCGGTATCGCCGGGAGAACAGTAATAAATTGAATCCTTCCATTGCGGCAGATACTGACTGACCATTTCTTTATTTGCGGCATATCCGCCGGTAGCCATGATCACGGCTTTAGCTTGAATGTTATATTCACCGCCCTCTGTTGTAACGCTGACGCCTTTGACTTGATCCCCTTCGGTTAAAATATGTGTGGCTTTCGTCCCGGTGCGAACGTCGACATCTAATTTTTCAAGTTCGCCATTCAGAGCAGGAATCACCATCGCTCCCAAGCCAGAGCCACCCTTCGGAGCTAAAATAAAGGCGCTGGATGTATGGTCAAGCTCAACACCCAAGCTGATTAAATATTCCGCGCGTTCTGCAGCGTTTTCGGCTAAAATCCGCGCAGCTTCGGCTTTTGCGTAGGCGCCTGTCGCCGCTTCCTGCTTCATATAATTCTGATACAAATCCTCGACCGTTTCTGTCTTTCCTTCTTTCTGATGAACGGAAGTCCCTACCGAACCAAACATACTGTTGGACAGCAGCGAGGTACCTCCCAGAATATCCTGTTTTTCAATCAGGATTACCTTGGCTCCCTGCTGAGCGGCAGAAATCGCCGCCGTCATCCCCGCAGCTCCTGAACCGATAACTACGATATCACATTGTGCGTCTTTCACTTCTATCCCTGACTTTTCAGGTTTGATTTCCCAGCTTTCCGTTTCCCCGGCAGCTTCTTCGAGAGCATTTTTGACTGCATTTTTAATTCCATTGCTCGTCATCGTTGCTCCGCTGAGAGCCTCTACCGCGATAGATTGTGTCTTGACAATCTGTTCCGGAATAACCGTAAGCGGTAAATCACTAATCCCCTTGGTTTCCTGATGATCCAGAACTTCAATATTTTTTATTGAACCTGCTTCCAGCGTAATTTCGACACGGATTTCGCCGTTGTTCCCCCAGGCGGTTCCCTGATAAACGCCGCTGATTTCTTTTTCCGGCTGTTGAGCTGACGGGCTGGGCTTAACTGAACATCCGGCAAGCATCCATAGGAAAGCCGCCGTGCAGAGAGTAAATCTTTTCATCTTCTCATTCCTCCTTCGCCCTTTTATAATAAACTGTGTATAAAGTACCCAGTCAAGGAGCGAATATGAAAACAAAAGATCTTTGTCAGCTTTTTGATCTTCCTCGAAGCGCTGTCCGGTTTTACCGCAACGCCAGCTTATTTTCTTTGCAACAGGATGAAAATGGTTATTTTCACTATGAAGTGGAAGAAATCGCAGCACTGTATGAAGTCTTAAAGCATCGGCGAAAACACGACCTGTCATTGGAGGCCATTACCCAGCGGTTGAAGAATCAAAGCAACCATTCTGACAATGAAGAAATGATCAATTTATTTCAAAATCAGATCGATGCCCTGGAACAGGAGATTCAAACGCTGCGCAGAAAACAACAGGGTATCAAACAGTCTTTAACTTATCAAAAATTGATTCAAAGTGCTTATAATCAAATTCAATATGTGGAGGATTGCGACGGACTGAGTTATATTAAAGAATCAGAATTTCACGATCATCTTCCTGCTCTGCACGAGCTTTTAGAAAGCGATCTATCTTATCAATCCTTAGTTTTTTCCTATGAAGAATTGGAAAAAGAAACTTTCCGGCCCACTTATGCCATTGGAATTACCCATCACAATCAAAATCGAGCGAAGCTTGCCAGCTCCTTCCCGCATTGTATCGCGCCTCATCAGCGAGGTCTTCGGTTTATTTTAGCGCTTTCCTCACTTCAGCAGCTCGACAGTGCAGTCTTCGTTCCAGTTCAAGAATACATCCGCGAGCATCATTTAAAAGTAACTGAGGAAGTAACCTCCATCATTTTAAAAACAGAAAGCATTCCAAGTTATCGTTTCGTTGTACTATTTCGTTTCATTGTTGCGGACAAAGAACCAGACAAAGCCGGTTAATTACAAAATCTGCATGCTTTCGGTTCACTTAAGTTTTCCCATTGTTCGATCTTCGCAACTTTCTCTTTCCTGAATGAAAAAAGAGAAAACCCGCCCCTTGTTAACGAAGGAACCGATTTCCTCTACTGTGTTAATCCAAAATCAAATGCTATTTTAATCCTGCATCCGTTTTTATTCATGGACTTTGCTTAGCAGCCGGCTTTCGCAATATTCCCGAAGCTGCGCAGTTTCCTGTTCATAGAGCTTCGGCACATTTTGAATGGGAATGACCTCGTTGACGGCGCACAGCTGATACGGATATTCCGCATGATAGCGAAAACCCTCAAACAAAATCGGCATATCCTGCTGCATCCGAGTCATCAGATCATAATCGCCGTCCATGCTTGCCCAGTCAAAATTATATCCGCGCGTGGCCGCCATCACCAGATCCGCCAGTTCCTGAGGCGTCCGGTCAGCCCGGATCTGACGGCGCACCTGTCCGTTATAAATCACTGTACAAAGAATGATGAAATAAGGACGGTTGCGGGGAAACAGCTGCTCCACAGTCAAGGATACACGTGCCTTTAAGTATTCCAGTGTCAGCGTTTTATCTGAAATGGAAGCATCCCGGCTGAAAAAATGCGCAAATTGAATCAGACTGTCCAGCGCGTTGGGATTGTCGATCAGCTGATGAGCGACGTCCAGAAATCCCATATCAAACTTTTTAAACTGACTGATGATCAGATCGTTCTTATTATTAAAATAATGATAAAAGGTGCCGACAGATACGCCGGCCTCTTCACAGATATCGGTAATTAGGGTGTACGCCATGCCTTTTCGCATAAAACACGTATTGGCCGCCTCAATAATTTTTTGTTGGGTTCTGATTTTTTGTTCTTGACGGCTTGTCATTTTTTCCATGTTTGCGCCTCATTCTCTTGTTTATTATAAGGAATGTCAAAAGAGGTGTCAAATAGAAGAAACCCTCCCGGATATTTCCCAAGGTCAGAAAATACGCGGAAGGGCTGAATTATTTATGACTTAAGCACGTAAATTTTTATTATTTCTGCGCGGCAGCGTTAGCGCCCGCAATTTTACCGAAGACCAACGCATCCGGAACAGCGTTGCCGCCGACACGGTTGGTTCCGTGGATACCGCCGGTGACTTCTCCCGCCGCGTAGAAGCCTGGAATCACTTCGCCGGAAGCGTTCAGAACCTGCGCTTCGGTATTGATCCGCAGACCGCCCATCGTATGATGAACCGCCGGCGTATAGGAAGCCGCATAGTATGGCGGATTATCCAGCCGCGCGCCCCAGGTAGCCCGGCCGAATTCATCCTGCTGCGCATCGACCGCTTTGCCGTAATCTTCGATCGTCTTTTTCAGATTATCGGCTGGAACGCCCATGTTTTCAGCGAGTTCTTCAATTGTATCGCCTTTGAATAACATGCCGTTTTCAACCATGTAATCCAGGTTCGCCTGCGGAATCTGAACGCTGTCGATTTCCGTCTGATCGTTGATCACAAAGAAAATTTTATCCGTCTGATTCAGCGCGCCCTGTGCCAGAACATCACGCCGGTTATCTTCGTTGACATAGCGCTGACCTTCTTTGTTGACGTAGATAGCGTTGTTGACATAACCGGAAATTCCGCCGCCGCTGACCGGGAACAGCGGCATCAGCTGAATCCAGCCCATATCGACTAAATCCGCGCCTACCGCTTCACCCATCACAATCCCGTCGCCGGTCGCACCCGGATGATTGTTCGTCGCAATGGTTTCACCTAAATCATCCCATTCCGTATTGTATTTCACGCGCATCTCGACATTCGCCGCAAATCCGCCGGTCGCCATGACAACCGATTTCGCGTTGACCGTCACCGTCTTGCCTTCAGCGTTGGTGATCGTTGCGCCGACGACTTTGCCATTTTCCTGCAATAAGCTTTCAGCTTTGGTGTCCAGATAAATCTGAGCGCCGTTTTTCTCCGCCTGCGTGCTCAGCGCTGCGATAAAGTCAGCACCTGAAACATTGGTCGTCTGCGCAGAACGATTCCATAATGCGCCGATTACCGTGCGGATCGTTGGATCCCAGGTCGTACCGTTGGCCGTCAGCCATTTCTTGGTATCCAGTGTGTTGCGGGTCAGTGTCAGGATCAGATCGATGTTGCCGATGTAGTCGCCAGCGTCCAGCGTCTGCAGCGCATGCCATTCCGGCGAATCAAATAACGAATCCGAGCCTGAAGCGAGATATTCGTCATATTGTTTCTGAACATCTTCGATCAGCTGCTTGTGCGCGTCGCTGACCGGTTCGACAGCAAGCAGTTTTTCGACGGTCGCTTTTAACGAATCGTCCATTTTTGTACTGGCCTGACCTTCCGGATCATAGCTGTTGAATGCGCCGCCGCTGCGCAGCGTATTGCCGCCCATCATCGACATCTTTTCAACGACAATGACGCTGGCCCCGTTTTCCGTCGCCGATACCGCCGCACTTAAACCCGCGCCGCCCGCGCCGATGACTAAAACGTCAACATCGCTGTCCTGAAGCGCTGTCGAAGTCTCCTGCGGATCTGTTGAAGGCTCCGCGGATGGCGTTGGCTTGTTCTGCGTACTGCAGCCGGTCATTCCCACCAGAACCAGGCTGAGCATCAGACAGAGGATTTTTTTTGTTCCTTTCATTTCTTTCTCTCCCTTTCCGAATTCTCATTGAATTCATTTCATTGAATTATATTCGATGAATATTCTTCGATAGAATGATAACAAATAAATGTCATCTTTACAACTCCTTTTCAGCGCTTTTGTAAAATTTTTAACATGATTTTATCAACCATTTTGTTTTAGATAAAATCAACCCAGCGTTATTCCTTATTCCTGAAGCACCGGTCAGTTTTAAATCTTGTTTCTGGTCTGCACATTTGCCGTCTGCATGTCCATTGGCTGACCAAACAAAAAGACGCCCGAAAGCGTCCGAAATCCCTTTAGCTGTCTGTCTTGAGAGGTTTTCTTAACAGAGTCGATCTTACCTTTATAAGCTGAAGCGCTTGGCCACCTGCGCTTTATCCAGCGCCTTGACTAACGGCAGGCCCAGAACGAAGCAGGCGATCAGTTCGCCCAATCCAACTTCCAGCGCATTGATCGCGAAGCCGGTAACCAAGGCAGTCGGATAGAGGACATAGGCCAGTTCCGCACCGACAATCACGGCGTTGAACAGCACCGGCATCAGCGCTGAAACAATCGGCAGTCCCTGAATACAGAGCTTACGGAACTTCCAGGTCAGAAGCGCCGCCAGGAAGGTTGCCAGCGTCCCCGCCAGCACATCAAAAAAGCCTAACAAATTGACGCCCATGATCGCACCGATCAAGTTGGTCAAAAAACAGCCCAGCGTCACACCGGCAATCGCCTCCGGGAATAAAACCGGAAGCAGCGTCATCGCTTCCGCAATCCGGATCTGAACCGGTCCGAACGAAAGCGGCGCTAACGCCAGAGAAACGGCGGCGTATAACGCGGCGATCACCGCGCTGATACAAAAACGAACTAAAGTCTTGTTTTTCATTATCTTATTGAATTCCTTTCGTGTTTTGTTTATTGTCAGGGGATTGCGACTGACATTTCTTCTCTCAAAACGTTTATCATTATAACAGATTCTATGAATTAATAAAGAGGAAGAAAATAATTGTTTTCCCAGCTGTCTAGTGCGGTTATACATTGGATTTCGAAAAAAATCATATGGATATTTTCAGCATCAACTGTTCCATCCACTGATAAACGTTGTCTATGTTTTCGTTTCTTTTATATTAGCGTAGAGGATTCTCACTTGCGACTGGATTGTTCTTTTCGATGATTTCGCATTGTGCTGGTTATCCACTTAAATGCCTTGTCTAACTTCGCCGCGTTGGACGAACTTTTCTTCATTCATAATGGAAGACTTTATTATTCAAAGCAATTCTTCCGTCTCGCCCGTCATTCAACGATCAAGCCCTTCATTTTCAAAACCTTTTCAAACTGATCAACACGGCTTAACCAACCAGTCGTCAGCGTCTCCATAATTTCTCGATTAAGATGATCGCGATCGGCAACACTTTCCAGCAAACTCTGATAAGGCCTCACCAGTTCCCGTAAGGCGTTAAGCTGCTTTCGGGAAACTGATATCGTAAAAATATCTGTAAGGCATGAACAAGCGCAAAAGTTTCTAGTGAAAAATTTAATTTCTGCTTTCTCATCATCAAACGTCCAATAATCCCGGGATAAGGTTGTGTTCATCGCTCGGCCTGTATCATAAATCGGACAGATCCGTGTCCATTCCAACGTCCGACCATCGCGGATAATGCCAAAGTTATTCAAATGACGATCTTCATTCATCATTAAATAATCAAGCATCCACATCTTTTGCAGATACTCTTCTGCTCGGGGAACATTTTTATTTTCCAGTCTTCGTAAATACTCGCAATACATTGTCTTTCCTTCGCTTTGATCTGCGGTTCGCAGAATATCCGAAGCCGTGACGATTTCTTCATTCTCATTGATCATGCAGGGGCAAACACTCACTGTATTCTTTCTTCTCCGGTCAGTTAACCGTTTTATTTTATAAGGAACATGAGGCACTTCCAAACATTCGCAGATCAGCGTCGCTAAAGCCTCGTTGACAGGTTCCAAATTAAAATTGGAATTCGCCGCTTTATAAAGATAATTTTGACCGTTCTGATCCCGTAGCCAAACCTTTCGGAGCATTCCCTCTGCCGTATTGTTAGGCGTATGAAAGGGATCAAGACCGGACGTATACGATAAGCCCGACGGATTCGTTGACGATCCGAAAGTCCCGTCGGAAAACGCAAGGCTGTTGTAATCATTTTGAAAAAAATTGACTTCTTCCCAGGTGAGATAAGATTCCTCCGGACACAGCCAGTATTGATCACTTAAAGACAAAGCCAGGTTCTTTAACGCCAGATCCGCGGTCGTCGGAATTCCTAAATAGCTAAGTAAATCGTTCAATCCATCGCGCAAAGAAGGAATTCTCCGTCTGCGCAGCCAGTTATTCAAATTTTTCAGAGATATCTCTTGATTATCTATCAGCGACAAAGGAGCATAGGCAGAATTATAAATGGCAGTGATTTCCGTCGCCGCCTGGAAATCTTCGTCATAATTCAGATCAAGTACCGCCTTCTTCTGATTCATTAGTGTATAAATCATTGATATCCCCTTCCTTTTTATTTTTTAAGATCTTGACCTGCCGTTTTCTTTATTTTCATTTTACCCTGATCAACTTCTTGATGCTGTTGGAGTAAGTGATTCTTCTTAGGAAGAAGGCTTCTTTTTCTTGATCGAAGAATCACTCTCTTCTGAGTTAATTATACTTCTTACTGTCCTTCATTTCAAGTTCATGCCTAGGATTTCTGTTTTTCATATTCATAAAATCGAGTCCTCCGAATAAAATCAGGAGCTCATTCTTCATACCTGAAATGCACTTTCCAAATCATCCCATTCCGTTTTATCGTTATTTTCACTCGCCAAAATGAACAAAAAACCGGCGAACCGGTTTTCTGATCAGATTTACATTCTCGCTTCTTCCTCGCGCGGCAGCAGCGAGTCGCTTTCCGAATACAGCATAACGCATGCCATCAGCATGCCGTAAACCAGCCGAATGATCAGCTGGACGATCTGCGAGGCCCAGGCCGCCCCGATGAACCAGCAGGCCGCCTCGGCGATTGCGCATAGAGTGAACGCCAACATATAGATTTTCATGCGGAGATCTGTTTCCTTCGCTTTTTCCCGCAGCCGGCGCCGGCGGAACTGCCACCAGCAGCCTTCAAACATTTTCGCAAAACCGAACAATTCAAAGATCCGGCACACCAGCATCAGAATTCCACTGTATCGCAGCGGCAGACTGGCCGCCAGCGACAACAGGCAGCAGATCATCGCGCCCAAAAGACCGACGCCGGAGATCAGAAACGCGCGGATTTCGCTGACTCTGAAGGTCATCAGCATGCCCGCTGCGCATAAGCCGTAGCCAATCATATTGAAACCCCAGACCAGACCTTCCCAAGGCAGTTCCACGATCGTCAGTGTCAGAAACATCAAGCCCCAGAAAATCAGAAGCATACCCTTTTTCATTCGCTGCCTCCTTTCCGTGTGGTCGACAACAGGTTGAAGACGTTGAACCCTTCCTGCCGTTTACGCTCGGTGGTGAACTGGAGATCAAACGGATTACCTTTTTCATCCTCCAACGTCATCGTCGGACTCAGCCGCATCGACTGCAGCGGATCAACCGTTTTGTCCTTAAAGCTGCCCTGGATCACAATCTCCCCCTGCGGCACCAGCAAACCTTTCCATTCCTCCACCGGCTTGTCGTTGATGATGAGTTCCAGCACATCCAGCACATTTTCCGCTGCCGTGCTGGAAATACTGGCGAAATGCAGCATTTTTGTCGCATTTAACCGGATCACAAAACTGCCGTCGTCCTTGGACGTCATTTCCGTAATTTCATACGGACCTTCATTCTTTTCTTTTGGCACCAGCTTCAGCTTGCCCAGCCGGATCTGTTCCTCGCTGCCGTCGGTGAACGTCAGAATCGCGTCGGACAAATCCAAACCGCCGCTTTCCGGCCATTCCGTGTCCATCGGCGCGATGACCGCCTGCACTGTCGTCACTTCAAACGGGCCGAAGCTCTGCGTCGTGCGGCCGATCACGTAGACCGGAAAATCCTTAGCGACAAAACGCAGGGTCTCCACAGTTTTCGATTCGTCCTGAGCGCTTAAATAGCTGAATTCAAAGCCCATCATTTCCGCCGAACTGCTCTGGTAGATCAATTCGGTATTTTGTTCAATAATCGTCAGGCTTTCCACCCGGAATACGCTGACCAGAAGCAGCAGCACCGCGGCGCACAGCCCCAGCAAGCCGGTCATGATCAGTAATAAGCGATTTCCTTTTCGCATAGTCAGCCCCTTTCCTTCATTTGTTTCAGATCTGATAATTACCGTTTTTTCGGCGGTGCTTTTTTGATCGCAATCAGCCGGAGGACTTCTTCGATTTCGTCCGGCTTCAGAATCCGATAGCGGATCCATCCGCCTTCCTCACCGCAAGGATAACGGTTTTCCCACAGCGACTGAGCTTTATCACTCAACGAGGATAAACATTCTTTCAGCACCGGAACACGGCCATCGCCGATCTGAAGCATTACGGTAAACGCTCCCTGCTCCAAAAAAGCATACGCTAAATGAACGGCTTTGTGGCTGTACTTGATGCCCCAGCCGTAGTCCTTGCCAAACGGAAACCGAAGTTCTTTGCGCAGATCGTAAAGATCCGCCAGCCGCGTTTCCAGCCTGGCCAGGTGAGCGCAAGCTTCCCTGCCCAGCGTGTTTTGAATTTCCTCCGGGGTTGGCCGGTGTCCGCCTTCCAGCATCCGCTCAAACATGGTCTCCGCCTCCTGTCTGGTTTTTGATTGACCGCCGAACGTTTCCCTCAGGCCAGGAAACGTCAATTTCCGATTGGTTTTATTATCTCATTGAATGCTTTCAGATTCAATGAAGGAGCGGTGAACAGTTTGGGACTTTTTGTCTAATTTCATCAAAATTATTTAAAATTTTTGTTTTTTTCCAATTTCCCCGGCTATTTTCAACCGACTTTCCGAATCCCAAGCGTAATTCATGTTAAAATAAGAAAAATCGCAGGAGGAATATCCATGAACTGTCAGGAAGCCGCATCCTTATTAAAGAAGAATATCGAACAGATCATGGTCGGCAGCGAACAGAGCTGCGGCCTGATCATGATGAGTTTATTAGCCGGAGGCCACATTCTTTTAGAAGACGTACCCGGCACCGGAAAGACGACGCTGGCCAAAGCGGTCGCCCAGTCGCTGAATCTCTCGTTCAAGCGGGTCCAGTTTACACCGGATCTGATGCCGTCCGATTTGATCGGCATTCAGTTCTACAATCAGGCTAAAGGGGAATTCGAGTTCCGTCCGGGCCCGTTGTTTACCCAGCTGGTGCTGGCGGACGAAATCAACCGCGCCGCGCCGCGTACCCAGTCGAGCTTGCTGGAAGCGATGGAAGAACATCAGATCAGCGTGGAAGGTACGACTTACCCGCTGCCGGAACCCTTCTTTGTCATCGCGACGCAGAATCCGATCGAAAACCAGGGAACCTTCCCGCTGCCGGAAGCTCAGATCGACCGGTTTATGATCCGGATTCATCCCGGCTATCCTTCACCGCAGGAGGAACAGCGAATGTTGAAAAATCTCAGCGTCCAGGCGGCCGCGCCGCAGCTCTCGCCAGTGCTCGACGGAAAACAGCTGTTAGCGCTGCGGGATGAGGTCGATGCGGTCCGGATCCACGATGTATTGCTGGACTATGCGCTGCAGGTTGTTGGCAGAACGCGGGCGCATGAACGGATTCAATTAGGCGTCAGTCCCCGCGGAGCCCTGGCCTGGGTGCGTTGCGCGAAAGCGATGGCCGCGATCCAAGGCCGTGATTATGTTCTGCCGGATGATTTAAAAGCCTGCGCCCAGCCGGTCCTGGCTCATCGGCTGATTTTAGGCGGATTAAGTCTGGGGTCCGATCGGCAGGCGGAAGCCGTACTGGCGCAGATCCTGGAAGAAATCCCGGTTCCGGTTGAAAAGTTCCAGGGTTGATTCCCCCATGACGTTGTTGTTGATCTTCGTCCTCGGTCTGGTTTTCGTTCAGCTGGGACGCTATGATTTTGAACGCCGGGGCGCCCGCGGTCTGTCGGTCACGCTGCTCAGCGATGTCAGCCGGCTGGAACCGGGACAGACGCTGACGCTCACGGTGATTCTTGAGAATAAAAAGCGGATGAGTGTGCCGCATGCCGCGGTGCGGATTACGTTTCCCGCGATCCTGGACTGCGAAGAAACGGATCTGACGCTGACCGGCGAAAGCGCGACGAACGCCTTTGTCCTGCATACGACGCTCGCCGGACGCCAGAAGAAAACCCGCTCGCTGCGGTTTACTGCGAAACAGCGCGGAGCCGGTGAATTCCGGGCTTCGACGATCCTTTCTGATTATCTGAATCTGACCCAGCTGGACGGTCCTCCGACTACGCCGCGCTTATGCGTCGTCCATCCCTTACGGCAATTCCCGGCGGCGCTCGAAGCCAGTCCCTGCGGACTTCAGGGGCAGCAGTCAGTACGCCGCTGGCTCTACCCGGATCCGATCTTTTTTACCGGTGTGCGTCCCTATCAGCCGCAGGACAGCTTCCGCGATATCGACTGGCGGGCGACGGCGCGGTATCAATCCTTTTACGTTAAAGAATACGATCACACTTCCGACCCGGCATTTTCGATCTTTTTAATCCTGCAGTCGATCCAGAATCTGTTTGCGGACGATGCGGAATTTATGGAAAGCGCGGTGCAGTTCGCCGCGGCGATCCTTGATCAAAGTCAGCGCCAGCAGCTGTCTGCGGCCCTGGTCACCAATGCCGTCGTGCGTTTTTCCGTTGCGGATACCTCGGTCTGCGACGCCAGTCTGAACCACACGGTCAGCTGTCTGGATTTGTTAGCCTGCGCCGCCCCTTATCCACTGAGCGAGCCGACCCGCTTGTTTCAACGATATCCGCAGCTGTTGGACGCCTCGCATCATTGCCTGTTCATTCTGAATTCGCTGACGGAGGCCATCCGCGAGTGGGTGATGAAGATCTGCGCTCAGGGCACCGCCGTGACCTTGGTCTGTTGGACACTGCCGGATCCCAAGACGCTGCCGGCGCGATGTCAGGCGCTGCCGCTTCGGAAGGAGGAAACAGAATGAAACGCTGCATTCTGTATCTCCTTGCCTTCCAGCAGGTTCTCTGCGGACTCTGGATCATGATCATCTTCGTGCAGGCTTTTCTGCCCGGAACGCTCTTCCTGCCAGGGTGCGTCCTGTTTTTCATCCTGCAATGGGGTCTGTCGCTGCTTTCCCATGAGAAAAAAACAGCGCTGCGGTCTGGCTTATACTTCCTGAACATTGTTCTCTTTGCGTTTGGACTTCCGATCCAAAAAAATATTCTGACGCTGGTGCTAACCGCCGTCGGGTTGATTCTGGAAACCGGCCTGATCCTGACACTGGAAGATCTGCGGGATTGTTCATGGGGAAAGTTGGGGATCGGCGCGCTGATTCTGATTCTGGTCAATACGGTCAGCGCCGGCCCGGATCTGATCCGCAGCTCGCTGCTGCTGGTCTTGGCGGCGTTATGCCTGCGCATCCAGTCCCAGTTTTTCAACCCTTCTGATCCGGCCGCGATGTCCCAGCTGGATCCCGACCAGGAAAAGCTGTTGCTTAAGCTGGCGGGAATTCAACTGGCAGCTACCTTGGCAATCGGACCGCTGAGCGCTTTGATTCTCGCGGCTGCCGGGTTGTTCAGTCAGGGATTGACCTGGATTTTAAGCCGGTTGATCGAAGCCTTCGCATTTGTCTTCTCGGCGATCATCCTGTCGCTGCAAAGTTTGATCCGCTGGATTCTGGCCCATCAAAAGGGAACGGAAGCCACGACGCAGACACCCCAGACCGAGGTCATCCTAACGCCCGATCCGGAATCCGCCAACGCCGCTTCGTCTGCTTTCAACGGAATTCTGGCCGTGATCGCCATGATCGCCGTCGGTTTGCTTCTGTTTTTCCTGCTTCGCTGGTTCCTTCGTTTGATTCGGAAATCCCGGTCTGTTTCCCTGGAGAAGGGGTTCCGCAGCGAAAAGATCGCAGCTTCCGCGTTAGGAGAACGGCCAACACTGCGTCAGCGCCTGCATTCCTGGCTGCATCCGGAAGTGCTTTCCCCAGTCCGAAAGCAATACAAAGAGGCAGTGAACGAGCGTATTCAACGAGGTTATCCATTCGCTTCTTCCGAAACACCCTGGGAGTACTGGCAGGAAGTCCAGGATCAGGAGCCGGACGATCAGTTCAAAGAGCTGACCCACGCTTACAATAAAGAACGCTATCGTCCTTAACCACTTGTAAAATTAATTATTTAAATGTCTGTTATTTGAGATAGAAAACGAGGGATTTCCATTTTGGATTTCCCTCGTGTTGTTTTAGATCCGCATCCTTATCCGAAACCACAGTTTTATCTCAGTGCTTAACAGCTTAGCTTGGTCTGTAAGCTTTCAGTGATGAATGACTGAAACAAGTCTGATCATTATGACTGAGATGAAAAGGCAGAAATTTATACAGAGTTTCTTATCGGCGTAAGCGATCTCTAGTAAAATTCAGGCATTTCTTCTTTATCCTATTCTCTGTCTAACTCAATGTCTTTTGCATAAGAATAGGATATGATCTCGCCTTTTCTGGTTGAACTGTACCCTTTTTCTCTGTGTGAGTATTCCGAAATTTCAGCGGATCCAAAATGTGCGAATTTATTAACTACACGTTCCAAAACTTTAAGTTCTTCATCAGAAAATTCATCGGACGGAATGTCACGATCCGGAATTATCTGATGTTTTTCATATCCATTATCATAAATAATCTCAATATGAGCTATATGATCCATTTGCATTTTTTCCAAAAGGATTTCAAAATGATTCGGTACCGGGCCATAGGGAAAATGAACATATTTTGAACCCGAGAGCGAGATACCATTTTCCTTGTAAAAAATCATATCCGAGTAATTAAGCAATTTCATTAGCTTGGTTTTAAACAATTCACTGCTTTTATGGGCAAAAAACAAAACCATCGCACAGAATTTGTCATAATCAAATCCCTTAAACCCATTCTCCTCGCAGGGAATATTGGAGAACAGATTAAGGATTCGACAGCTTGTGCAAAACTCTTCATCTTCTTCTATCTTTTCGATTCTCTTTAAAAGTTTGGTAACTTGTCTTTCATCCAAAGTTACTTCATTCTCTGTAAGATACGTTCTCATATTTTCAGGTTCACGAAGGAATAAAAGAATGCTATTATGCGCTTTATCCTGAATAGACCCATTTTCATATCTGCAAATAGTTTTATCTCCCCAGTTGAGCAGCTTCGCAAAACTTCTTTGACTTAAGCCATATTGTTCTCTTATTCTTTTTATTTCTTCTGGAAGTAAAAGCTTATGCACTCTGCGATATTCATTGTAAGCCTTCACCAATGTCGCATTGTCTAATTCTTCGCAAAAAAGTTCATCGCCGCATTCTGAACAGACCAGGACTTGAGCGTCAACTTCAATTAACTCACCGCAAACTTGATAAGCTTCTCGTTTCGTTATCACTTTTGTTTCTGCTTCTTTTTCACATTGTTCACAATACTTTCTCATTAACGCTGCCTCCTATACGCTAAGAATAATCATCTTCATGAAATCCAAGACATTTAACGAACTCTTCACCGTTCACGTGTACGATTTTAACTTTAATATAGAACTGTTTTTCATTACCATTTTTCTTAAATTCCCAAATATCTCCGAGTCGATGAGGGTCTAAATCTTGCTTAGGTCCTTTATAGTAATCTCCAACGGTTAAACTAAATATCACATCTTTTGCATCTAGGATAGTCAATCCATGCTGAGCTAATGCCTGCATATTTTTTCGCCGCGGAACAAAATCATAGTTTCCTGCGGATAATTGACGCTTCATCTTCGCAAGAAACGCCGAAATGTCTTGTGTATTCGCTTGAGTCCCCACTTAGACACCTCCTTAATTCTATTATAGCTCATATTAACAAGATGTCAACAAAATTGCGGTTATATGACCGCGTTTTATTGGCGCAGTCAACTAAAAAAAAATAGAACAGAGTCTTTCCCTGTTCTATCTCTATCTTGATTCAGTTTTCGAAGTTTTCGGCCGCCGGAATTTGGGTTTCGCCAAAGCGTCGCAGGTTGCTCTGACGATTTCCGCTAACGTTTCCCGGTCGTCCAGATCTTCAATTAAGAAACTTTCCTTTGCGCCGGGATAGGGCGGCGCTTTCGGACAATCCGGAATCCTGGCTGCCACCTCCGGCGTGATTTTAATAAACAGCTGATCGTCGCAGATCACCGCGAAGAACACCTGATCGCAATATAAGCCAACCTCCCCGAACATCCGCTTCCAGGTAATTGTGCCGGCCAACGCCAGCTGATCGGTCACATACGTGACAAATTCCAGTGTTGAAGCCATTGTCAGAAACAGGCAATGTTGCTATCAGTGCGGGATTCTGTCCCGCCGATCAACGTGCCGTTCTCCATTCTGAGAATCATCTGTCCCCTGCCGAAAACGCCGGGATCCAGGCAGACTTCAATCCGGTGTCCCCGCTTCTGCAGCGCTTTTGCCAAAGCGGTTGGGAAGTGGGGTTCAACGTAGATCCGGTTGTCCCGTTCCCACAGCCAGCGCGGCGCATCCAGCGCCATCTGCGGATTGAGATGGAAGTCGATCAGGTTCATCGCCACCTGGACATGCCCCTGCGGCTGCATATAGCCGCCCATGACGCCGAATGGGCCGACCGCTTTGCCCTCTTTCATCAAAAATCCCGGAATGATCGTGTGATACGTCCGCTTGCGCGGCTCTAAATAATTGGCATGCTGATCATCCAGCGAGAAATCATGACCGCGGTTCTGCAAGGAAATCCCCGTGCCCTCCACGACGATGCCGCTGCCGAATCCCATATAATTACTCTGAATGTAGGACACCATGTTGCCTTCCTCATCCGCCGTGCATAAATACACCGTTCCGCTCTGCGGCAGCTCGCTGACCTGCGGATCCTGCGCGGTATCCGTGATCTGATCGGCGCGCAGACGTCCCAGCTGCGGATCAAGCAAATGCTCCGTTTTCACCTTCATCGCCTTCGGATCTGTAATATAGAACAAACCGTCCTTGAACGCCATCTTCATCGCTTCCAGCTGACGGTGCACCGTTTCCACGTGCAGCTTCTCCTGAAATTGGAATTCTTTCAGGATATTCAGCGCCATCAGCGCGACGATCCCCTGCCCATTCGGCGGAATTTCACAGATTTCATAGCCGCGGTAATTCAGCCGGATCGGGGTAACCCATTCATTTTCAAACGCTTCCAGATCCGCTTTGCGGAGATACCCGCCATATTTGCGGCTGCAGGCGTCAATTTGATCGGCGATCTGACCCTGGTAAAAGCTGTCAGCTTGCGTGCGGCCGATTTCTTTTAACGTTTCCGCGTGATTTTTTAAGGTGATCTTATCTCCGGGCTGCGGCGCATGACCTTGCGGAGCGAACGTCGCAAACCATTCGTCAAATTCCGGTTTCCCGGCAAATTCTTTTTTGTATTTATCAAAAGCGGCCTGCCAGTAATGGGCTAAAACCGGAGAACACGGATAGCCTTCCTCGGCATAGCGGATCGCCGGGGCCAGGCATTGCGCCAGCGTCAGCTTTCCGAAGCGTTCGTTCAGACTTTTCCAGGCTTTGACCGCGCCCGGCACCGTGACCGGCGTCCAGCCGAAGGTCGGCATCGTCGAATGGCCTTGGGCTTTAACCTGTTCAGCCGTGATTGCTTCCGGAGCGAAGCCGGAGGAATTCAGCCCGATCAGTTCTCCTTTGTGCCAGACAATCGCAAACGCGTCGCTGCCCAAGCCGTTGGCCGTCGGTTCCACAACCGTCAGCGCGGCCGCCGTCGCCACCGCTGCGTCGATCGCGTTGCCGCCTTGCCGCAGCATTTCCAAGCCGGCTGCCGAGGCCAGCGCGGAACCTGTACAAACCATCCCCCGGCGCGCCATCACCGGATAGCGGTTAGATGGGTAAGGTTGATCAAAACAGTCGAAATTCATCATTCTTCTTCCTCCAGCAATTTCTGTAATTTCAGCGTCATCGCAATCGTTTTTCCGTCGATGATCTCGCCGCGCATCACCTGATCGACGACGTCTTCCAACGGCACCTTCACGCAGTTCAAGAATTCATCGTCATCCAGGTGCGTGCCGACAAAAGTCAGCCCTTTCGCCCTGTACATCTGAATTGTTTCTTCCAGATATGCACCGGTCGGCACCATTTCCCCCAGAAACTCAAAGGTTTCAGCGGTATAGCCGGTTTCTTCCTGCAGTTCGCGCTGGGCGGTGACTAACGGATCCTCGCCCGGTTCTCGTTTTCCCGCCGGAACTTCACGCATAATCCGCTGCTGGGCATAGCGGAATTGATCGACGAGAAGCAGTTCGTTCTGATCGGTCAGCGCCGCGATCGCCACGCCGCCGGGATGTTCAACGACCTCACGGATCGTTTCCGTGCCGTCGGGCAAAGTGACTTCATCATGCCGCACATGAATCAAACGCCCGGTAAATACTCGTTTTTGCGAATTGGTTTTCTCTGTCAGTTCCATATTCTCCCCCTGTTTCGTTTTCTGATCGTTTCCCGCAGACTCCTTGGAAACTGAAGTCGGCACGAGAGACTCTGATTTAGTTATAGAGATATTTTGAAGAAAAAGCAAGCTGAAAATGTTCTTCCATTAACTTCATGAAATAGAAATGTTGAATAAAGCGATTTAACAAAAACAAAACCTGACCTTCAGTCTTGCAAAAGGATATTTGCTTAACAAACTGCCAACTGCGGACTTCCTTCTACAATTTGTTTGGCTTGGATTTTATTGTTTTATTCCACCTCAGGAATTCGCTGGCGATGACGGCTTCCCAACGGCTGGATGCAAGTCCCCCTTCCGCTGCCTCCGGAACACGGATTAAGCTCTGAGATCGTGCAAATCCAAATTTATAGTTATTTTCGCAGAAAAGAAACTTTGGCGCTTTTTCCGTTTCGCTTCGGTCTCAAACTGGTATAATAAAAACGATAACTTGATTTATCGGATTCTTAGATTATTGCAGAGGTGAAGGAATTGAAAAAGGGTGTTAAAACAGGACTGCTTGTTCTTGCCGTCATTCTGTTGATCGGCAGCTGCGGTTACAGCGCGGCGAATTGGGCCATGGATTCCATGTTGAACAAAATGGAACATGGCGAAATCATCGAAAGCGATACGGCGGCGATCGCGCCTGAGGTCAGCGAAGCGGTGAAAGAACGGAAACTCGTGAACATCGCTTTGTTTGGCGCGGACAACAGTCAGGGACCGACGGGCACCGACGAAGACCGCAGCGATGCGATGAAAATTGTATCACTGGATTTTGATAATAAGAAATTAAAAATCACCTCTATTGAACGCGACGTCGTCGTCTGGATTCCCGGCGATCATCAGAAATACGGTCATTTCAACTGGGCTTACTGGTTCGGCGGCGCTGCGCTGGCCGTTCAGACCTTGAATTATAATTTAGACCTGGACATCACGCAGTATGTGACCTTCAGTTTTAACGCCGTGGAAAAGCTTGTCGATCTGATCGGCGGGGTTGACATTGATCTGACGGCCAAGGAAGTCGGGGCACTGCGGGGAAACACGAAGAACAGCGTGCACACCGGTGTTAATACACTTAACGGCTATGACGCAATGATGTATTGCCGGCAGCGGTACATTGACAGTGATTTCGTGCGGATGGACCGCCAGAACAACGTGATCAACGCGATCATTGCCAAACTGAAGCATAAGAATATTCTGGAACTGATGGAGATCGTCAACGATATGCTTCCCTATATTACGACCAACCTGACGAATTCTGAGATCAAAGAGTATCTCGTTTCGCTTTTAAGCTTCGATCTGACAAACATTGAAACTTATAAAGAACCGAGCGGTGAATATGACGATATCATGCGTTGTCCGGGGCTGGGCGGGTATCTGGTGCGCAGCTACAGCGATATGGTGCGGCATCTGCACGCGAATATTTATGGGGATGAGGATTACCAGCCAAGTCAAACGGTGATGGACAATGAGGAAAAAACCTATAAGACTTATGGGGAATTTAAGAAATAACAGCGGAAATGCCGACTGATTTCAGCGTAGTTTCTTTATTTGAAGAGAGAGGGGGTTCAATTATGCCGGGTTTGGGAACATTGATCAATGGGCTAGCGGTCATCGGCGGCGGGCTGTTGGGACTGATTTTCCGTAAAGGCTTACCGCAAAGGTTTCAAATCACGTTGATGCAGGCGCTGGGACTGTCCTCCATTTTTATCGGGATAGCCGGCGCGCTGGAAAAAATGTTGGTGATTCAAGCCAGCGGCGTCAGCGTTCAGGGCACGATGCTGGCGGTACTCAGCCTGGCGGCCGGCGCACTGTTGGGCGAGGGAATCAATCTGGAATACCGTTTTGAACAATTCGGAAGCTGGCTGAAAAAGAAAACCGGCAGCGATGAAGACGACCGGTTCATGGAAGCATTTCTCACCGCTTCGTTAACGATCTGCGTCGGCGCGATGGCGATTGTCGGCGCGCTGCAGGATGGTTTGGCCGCCGATCCGTCGTTGTTGATCACCAAAGCCGTGCTGGATTGTCTGATCATCATGATCTTTACCTCAGCCTTAGGGAAAGGCGCTATTTTTTCCGTCATTCCGCTTGTCTTGTTTCAAGGTTCGATAACCTTATTAGCGCGGCTGATCGCACCGGTGCTGAGCGACGGGATGATCGCCAACCTGGCGATGACGGGTTCGATGTTAATCTTCTGTGTCGGCGTCAATCTGATGTTCAACACGAAGATCCGGGTTGCGAATCTGCTTCCAGCCTTACTGATCGCCTTATTATTAACACCCTTATTTTGATGAAGGCTAACGCAAAGCTGATGTGGAATAAACGTTTATTTCGAGTGCGGGATTCCGGACAAAGGATCCCGCATTTTTAAAAGTGAAGCCGGGAACAGGATTGACCGTTTCAAATTCAATCGTATCTCTTGTGAATCCCGTTTTCC
Source organism: Holdemania filiformis (assembly GCF_003459085.1). Classification (NCBI taxonomy): domain Bacteria; kingdom Bacillati; phylum Bacillota; class Erysipelotrichia; order Erysipelotrichales; family Erysipelotrichaceae; genus Holdemania; species Holdemania filiformis. Next base: position 12,518 of record NZ_QRUP01000024.1, on the reverse strand, counting down.
CCGCATCACGTTGATCGCGGAAAGGAGGCAGATGTATGTTCTTTAAAACCCGGAACTCCGTAAAAATTTTGGATGTAGATTTAGATTTGTCCGCCATGCCGTCTATGCGCTCGGCGAAACTCATTTCTATCGTTGGAAGCGGACAGCTGAAAAAACAGATGGCCCCGTTAGAGGATGAACGCTACGCTTATCATTCGCTCATCACTATGACGTTAAATCAGATTCCGCTGGTCCGGATGATTCAGCCCGGGTGTCCGACCTGCGCCAGCTTGTTAGCGGCCGGACTGGGCATCGAACACGCGGATTGTGAAGCGCTGCGAAAGCTGGAAGATCCGCTGAATCAACCGTTTGTTTCATTGGATCAATCCATCACTCAGCTAAAACCACTGCTTTCCCTGCTGGAATCCGGACTTTATGTGGTTGCCGAAGGGATCTGCATGCCTACCGATGGCGAAGGTCATTTCTTCTGGGATATTCAAAATACCTGGACAGAATCCGCGGCAACTGCCGGAGCGTTTATCAGACCGGATTATGAATATGTCAGCGGCTGGCCGCTGTATCTCTATCCCACAGAAACCTCGGCCTGTCTGAATCCGGAACGTGTAACCCATTATGAAGAACTTTTCCGGACTTCGGCTGCCCGCCCGCGCGCTGTTGTCTATCATCTGAATGAGTTCATGAACTTCATTCTGGATGGTCATCACAAAGCCTGCGCTGCCGCACGGCTGCGTCAACCCCTGGACTGTTTGTTTATCATCCCCGTCAGCGGCATCGCTTATTCCCGCGATTCAAAACGACAGCCGAAACAATTTTATTTTTCCTCCATTCCGGTTTCCGCAGATCAGCTGCCCGTCCGTTTTCATGCCACGTTCCACCCTTTGCGGCGGGAGGAAAAGGCCGTTAAGCTTCAGGATCTTCCAGCTTACCCGCTGAACTCAACGTCATGGGATGCCGCCTACCGAAACAGCGCACAGTTTTATCCGACGGTGGTGGAAGCCGCGGAAATGGCCGCTGCGGGTCTAAATTGGAACAGGGCCCTGGACGACGAACAACTTTACGCTTTCCTGCGGATGGACGTTCAGGACAAAGAACTAAAAACAATCGCGTTGTTCAACTACTTGCGCTGCCGCCGCGATCCGCGGCTGAAAGCGTTAGCGCTGACCTGCCTTGACGATCAAACGCCCAAAGTGCTGCGCAAAGCAGCTTATCAGGCACTGCGGATATTCCCGGAGGATCCCGAGGTTGAACAGCGGTTCATCGATTATCTTGTGCAATGCGACGACCCGCATGACGAAATCCTGCCGCTGATCCACAGCTTCTGGGATCAGCAAGATTCCTGTCGGTAGCTTTTCTAACAGAAAAGCCGCCGCTGCTTCTCATCAAAATCAAAATAAAAGCTTATCGCCCTGGTTGTCATCCATTGATTCTGGAAATTCAGAATTTCAGAATTGATCTAACCGCTAAGGAAGATAAGCTTTTTTAATGGGGATCATTTCCCGTTTTCCACAGGTTTGACGGCGATCGATTCTACGCCGGATCCACCTCGGCCGCCGCTGCCGGACTCTCCGTCAGGTTTTTCAGCCAGTTGCCCTTTTTCAAAAACCAGGTTGCCAGACAGACTTTAACCAGACCCGCCCCTTCGACGATGCAGTAAGCCGGAAACAACGAAACCCGAAATACCCGCGCAACCAGAAAGCTCAGCAAGACCGGCCCAAACCAGGTGAACAACCCATCGATGATCAGCACCGACTTCGTATCGCCGCCGGAACGCAGAATATAATAAACCGTGTTCGCATAGCCCTGCGTCCAGGCCAGAAACGCCTTCGCCAGAATCAGGGACGCTGCCATTGAAACATTCGCCGGACTTAACGAGAACCAAACCGGAGCCCAGCGGTGGATCGCCACTAAAATCAGTCCCCCCGCCAGATACACCGTCAGCGCAAAGCCGATCATTTTCTTTGCGTCCTGTTTCGCCTGTTCCAACCTTCCTGAGCCCAGCGCCTGACCGATGATCACCCCGACCGCCACCGAACAGCCGCTAAAGGCGACATAAACAAGATTACTGATGTTGTCGACTACCGTGATCGCCGGAATGTACTGTTCCGCAATAAAGCTGTAATTGATAAAGATCATATTCAAGCCCAGCGACCAGATCAATTCGTTTCCCATCAGCGGCAGCGCCTTGCGGATAACCGTCCAGCGCATCGACGCCGGCAGATGATTTTTTAACCGCAGCTTCAATGCGGTCAGAGATTGACGGGAAGCATAGAACAAGTAGGCCGCTTCGAGAAACCGCGCAATCATCGTCGCTACCGCCGCACCGATCACACCCCAGCGCGGAAAACCGAATAAGCCATAAATCAACAGTGCATTGAAAACAATGTTGACCAGACAGGAAATCACGCCGGAAATCATCGGAATGGCCGGCCGTCCCATTACACGGCACGCCACGCTGATCATGGACGTACAGGCAAACGGCAGCAGCGTCCACAACAGTACGCCCAGATACGCTTCTGCATCCGCCAGCACAAGCGGATTCTGAACAAATAAACCGAGAATCGGCTGGGGGAAGACGATCAGAATCCCAGTGACCACAATTCCCATGACGCAGCACAAACCAAGTCCGAAATTATACAGATCCGTGATCTGATCCTCCTGCCGCGCCCCCATATACTGTGAAATGAAGATTCCAATTCCATTGCTTAACCCGAATAAAATCAGCTGATAAACAAAAAAGACTTTGTTGACAATCGCCACCGCGCTGATCGCATTCTCGCCGATCCCGCCGATCATCATTGTATCGCACAGATTCAGCATATTGGTCAACAGCTGCTGGATCATGACCGGCAGCGAAAGTAAAATCACCCGTTTCAAAAACGCCCAGTTTTCCCGTTTCATCTTGAATTCCCCCTTATCCAAGCTGGTTATGAGAGATATTGTAAGGCGAAAAGACAACGAATGCAAGCCGGCGTCGGAGGACTTTCTGCCAAAAGCCGGGTATTCTTCTGTTTTTGCGGAATCCACTTTTCCCGTTTTTAAATTCATGATGCCGAGGATGAAATGCCTTGGCCTGATTGCGAATCCCGGCAGATCCGCTGTGATGATCGCCCGGGAAAAAGTTGGATGGGATCCCCTGCTTTTGACACAAAACCATTCTTAAAATGTGGGAATTTTTAGTGAATTGCCCCGGCTTTCTTGATCTTTCCCCAGAACTCGTTTAAAATAAGCCAATATGTTCAATTTGTGAAAATGAACATCGAAAGGGGGATGAATTCCTTGCTTCCTTATATCGAGAAGATAAAAAAGAACCGACTCCGGATCGGGAGACTGTTCTTGATGATAGCGACGCCGTTTACCGCCGTCTTTCTGATGCAGTATGTTTACTGCGGGGATCCGTGGCAGATCTCAGCGCCGGCTTTTCTGGCCAATGCGATCTGCGTCGGCGTCCTTTATTACCTGATCTGCGCGCTGCTTCGCAAACCGGCCGCCGGCAGCTTCCTGATCCATACCGCCTGCGCACTGCTGGGCGCGATCAATTATTTCGTCACCGTCTTCCGCGGCACGCCGGTTTTACCCTGGGATCTGACCGCGCTGAACACCGCGCTTGCCGTGTCCTCCACTTATGATTTTACGCCGAACGGGCCGATGATCGTCACTGCAGTCCTCTTAACGGGATTTCTGCTTGCCGTTCTGCGCTTTCGCAAGCTTGACGTTCTGCCCCGCTCGCTCTCCGCGCGCTTTCCGCTGCCGGTACGGTTAATCTGCCTGGCGCTGACTTTGCTTTGCGCATTCCTGGCTTCGCCGCAGAATTTAGCCCGGTTTAACGTCCGGACGGATGTCTGGGATCAGTCCGGCGCTTACCAGAAAAGTGGTATCCTCGCCACCTTCTTACGCAACACTGAGTTTATGAATGTTGAAGTCCCGGCGGATACGTCGGCGGAAAAATTAGATCAGATTCTAAGCACGGTGTCCTTGGAGGGCGCATCCGTGACTTTAGATCAAAAACCGCATATCATTGCCATTATGAACGAATCGTGGGCGGACTTTGAGGAATTCGGCCAGCTTCAGCTCAGTGAAAGCGTCATCGACGGCTTTTCCAGCTTGGAAAACGCCCGGTTCTCCCATGCTTATGCCTCCGTCTTCGGCGCAGGCACCAGCGCGAGCGAATTTGAGTTTCTGACCGGGAATTCAATGGCTTTTCTGCCTTCCGGAAGCATTCCTTACCAACAATACATTTTAAAGGATTCCTTCTCCCTGGCCTCCCAGCTGAAGCAGCTCGGCTACCAAACGGCGGCGTTTCACCCGGGTGAGCGAAGCTCCTGGCAGCGCGATCAGGCCTATCCGCGGCTCGGCTTCGATTCATTTAAAAGCGTGAAGGAGCTGGATGTTCCCCTGACCCTGGAACATGGCTATGTCAGCGATGAATCGGATTTCAACCAGATAATCTGGGAATATGAACACCGCGATCCAAACAAACCGTTATTTCTGTTCAATGTTACAATTCAGAATCATGGTGCGTATACCGTGAAGGATTATCCGGCTCAGATTGTTCTGACCGATCAGCCGGGGGCTTACCCGATGGCGGAACAGTATCTGACGTTGATTCACAAAACAGAGGCGCAGTTTCTGCAGCTCACGGAGTATTTCAGCCAACAGGATGAACCCGTTCTGATTCTGATGTTCGGCGATCATCAGCCGTCTGTGGAGCAGGCGTTCCTGGATCAAGCTTATGGGGTGGAAGAGGGCGCGATGTCCATGGAAGAGTATATGAATAAATTCCGCGTTCCGTTTGTTCTCTGGGCCAACTATCCGCTGCCCGAGGCTCCGCTGCCGGAAACCAGTCTGAATTTTCTGTCGGCGCTGCTGCTGGACTATGCCGGAGTGGAAAGCGACGCGTATGGGCAATATTTACAAACGCTGCGCACGTCGCTGCCGGTCGTAACCTTCGCGGGCTACATGGATACTCAGGGAAACGCGTACAGTCATTGGGAATCAACGGATTTCACACCGCTCATCAAAGACTATCAAACCTTGCAGTATGAGCGCTTATTCGGCGGCAGCTACTTTAAGGATCAGATTCAAGGGAATTCTGAAACTCTGTCGCAGCCCTGATTAAGCTATGGAAGTCATCGACACAAAACACTTAGCCCTGGGATTGAGAATTGAAAAAAGAAACCAAAAAAACAGCGGATTGTCAAAGTCGTGAATCACGCCGGACCGTCCGCTTTTCTTATTCTTTGATCAAGTCCCGTATCAAACAGGAAATCCGCCGGGAATGAATCAAAGTGGGGAAAATCATTGCCAGGTGAAACCGATCAGCATGAGCAGATGTTTTTTCCTTGATCTTCTTTATCAGCCTTCATCAAGAGAAATTCTCTCTCGCGAGTTGAAAGAGTCAAAAAAGAAGCGGATTGATTTCGCTTCTTTTTACTTCGATTCTATTTTAGAAAATTTCAGCACATTCAGCAGAATAGGTCTGAAAGCAGGTTCTTCACGGCTTGGATTTCAGCCTTCCCGCTTGTCTGAAATCCTGATACACAGGAAGAAAGCTGCTTATTTCACCGCGGCCAAACGTTCGTTCAGCGCCGTTTTCACCGTTTCATCGCTCAGCTTGCCGATCAGTCGTTCAGCCTGACTCTTCACGGCGGCAGAGCCGGTCTTTTCCACGCGGCTGACCAACAGATCCATCAAGGCTTGCAGCGACTGTTCATCGGCAGCATTCTGATAGCCTTCGTCCGTTTCGATCAATGTCAGCTTGTTCGCAACCATCTGCGCTAACAGGGAATCCGTGCTGTCCATCGACGTCGGATTCAGCGCGTCATAAGTAAGTGTCGCCACACCGCCCAGGGTGCCGCCGACAAAATGGTTGCCGTAGAAATAATTGGGATTGACCGTCGGATCGACAACCGGACTGTTGATTTTGTTGGACAGCCAGATGACGATCATGTCGTTTTCCGGATCGATCAGACTTAACGTTCCTGTCCAGCCGGTATGACCATACGTCGAAGCTCCGGCCTGCGGACCGAAATACCAGCTGTAGCCGTGATCGCCCATCCGCCGCCAGCCCAGTCCATAGGTCTGACTTGTAAACTTCGGCTTGGTGAACTGATCAATCGTCTGTTTCGAGAACAGCTTCACATCGCCGTAACCGCCCTGGTTCAGCATAACCTGCGCCAGCCGCCCCAAATCCTGCGCGTCGGCAAACAGACCGGCATGTCCGGAAACGCCGTTCATCGCATAGAAAGCTTTTTCATCATGAACTTCGCCCTGAATCGTATCAGTGCGGTTAACGGTAAAGGAAATCGCCCCGTCGCGGGAATTTCCGTTCAGCTCGGTCGCCGCGCACTGATCCTTTTCAAATCCCTTCTGCAGCGGATTGAAAACGATGTGATCGAGGCCGAGCGGTTTGTAGATATTTTCTTCGACATACGCATCCAGCTCCATGCCGGTAACCTGTTCAACGATCAGTCCTAAAAGCATGTAGTCGACATCGGAGTAAACGGTTTTGCTTCCCGGCTCATACTGCAGCGGCGTTTTCAGAATCATTTCCCTGGTCGTGGCTTTTTCCACCGAATACAGATCATTGACACCGTTGACAATTCCATCATCTTTGTCATACGTATCGTTATGATACTGCGGATCGGCTGGGAAGCCGGCCTGGTGTTCCAGAATATTCTGAAGGGTCATCGTATTCTTTCCCAGGATTGCCGCGCCGGGTTCGTCCTTGAACTCCGGGAAGTAGCTCTGGATCGTATCGGTAATGTTAACCTTCCCTTCGCTGACCAGCATCTGCAGCGCATAGTTGGTCGCGTACATTTTGGTATTGGAGGCTAAATCATATAAGGTCTCCGTCGTGCTCGCTACCGGATTTTCAATCCGTGTCCCATCTTGATTATAGGAATTGGCATAACCATAAGCTGTGTTTTTGATCATCTTTCCGTCTTTGATGATGACCAGCTGGCCGCCAGGGAAACCATATTCCACTTCCGTGTTCAGCAGATCGTCAATGAAACTCAGCTTTTCGCTGCTGAAACCGACTTCCTCCGGCGTTCCTTCGATCACCGTCGGATAATCAACTTTGATATTCACGCTAGCGGTTTCCGGAAGAATGTTCGTCACCTGAATCGTGTTGATCTCGTTGGTGGCCAGGGCGGAAAAATCCACCGTGAAAGCCTTCCCGGCAAATTCGCTGTGATCCACCGCAGTGCCGTTGATAAACAGATCGAAGCTTTCCGCACCTTCCGGCGTGACAGAAACCTTGCCTTGTCCGGCATACGTTTTAATCGTGGTCAGGTTGTTCATGGCCAGCGTGTCGTCCAGTCCTTCCAGCGGATAGGTAACATCCGCCTGAACCCCTTTAACACTGACGCCTTCGCTCAGCGTCACGCCGCCCGTTTGGCTCGTCGGCGCCGATGGCTGGCCGGCGGGGGACGAGTTATTCGTGCTGCATCCTGCCGCCGTGGTGGCTAACACTGCGGCCAGGACTAAAATCATCAGTTTTTTCATCCTTTTTCCTCTCTTTCGTCGTACTCTCTTTCCAGAGTCTTCCTTTCGACTTTTTCATCATAGCAGCATCTGGTCTGACCAGTCAAGAGAAAAATGAAGCGCTTACAAAATTGTTTTTTTCACAAACTGAGGACTATCAATTTTATCCGTTGAAAACAGCCTGATCCAGCAGAGAACCTGAAGACGCTTCGGTTTCCTTTTTTATCCGATTTCTGAGCTTTAAAGTTCATTCCCTGAGAAACGCTGACTTCTGCTTACTGGAAACTAGTTTATTCGATTGAACCTCTGCTTTTTGTCGAAATCGGAATTGTGTAAATCTTCTTTATCGGATTTCCCACATTTTTCCTTGAAAGATCATCCTCTGAGGATAGACCGCCAGAAGACGAAAGTCCCCTCGGTCTCTGATGCGCAAACCTGCAACAAAAAAAAGACTGTTCCCTCATGATGAGTGAGTGACTCAGTCCTCTGTTTAAAAATAGAGCGGAACCGGAACTGCGAGGTTGGTGAGAAAGCTTCCAACGATTCCTTCAAAGTCGAACGTTGGCATTCATAAAAACATCTTGAACTTTTTCAGCAATTTCCCGTCAAAAGAGCGATTCTAGAAAAAGCAAGAATCGAGATTCATTCACGGTCTTGAACTCAAAAGATAAATTATTTCTTGCCCATCGATCATCCATGATTCCTTCGGTTCTGAAAAGTCTATCTGAATTTAACGCTCAAGCTGGTCGACAATCGCCGGGACTTCCTGTAATTGCTTTACAAAATAGTGAGCCTGCGACTGGTCCATCGGGAACCGTTCGTCCTGCCGGGCGATGACCGTCATCCCTGCCGAAACTCCCGCCTGAATTCCATATTGCGAGTCTTCCACCACAAGACACTGATGCGGATCCAGCTTCAGCTTCTTTGCGGTGAACAAATAGATTTCTGGATTCGGCTTTGATTCTTTAAACATTCCGCCAGATGTGACCAACTCGAAATAAGCATACAACCCCGTGTCCGACAACATCTTTTCTATTGAGGCAAAGGAACTGGAGGAAGCCAAAGCCAGCTTCTTGCCACGAGCTTTGAGTTGTTTCAAAGTTTCTTCCACTCCGGGAAACAATAACGGCCGATAGTCTTCGATTCCCTGGGCATGGCGATATTCCCGCAAACCAACCATGAACTCGTCATACGGCTGCGGCAGCGTTATTCCCTCCAGAATCTTGGGCCACAAATTCATTTTACCGTTGGCCCCGACCAATAGATTCAGCCGCTGCGGCGGTAAATCTACCTCCATCGCTCTGAAATATGCCATTAACCGATCTTGATAATACTGTTCCGAATCAATCAGAACGCCGTCCATATCAAACACAACCGCTTTGATCTGCGTCACGTTATCACCCTCTTCAATCGCTTTTAGTTTAGCGGATTTCGCAGCGGGAGTAAAGGCTTATTCTCCCTCGTTTATGGACTTATTATGAATTTCGTCGATCAATTCAAAATAATCTGCCCAGCGTTCTTCCCGGATCGGCATCGGCGGCTCGTTATCAAAATACAATACCAGGGCCGGCGCAATTTGATTCCAGCGGTCTACCAATTCAAAATGCGTACAATGACCTTCACGGATCAGACGCATCGCTTTAGCATGATAATTAAAATACATCGCAAATCTCCCTTCCCCGCTAGTTTTACCCGCGGTTATCCTGCTTATTCGGCTTTCACTCCGACTGCAGCCTATCCTGTGCCTTGTCCTCCGCAACTTTCTATGGTAGAATTCCCGGTGAACAAGCATTTTTTCAAAATTCATGCAGAGAGGAGTCTTTTTATGTCAGAAGAACGTTATCTTACAGCCGGCAAAGCCTTGAAACTGATTTTTATCGGTCAGGTAATCGCGCTGTTTGTCAGCCTGCCCAGCGTAGGTAATTTTATCAGCTTGATCGCCGGAATCACAATTTTAGTCGGGATCGTTAAAGCGCGCAAAGCCGATGCTTTATATAACCGGGCCTTCATTATGGTTCTGTGCAGTCTAGGCTGCAGCCTGATCCTGTCAATGGCAACGGTTTACTTTTCCAACCTGTATGCCGGAGGCAATACCGGAGCCGCTGAGACATTTATGATCGTCGCGCTGGTCTTGTCCGTTATCGCCGCGGTCTTCGGCTTCCTTCAGAATTTCTTCATCATCAAGGGAACGACCAAGTTCCTGGGCGAGCTGCAGGAAGAAGCGCTGGTCAAGCATGGTGAAACAACCTGGAAGCTGATGATTGTCAGTTACGGCCTTAACATTCTGTTTTCCATCTTGTTAGTATTTATGTCAAACTGGTCCGGTGTTCTTTCGATTGCCAGCAACGTCATTAATCTGGCGATCACCCTCGTTTACATCCTGTTCTTATACCGCAGTGAAGTCCGGCTGTTAGCGTAAGCTCAAGCAGTTCAGTACTGCGATCCGATTTCTGACTTGTCCATAAGATTAAAAACGCGTTTTATCCTGTTGCTTCAGGATCGAACGCGTTTTACTTTGGATTTTTACAATTCTGTCTTTTCAGCTGGACTGGCAGCCTTGGATTCCGCTGGAAGTTCTTGATCGGTTTCCCGTTGAAAATCGCCGGCCGCTCCCTCTTTGACTACGGATTGATCCCCCGCTTTTAGCTGAGCGATCAATCCCGGCAGTTGTTCCCTGGTCCGCCAATACCAGACGCCGATCATCAGAAGAATGACCGCTGTGACAAGCAAACCACCCTCCGGTCCGAAAGCGCCGCCGTTGAGCAGCGAATTGCCTTTCATATACGTTGTCAGAAGACCGTTTTCCTGACCGCCGCTGACGGAAAAGCCGTAAATCGGGCCCTGGAAAAAATTCCAGAAAATATGGAAGCCGATGGCAGGATATAAGTTGCCGCTGGTCAGCGTAATCAGCGACAGGAACAGCCCGATCAAAAAGATATTGAGATAAGGAATCAAGCCGATCCCCTGATTTGCCGAGTGCAGCAAGGAAAAAATCAGCGACGGCACCAGAATGATCAGCCAGGGATTTCGCGTTTGCCGCATCACGCCCTGAATGTATCCCCGGCAGATAATTTCTTCCGAATATCCGACCAGAATATACAAGATTAACATCAAAAGCAGCGAAGGCGACAGCTGCGGAACCCAGGTCAGAACCTGCGCGCTGTCCGTCACCAGAAGCAGTAAGAAGGTCAGCGTCATTGATCCCGCGCCGATTGCCAATCCCTGAATCATCGCGCGTCCATGTTTTGACAATGGTGGCAACCCCAGCGCCGACTTCGCTTTTTTTAATCGTCGTGTCCACAAAAGAATCGGCACCACGATCATCACCGCGGACTGAATAAACATCATCGATCCATTTAAAAGAGCCGCTATCTGATAAGCAAACGGCGTGGCCATCCCTGTCGCCTGATCGAGATTGCCAGTCGTGATCATCACAGACGTAAATCCAAACTGAATCACAAAAATCAAGAGAAACAATACGCCGAAGACAATTCCCAGCATCTCTGCGATTTTCCATCCGGAACGAATCTCCCCGTTTTTATTTCTAAACATCATACCCCTTCTTTCGCGGTTTATGATAGGAGTATATCATGATTCTTTCCCGGCAACTCTTAAATCTTATTAAAGTTTCTATGACAATTCACGCAGAGCCCTCATCCTGATTTTTTTAAAGAACAACCCCCTCTTCTTTTCTAAAATACAATCTGAAGTTCTCACTGATATCGTTTATTTTACAGTCTGTCCATTTAGGCTGTGGAATAATGTCTTACCGTTAAAATGAGATGTTCAAAGTCTTCTTCTAACTTCATTACAAGCTTCTGACTTTTAAAGACTGATTAAACTGATCATTAGCATTCATTCTTTGATTTACAATTTCATGAACCTGTTCTTCCAGATCTTCGGATGTCTTTATCATTTCATACCGCTCTGACAATAATAAAAGCTCATCACCATTTAATTGCTGAAGCAGTTCAGTTTCTTCTTCTCCCATCGGAAGCTGGATACTCAACATCTGTTGAAGCATCCTTCTTTGTCTTGCTTCCCCTTGCTGTCTGCCAATGAGTTCCCCTTGCTGTCTGCCTATACGCTCTCCAATGCATTCCCCGATCTTCTTCCCTAACCGCTGTCCTTTTTCATAAATCTTCTGTTCATCAATTTCATCAAACCGTGTCCGCATTAATGCGATGTCCAAGCTTGTACTTCTCAAAAACTCCGCCCGCTGTTCTTCTGTCATTCTGATCATTGGGATCACCTCTGCAGATAATTCTAAACCGTGACCGCCAGCTTAGGCTGTGGGGTTGAGTTCGTTCTCTGATTTACAATTTCATGAACCTGTTCTGCCAGATCTTCGGATGTCTTTATCCTCTCATGCCGTTCTGACAATAATAAAAGCTCATCACCGTTTAATTGCTGAAGCAGTTCAGCTTCTTCTTCACCCATCGGAATCCGGATACTCAACATCTGTTGAAGCATCATTCTTTGTCTTGCTTCCCCTTTGCGTTCTCCAATGAGTTCTCCTTGCTGTCTGCCAATGTGTTCTCCTTGTCGCCTGCCAATA
>NZ_QRUP01000024.1:0-465 GCF_003459085.1 Holdemania filiformis | reverse complement strand
GTGTTCTCCTTGTCGCCTGCCAATACATTCCCCGATCTTCTTCCCTAACCGCTGTCCTTTTTCATAAATCTTCTGTTCATCAATTTCATCAAACCGTGTCCGCATTAATGCGATGTCCATGCTTGTACTTCTCAAAAACTCCATCCGCTTTTCTTCCATCATTTGTATAACCTCCTCTTTTTCTTTTAATTCCTGAATGACTTCCTGCTTTTCCGGATCTAAGCTGTACCGCGTCATATAAAGAATCTTTTCTGCCATCCGCCATTCTTCAATCGGTTTCTTGCCCATTTCATTCAGATAATCCATCTCTACCCAGAGAATCCGGCAGCGCTCGTCCGGCATGAGGATGTGATCTTCCAACACGCAATATCGGCTCTGATGGGTAAAATGAGAATGCTTCTTCATGTTGGGAAGCCGGTTAACGATCATAATCTGAATGACCGGGCAGAATTCATAATTCTCTCC
>NZ_QRUP01000023.1:623-64378 GCF_003459085.1 Holdemania filiformis | reverse complement strand
GTTTTATCTAAAATTGTGGAAAACTTAGAGAAATGGCTGTGAGCTTATCGCTTTTTCTTATTTTCCTGATTTGTCACAGCCCCTTTTTCTTTTTGATTTTGATCTCCAGGAATAAGAAAGCATAATTCATATATACACTAATCGCTGACAGGTTCACTCCCTCACAATCAATTTCATAAGTCAAAGATTTTAAAGAAAGAAAAATCACCCGCATAAACAGGTGATTTTGACAGTTTCTGATTAATACATTTACAATTTGACTTGATCGCTAACTTTAAATTACGTTCGATTTCTTTATAATCCATAAATCAGAAATGGCTCGGCGCCAGCTTTTTTTCTTTCCGCCCCAGCCAGAGAAAATAAAGGACGCAAAGGATGATCTGAACAAAGGTGGAACACGGCGTCGCCAAACCGATCTTGAACAAGGTGACCGGAATCCTCTTACTTGCCAGATAGGAAACTGGAATCCGCACGAAGAAAGCACCGACCAGTCCCTGGAACATGACGAAAGTCGTCTTGCCGCAGCCGTTGAAATAGCCGACGAAGCAAAACATAAACGATACCAGCAGCGTGTCGATCGCATAAGCTTTCAGATAATCGGCGGCCGCCAGGATCACCTGCGGATCTCTGGCGAATAGTCCGGAAAGCAAATCGCCATGGAAAAAGGCGAAATAGCTCATAAAGATTCCGAACAATAACGAAGTCGCGATCCCGTAAGCCATTCCCCGCTTCGCCCGCTGCGGCTGATTCGCGCCGATATTCTGCGCGACATAAGCGGAAATGGATTGAGCGTAAGCCGAGGGCACCAGCAGGATAAACGTACAGACCTTCTCCGCTACGCCGACCCCGGCGGAAGCGATGACGCCCAGCTGATTCACAATCGCTGTGATCGCCAGAAAGGAAATGCTGACTAACAGATCCTGCAGTGCAACCGGCGCTCCCAGCTTGACGATTTCTTTGACGGTTTCCCCATGAAAACGGATCCTCCGCCAGGAAAAGGGAAACGGCAGGCCCTGATGAGCGACGACTGCCAGCGACAATACGACGCTGACGGCCTGCGCGATGACGGTTGCCAGCGCCGCCCCCGCCGCCCCCATATTAAAACCGGCGACAAACAACAGATCGAGAACGATATTCGCAACGCAGGCAATCGCCACCGCCAACAACGGTGTGCGCGCATCGCCCAATCCCCGGAAAATACTACCCAGCGTATTGTAGGCCGCAATGAACAGAATCCCGCCGGAACAGATCAATACATATTGATTCGTAAACGCAACCGCTTCGGCAGGCGCCTGCATCAACGTCACCAGCGCCGGCGTCGCAGCGACCATGACACCGGTTAAAACCAAGGCCAGACAGCCGAACAAAAAGACGCCGCTTTCCACAGTCTGTCCCACTTTTTCCGGTTCACCACGGCCAAACTGCTGACCGATCAGCACCGTGATTCCCATTGCCAATCCGGTAATGATGACCATCATCGAATGCATGACCTGACTGCCTGTCGCGACAGCCGATACAGCCTCCGGTGAAGCAAACTGACCGACAACTAACAAGTCGACGGCACCATAGAGCGCCTGCAGAATCAGCGCGATCATAATCGGTACGGTAAACTTCATCAACGGCGCTAAGATTTTGCCGCTCGTAAATTCTGCTCTCATCCAAATTCCTCCCATCAATCAAAAAAGGATAAGACACTGACGCTTTACGTCAGCCATCTTATCCAGCAAATCACCTTTGTGATTTCCCCTCCGATGAACAGTGTCATTATAGTCGAACTCTGCGATCCATGTCAACGTTCTCTGAATAAGAATATGGAAAAAGAACATCGAAATGAAACTGATTTTACTTTTTCAGTTCAATTTTAACGCGCTTTGTTTAAGATGGTTAACGCTCAGATGATGAAAATGTTTCAAAAAAGTTAAGAAGATTAAGCTCTTTTCTTCAATTTTCATCAAATAGAGCAAGGCTTTTTCCATTTTTCCGCAATATTAGAGGTAAAGGAGGATTCGTTCATGAAGATACAAACGACCCTTGTCAGAGAAAACCCAGTACCTTACATTCCAAGAATTCTATATCCGCGGGAAAGCAAGACTCATTCCCTGCTTGAGGATGGATTCTTTAAAAATGTAATCGCCAACGATGAGAAAGCAATGACAAATTTCCTGTCTCAATGGCGTTACTGCGAAATTAACTCGCTGGAGATCCTGCCTCAGGAACAAAAACTGGATCACGCACTGCAGAAAGCGATACGTTATGATGTCCGCGGGATTATCAATGGTAAAATTTTATTTGTGATCGAAGTGCAGCGGCAGGGAACCTGTGCCAAAGTTCTAAAACGGATGGAGTATTATGCGGCGCGGTTGTTAGCCGCACAGAAAATGAGGGGCAAAGAATACGAAGAGCTGAAATCTGTGTGGTTGATCCTGATTGCGGATTTTAATTTTTTTCCAAACCCGGGGATCATCACGGATGAAACGGAAACACGATTGAAAATAGCACAGATTCCCTTGACAACGGTAATTCATTTGAGTATTATGGAAACAGGAAGAACTGAATTTCTAAGGAAGAAGCCAGTACAGGAGCTCATGGGACTGGAGCGCTGGGCGATCCTGTTCGGCAACTCAGGGGACCCGGAAAAGCAGGAATGGATCAGAAGTATTTGCGAACAAGATGAAGAAATTAGAAAGGTGGTTAAGAAGATGAGTGAATGGCCAAAAAACTACGAGGAATATATGCAGCAAACGATGGAAATTATGAGAGAGATGGATCTGGAAGATCTGAGGGAAATCGATTTTCATCGCGGCGCCTTGTATAAAGTAGTTCACCAAGTCTTAAAAAATGCGAAAAAAGGCAGGGCTTCAAAAGAAATTGCGGAGATCTTAGATGAAGAGGAAAGTATCGTTCAACAGATATTAAGCTGCCATAATGAACATCCGGAATTATCGGCGGAGCAGATCATTAAAAGAATAGAAAGCTATGCTTAAAACATTCATCGCAAACAATCTGAAAAGATAGAAGAATCCTTCTCAAAACATGAGTTTGTTGAATAAACAGGCAGTCCTAGTGTATCATTAGGTTTTGGAATTGCATCTCAAAGCATTTCTTACCTAGCTTTCGATGATAATAGCAAAGGCAGGCGGTACAAAGCTCTTATAATGCTTTATACGGCCTGCTTCTTTATCTCAAAATTCTAAAATAATCCCGGATGATGGAAGAAACTCACAATGATCAGCGTTGGTTTTTATTTTAAGTTTATCTGCCGATCGTTTCCTGCAGCTTCTGGATTAAGGCAGCCGCTGAACGCGCCTGAACCAGGCGGATCCACTCCGGTTTATAATCTAATGTTTTTCCCGCCAGATCCAGTTTTGCCCATAGCGTTTCAGAAACCGCAGCTTCCACCCAGACTGCGACCGTTTGGGATAAACTATTTAAACCTGCGGCGAGGCGGGTGCGGATTCCACTGTTTTCCAGTTGATCGCACAAGCTTTCCAGCTTCTGAAGCGCTGCGGCATTGAAATTCCCATCCAGTTTCATCATACTATTTTCGTTTAGAAACACCCTTAGAATCATAAACACCCGGTTAGACAAGGATTCAAGGCTTTCCGTCGGCTCTCGTTGAGAAGTAAGATGAAGGAGGCAGCGAACGCCTGTTTCCCCTGTCCACTGCTTCAATAAAAATTGCCCGGAACCTTTTGCTTCGTCCGACAGCCGATTTAGTTTCAAATAGACCTGACGATCATGATAAAGACCCCGTGTTTGGCATACCTTGATTTTTACATCATGCGGCATCGGCAAATCCTCTATCTGATCCGCAATCCGCAAGCTTATAAGACTGCCCCACTGTCCGATCATTCCAGCCTGGGCATCAACTGGCAGCCAGCCTAACGGTTCCAAGTAAACTTCATTCCACACATGAAGCTGATCAGGGGCGCTGATTCCCTGCACAAAACGAACGGAAATCCCCTGTGCATGGCAAAGTCCGGCCATCGCCATGGCGATTTCACGACAGGTTCCTTTTCTTTTAATCCAGGCTTCTGATAAGGTCAAGCCTGTTTTCTTTCCCTGATCATAGACCTGTGCCAGATCTGGATCATAAACAATTCTTCTCTGCAAGAAAGCCATCGCGGCCAGAATCCATTCCACCGGATCGCTTGTTTCTCTGTTTAAATTCATTGCAATTTCGTTCAGCTCATAATGGATTGACGAACAGTTCACCGCTTGCGACAGGCTTTCCTTCTTAGGGTTAACTGACTGAAGCTGTTGGGTAAACTGTGAAAGACTTTGCGGTATTCCTTCCATTATGATTTCCGCCCGCCCTGGATTATCCGATATTGGATTTACAGAAAGCAGACGCTGGCCGGCATGCCGCAGATCCGGGCAATCTTTCAGATCACTTTGAAAACAAATCCGCATTCGATCATCCTCCCGGTTATTAAATTAATCCGCATTCACTGAAACAGAAAATCCACAGAAAAATTGTCGGAATGCAGAAAACCGTGCTCAACAATAATCCCTGACTGGCCAGTTCACTGTCGCTGCCCATTCCTTCAGCCATGGAATACGAAGACACCGCGTTGGGGGAAGCGAAGATCGCTAACAGACTGACGAGCGCCACGCCGCGAATGCCTAACAGAACCGCAATGCCCAACGCTGCCAGCGGGGTCCAGACCAACCGGGCGGAAACGGAGGCAAGCAGTTCTTTTTTATTCTCCGCGACGCGTTCCGGCTGAAAGCCCGCACCTAAAATAATTAGCGCCAACGGTGTCGATACCTTGCCCATATCGCCGATCACGGAGGCGACTGGTTTCCACAGGTGAACTCCGGAAAACAAGCAAAGCAGGCCCAGTGCCGAAGCAATGATCAGCGGGTTCGTTACGATTCCTTCAATCAGCTTGGATATCCGCGCTTTCCCGCCGCGGAAGGATTCCAATACGATGACCGATAGAATATTAAACAAAGGAACGATCACTGCGATCAACATCGACATCACACCTAACTGGGAATCCCCATAGATCAGCTGCACAATCGGCATGCCGAACAACACGGCGTTGCTTCGATAGGTATTCATGATCATCACGCCCTGTTTGCGCGGATCCGATGTTATCCGCGGCATGATCAGCCAGCCCGCAGCACAGGCCGCCAGGACACAGACCGCCGCATAGATCAGCAGCTGCGGCTGCAGCACCGTTTTCAGATCCGTCGACAGGATATTGTTGAACAACGTGCAGGGAAGAAATAACTTAAATACCAGCTGATTCATTTGTTTCAATGCCCGCTCATCGCACAATTTCAACCGCCGCACGCCCTGACCTACTAAGATCAGAAATAACAACGGCAGCACAACGTTAAGCGATAAAACCAAACTTTCCATAAAAAGGCCCCCGCTCTCTACTCCATCATTGTAAAACAACCGAACTTTTTGTCCAGAAAGAAAGTTTGGATGTGAGTAAAACTGATCAGGATTCCAGCTTTTTTCCCTCTTTTTCACCCCGCAACCTGAAGTTGCCGGAAAACGCAAACACAACTTGGTAGCTTTCTTATTCATTTTCGAATACAATAAAGTCAACAATGTAAGGTTGGTGAGCACGCATGAATTTTGCGCAGAAGCTTCAAAAAAGAAGAAAAGAAGTCGGGTTTTCTCAGGAACAGCTGGCTTTTGAACTCAACGTTTCCCGTCAGGCCGTGTCCAAGTGGGAAAGCGGACAAGGATATCCGGAAGTCGAAAAACTGATTCAGCTCAGCGAATTGCTGGGGATTTCCCTGGATGAGCTGATGAAAGAAACCCGGGAACACCCCTCAGCCCCTATAAAACCGCTGGATGAAGAAGAACAGGAATGGAGGGATGAACCTCATTCCCCCATAACGCTGCCGGACGACATTCACGAGGAGGATTCCCTGATTGGACGATTCGCTTACTCCACGGACCGCGACACCGTTGAGCGCTATCTCGATCTCAACCAGCGTTTTGCCCGTTGGATCGCCGTCGGCGTCGGCATGATTCTGGGCGGCATTATTCCGGTGATTGTGCTTGACAATGATTTAGGCGTGGCGATCATGATGTTCTTTATCGCGATCGGCGTCGGTCTGTTAGTCAAAAACGGAATGGACTATCAGGAAATTGAAAAGCTTGAGAAACAGACTTTTCATTTAAGCGGGGAGCTGATCTGCGACCTTCAGGATGATTATGAGCGGTATCAAAGAACCTTCACGCGGAAGATTGTGGCGGGTGTTTCATTAATCATCTTCGGTGTTGGGCTGATGTTGATCCTCAACAGTCTGTTCGGTGAGTACGACGCCAATGCCGCTGTCTTATTTCCATTTATCGCCGTCAGCGTTGGCAATTTCATCGACGCCGGCATTACTTCCGGAGCTTATCGCAAGCTGCTGAATATCAAAGACTAATCCTTATTTTCCAACAGGAAGCGCCGGCTTCCTGTTTTCTTTTCCTTCCGCGTTTTAGCCGCTGCAGGCTCCGCATGAACGCAGACAAAAAAAGCGGTCTTTTGAGAAAACCGCTGATTTCCTGTTCTATTTTAAAACGTCCGGAATTCCATAAACCGCTGACGAATCGATTAAGCTTCTGCCGACACCCCCGTCAACAGATCCTGCATCGAGCTTTCGTAACAGCAGTACTGCCGGCGTCCGCGGCGTTTCGCGGCATACAGCGCCTGATCGGCATGGTGAAACAAGGTCATATAATCCAGACCATCCTGGGGAAAACACGCCACCCCCATACTGACTGTGATATCATAACCCTGAAAGCTTCCGTTAAGTGCCTGAAAGATTCGTTCAATCATTTGTTCCAAATGATCCTTATATTCCATAAAGATCAGAAATTCATCCCCGCCGATGCGGGCGGAAATATCCGACTTGCGCACGTTGGCCTGAATCCGGTGTGCGACATTCGCCAGCACCTGATCGCCGAACAGATGACCAAATTCATCATTGGCGCTCTTAAAGAAATCGATATCGAAAACCAGCAGCGCATAGTTCTGGCTGGCATCGGCTTCATTGTTTAAAATCGTGTCCAGTGCCCGCTTGGCATAAGCCCGGTTAAACAGCCCGGTCAGGGAATCGATTTTTGCCAGCTGTTTCAGCTGATCCAGTTCCACCTGTTCGTCATGGACGTCGATGAACTTACCAATCACGCCGGTCAGCTCCGAGGACTCCTCCATCACCCACAACGGTCGGGCAACGACTTTGAACCAGCGTGAGGATCCCTTTATTTTCAAAGGATACGTGCCGCTGAGAATCGGGTTTTCCGGCTCCGCGGTGCGGATTTTCGTCAGAAAATCCTCGAAATCCTCGTGGGTGAACAAATTTAAAATCTGCGGATTCTGCTTCGGATGCATGATCACTTCATTGACGCCCAGCTGTGCGGCGCCCCATTCCGAAATACTTAATAAATCAGAATGATAATTGTATTCAAATTGGATTTCCTTGGACATGGAAGCAAAGAACTGATATTTTGTCCGCTCCTGTTCCAGCAGCGCCAGCGTCCTGTTAGAAGCATTGCCGCTCTGGATCAGATTGCGCGCCATGTCCTGAAGTTCAATCCGTGAAGCACCGGAAAGCGAACGGACCTTCAGTTCTTTTTTCAGCGTCGGGCCCGCTTCCTTCAGACATTCTAATAACAGCGGATTAAACGCTCCGCATTCACCGTTGAAAATCATCTGCATTGCTTCTTCGTGCGTATAGGCAGCCTTGTAGACACGGACGCTGACCAATGCATCGTAGACATCCGCCAACGAAACAACCTGCGCGGAAATCGGAATCTCCTCGCCCTTTAATCCGTCCGGATAACCGCGGCCGTCGTATCGTTCATGATGCCACCGGCAGATATCCCGCGCTACCTGAACAAGCTTCTCTGTTTCAAAATAATGAATCTTCTCCAACATTTCCGCGCCGATCGCACTGTGTGTTTTGATGATTTCATATTCTTGCGGCGTCAGTTTTCCCGGCTTATTCAGAATTGATTCAGGAATTGAAATTTTACCGATATCATGCAAAGCGGACGCGTTGGAAATCATCGCAATCTGTTCCGGGGTGAGGTTGTAACGATCCGTCATCCGGCACAGTTGTTTCAGCAGCGTCTCAGTAATGACACGGATATGCATGACGTGGAGTCCGCTTTCACCATTTCTGAATTCAACGATATGGCTTAAGATCTCAACCATGACGAGGTTATTTTTTTCTTTTTCCAGCAGCTGCTCCGTAACCATGTTTTCCAGATACTTCTGCTTGGCATACAACATAATCGTATTCTTGACCCGCCGCTTGACCGTTTTCTCATCAAACGGCCTGCTGATATACTCCGCCGCCCCCAGATCATAAGCATGATCAATATAGACGGAAGAGGTTTCAGCTGAAATCATTATCACCGGAATATGATCGATATATCCCGATTTATTCATCGATGCCAGTACCTCAAACCCGTCCATCATCGGCATCACGATATCTAACAGCACCAGCGAAATCTCGTTGTACTGCTGACTCAGAACCGTGACCGCTTCCAATCCGTTCGAGGCTTCCACAAGCTCATAATCCTGTGCCAGCATATCCGCCAACAGCGACCGGTTGATATCGGAATCATCTACTATCAAAACTTTATCGCGAGATTTCATGATTGTTCTTTCTTTCCCAGCAGGTCTTCGATCACCGCTGTCAGCTGTCTGTACGCCATCTCCGCCTGGTCAAACAACGGCCCGATCTGTTCGTTGGCCTGCCGGGCGCGCAGGACTTCCGTCAGCTCACTGATCACCCGGGCCTGGGACGTCAGGCTTAAATTCAACAAAACGCCTTTTAACGTATGGGAAGCACGGAACGCCGTTTCGTAATCTTCGTTTTCCAGCGCAGTTTTCAGCTGACAAAACGAATCATCCCGCAAAAGCATGCCCAGAAATTTAATTACCCGCTCATCTGTGCGCATCCGCCGGATAATATCCGCGTAATCGCCCCCGAGCTGTTTATAACATTGTTCGACAGTCATCATAAAATGATTTCCTCCTAGGTTTCTGAAATCTCCCGGTTCAGATCTGCGGTCAAAATAAACAAGTTGTTCGCCGCCAGGACGCCGAATTTCCGAAAGCATGACGGAATCTGCCATGAACCGCAGTCCTTTTCGCTAAGACCGCCGTCGTTTTCTTTAAACTTGACCAATAAATCAGCCCGGAACACAGGAACCGGCTGGTTATAAAAACATCATTATTATACCATTGTTAAAGCAGCGAACGCAATCGGCCCATCCCCTAAGGATCGGTAAAAAAAGCGCATAAAAAGCAGCGTAACGTTACGCTGCTTCTTTTGATTCAGAATTTAACTTATTTCGTAGCCGGTGTCAGACCTTCAAACGAATAGGTCGCTTCCAGAACGATTTCCGCATTGTCCGTCGTGTACGGAGCGAACTTGGAATCTGTGAACTGGCCCATGCCGCCGACATTGTAAACCTTGCTCATGTCATAGCCTAAGGAGTTCATCAGCTTCATCATCTGAGCGACACGTCCGCCGGACTGGCACATTAAGAAGATTGTCTTATCCTTCGGGAACATCGCTTCCAGCAGCGCTGCGGATTCTTCATACGTCGCAACCGGAGCGTCTAAAGTTCCGCCGTACAGCTGCGGCTTGCCTTCGGTTCCTGCAGCTTCGTCAAAAATCAAGGCGAAGTAAGGAATGACTTCAAAGTTTCTCAGATGCTTTTTCGCATAGTCGTTGTAATCGCGCAGGTCGATATACAGAACGTCGTCGCGGCCCAGGTATTCCGTCAGATTGTCGACGTTGATGCTGGAGCAGCCGGTAGCCCAGACTTCAGCGGTGCAGGCTTCGTCCGCCGCATCCTTGGAAGGCTTGTAGGTCTTTGTTGTATCACGCGGTTCTGGCAGCGGTGCCGGAGCCGCCGTCGTCGGTTCAGAAGCATCCGGTGTTGCGCACGGCGGGCATTCCTTCGGTGTGGAAGCGCAGCCGGCCAGCAGCAGAACAGACAGAGCGATCGCAAATAACTTTTTCATTGGAATTTTCCTCTTTTCCTTTTTTATTCAGCGCTGAAATATTCGTCAGTGCCGTGATATTCCATCAGCGCGTTCAGCATTCTGATGATGTTGTTGGACGATACGGAAGAACCGGTAAACGTATCGAGTGTCAGACCTTCACGGCCTTCACCGGCTGTATAATCTTCAGCCGCGATATCGTCGACCGTGCTCAGCGTCTTAATGTACGCATAGTCCTTGTCGATGAAGTACGGAATGTATTCCGCCTTGAACATGTCGTAAGTCGCGCCGGCCGGGGTCGGATTGCTGTCGCCCCAGAAGCCTGCCGTATACTTATCGGCGCTGTCGCGGTCAAACGACAGGAAACGCACCTGGGCGTCGTCCAGCTTCTTGCTTTCCGGCAAGGTCAGTTCAACATACGCTGTCATCCAGTAATTGACATCTGCCGAACGGCAGGTGCAGGATAAATACGTGATCTGATACTTGATGTAATTTCTCGCCTTGTACTTGAAATTGACAAAGGCATAGAAATCACTTTCCTCACGCGGACCGTTGATATGGCTGATTGGAACAACGGCGACGACGTTTGCCATCGAACCTTCGCCCATATCGGCGCTCTGATTCAGATATTCGTTGATGCTGTCGAGTGTGATCTCACCCTCCGCCGTGCATGGCGTCGAGGAGCCGCCCTCGGTTCCCTGAGTTGGCGCCGGTGTTCCGCTGCCGCTGTTGCCGCAGGCCGTTAACGTCAGCACCATCAGTGAGGACAGAAGAATTGCCCAAACTTTTTTCATGAATTCCCTCCTTGTTTTCTTTACTCCCTAAACTGTATTAAAGTGCCCTGCCGGCGTTCCCAGCGCCGCTCACAGACGAAAAGCAGTACTGGATGAAGCCTGCTTTTCTGCTTTTGATAATCACTGTGCGTAAGACTCTTTAATATGTTATTATTATAACAACTCGGCTGGCGGAAAACAACTGATGAAGTTGTTTCATATTTTCACAGCCGTTTGATTAAGGAGTCCCGATGGATGAGAAATTTTCTGAAAACGCTTTCTATTTCTAGTATTTTCCTTTGTTTAAGCCTGTTTTCCGGATGTCAAAAAAACATTCCTTATGAAAATACGGAGGGAAAAACTTTCACAAATTATTTTGATGTTTTTACGGACAGCGAGGGAAATCTCGTCCTGCCGCTGAATACGACAATCCAGCTGACAATGACGGATGAAAAAAAATTAGCGGAAGCGACGACGCTTGTCGAAGCCCAGCTGCCGTTCTGGCACAAACTGGCCGATTCCCATCATCGCTACCTTGATGATCAGGGAAACGAGCTGCACAACGTCGCTTATATCAATCAGCATCCCGGAGAAACTATTTCGATTGAGCCCGAACTCGCCGCGATGCTCAGCGCCGCGATCGAACTGTCGCAGCTGAGCGACGGTCTGTTTCATCCTCTTCTGGGATCCTTGAGCGCTTTATGGGAACCGAAATTCGCACCGTTTCCGACGGAAAATACCGATCCGGATTCCGCTCTGATCGCGCAGATCACCGGCTGCCTGCCCGCCGCGGCGGATCTGAATGAAGTCCTTCAGCTGGATCCGGAACGCCGGACTGTCCGGTTTGAGCCGGGGGCCTGTGAAAATTCGCTGCAAATCAGCCTGGGTGCGATGGCTAAGGGATATATTCTCGATCAGCTGGCCGCCGAACTGAAGCCGCTGAACACGCCGTTTCTGCTGGACGCCGGAAGCAGCTCGATCATCGCCTGGTCGCCGGACGACGCGCCTTACAGCTGGAAAATCGGCGTGCGTGATCCTTCCGGACAGACTTCGCTGCTCTATGCGTTTACGCTGACCCAGGGGGTCGTTTCCACCTCGGCTGACGATCAAAATTACTTTCTGATTCAGGATGGCGATCAACAAATCCGCCGTCATCACATTCTCAATCCCCGCACCGGCTACAGTGAGAACTGGCTGCGCAGCGTAACCTTAAGTGCGCCGGATCAGGCGGGAACGCTGGATGTTTTAAGCACTGTCCTTTATAATATAGAAGATGCGGCTCAGCGCCGCGCGATGATCGGCCGCTTTGAAGCCAAAACGCAGCTTGCGATGGACTACGCCTGGTGCGAACCCGCTGACGCCGGTTTAAAACTGACGGTCAGCGAAGGAATGGATCAAAAACGGATGACCTCCGCCGCCATTCCGGACTTTGTCGATTATCAAATTCAACGAGGTGAAAAACATGAAAAATAGAATTTTACTTTCCGTCCTCTGCGTTCTGTTAATCGGCGGATGCGCCGCCCAGCCGCAGACCCCGCCTGCATCAGACGACCTTCCAGCGCCTTCCGCACTGCCGGAGAAAACGATTCCGCAGAGCGCGCTGATGAGTGAATCGCCGATCAGTCCGACCAATCTGGACGACTATTTATTTCTTGACGATGTGCTCTACTTTGACCTGCGTTCCCCGGCGCAGCTGGCTGAGGAGGGCTCCGTCGCCGGCTTTGTCAACGTTCCGTTTTACGGCGTGCTGGTCGATTATCAGCGCGGGGACAATGTCTTATATCGGATGACAAAAGTTCGGGATGACAGCGGCAAGGTGATTGCGCAGATGGGTGACGTCGGCAGCTTCTTCCCTAATTATGAAGAATCGGAAAGTCTTGTCCGCGACTTGTTTCCGCAGGATCAGCCGATCGTCTTCATCTCCACCGCCGGGGTGGAAGCGGCGTACACAATCTGCCTGTTAGAACAGCTGGGCTACGATGGATCGCAGCTGTATAACGCTGGTACGTTCTCCAACGGAATGGGGAACATTATCGCCTACAAGGATTATCCAGAGGCAAAATATCATGTTCCGGGAACGAATGTCTATACCATTGCCAGTCAGTTTATCTGGAATGAATCGCTGACGCCGATCTTAGATGAGTAAGCTGGATAAATACCTTTTGATAAAAAAGCATCAGAAACGCCGATGCTTTTTTATTCTTGTAAAAATCCCATGACGCCTGGAAATCATGAAATTGAAATTTATTGACTTCACAGAAAAAACACTAACGAGATACGTTTTCTACAAAAGCCTGAATATGCCGGGCGTCCAATCCGTAATAGTCAAGCAGAGCCGCAGGTGTTCCGCTGCGTCCGAAAACATCCTGCATTCCCAAACGATAATGCCGGCAAGGAAGTCCCAGCGGCGAAAGCACCTCGGCTACGGCGCTGCCCAACCCGCCGATGACGCTGTGCTCCTCAACCGTTACGATCACTTCATGTGACCTTGCGGTTTCGATAATCAATGCTTCATCTATCGGTTTAATCGTAGGCAGATTGATTACCGTCGGCGTGATCTCAGTCATCTTCGAGACAGCTTTCAGACTTTCCTGAACCATCAGTCCGCTGCAAAGAATTGCCGTCCTCACACCTTTTCTCAATATGATGCCCTTCCCATATTCAAATTGATAGCTGTCGTCGTAAACATCTTCGACCGCCAGCCTGCCCAACCGCACATAACAAGGACCATCAAGATGATAAACAGCTTTGATCACAGCTTCGGTTTCACGGGCGTCGCAAGGCTGGAAAACCTTCATATTCGGCAAAGCACGCATTAAGGCCAGATCTTCTATCGCCTGATGTGAAGCGCCGTCTTCGCCAACACTGATGCCTGCATGCGTGGCGCAGATTTTTACATTCAGACTCGGATAACAAATACTGTTACGAATTTGTTCAAAAGCCCTGCCTGCCGCAAACATGGCAAAACTGGAAGCGTAGACAACCTTACGGCTGGCCGCCAGACCGGCCGCGACCGACATCATGTTTCCTTCCGCAATGCCCATATTAAAATGCCGCTGAGGACACGCTTTCTTCGCCTCAATCGTCTTTGTCGATTTCGTTAAATCCGCATCCAGCACCACGATATCCTTTTTTTCAACAATCAGTTCTGCGAGCGCACGGCCATAAGCTTCCCGGGTTGCGGTATTCATTCTGCTTTACCTCCTAATTCCTGCATTGCCTGACTGTATTGCGCGGCATCAGGCGCGGTCCCATGCCAGGCCGCTTTCTTTTCCATATACGAAACACCTTTGCCTTTTACGGTATGAGCGATAATGACCGTTGGTTTGCCTTTCAAGGTTTTCGCTTTGTCCAACGCTGTCAGAATTTCCGTCATGCAATGCCCGTTGATCTCCAGCGTATGAAATCCAAAAGCCGCAAACTTGGGTTGAAATGGTTCAGGGCTGATGACTTCTTGAAGATCACCGTCAATCTGAAGATGGTTATAGTCTAAAATCACGCATAAATTATCCAGCTGATAATGTGCGGCAGCCATGCAGGCTTCCCAGACCTGACCTTCTTCCGATTCACCGTCACCGATCAGAACATAAATACGATGTTCGTTCTGATCCAGTTTATTCGCCAGCGCCATGCCCACAGCACAGGATATCCCCTGACCCAGCGAACCGGTCGACATATCCACCCCGGGTACATAGTTCATATTCGGATGTCCCTGCAATTTGGAATTCAAGGTGCGGAAACCGTTTAATTCCGCATCATCAATCAATCCTTTTTCCGCTAGAACCGCATAAAGCAGCGGCGAGGCATGGCCCTTGCTCAGGACAAACCGGTCGCGGTCTATTGAATTCACATTCTGTTCGTTGATATCCATCACTTTGAAATACAGCGCGGTTAGAAGATCAGCGCTGCTCAGGCTGCCGCCCGGATGTCCGCTTTTTGCGAAATATACCTGCCTTACGATATTCTGACGAATATGTTTGGCATGATTGGTTAACTCGTCCATAATTCCTCCTTTGAATTTAATAGTTTTCTGATCAGATACTGACTGACGCCATTTTCATTATGGGATAGCGTAACTTCATCAGCGCTTTGCTTTACCAGAGAATCACTGTTGCCCATCGCCACACTGTGTCCGCTGATTTCAAACATGGCGATATCGTTGAAATTATCGCCGATGCTCAAAACATCGCAAAGTTCGATCTTCAGCGCTCCGGCAATGCTTTTCAGCGCTTGCCCCTTGCTAGTTCCTGCCGCCGTTATCGTATACAACGAATCTTCCGATCGCTTAAAAGCAATCTTCGGACATTTTTCTGTTACTTCCCGGACCAGATTTTCAATATCGGGATATTCCGCCGAATCCAACGTCAATTTATAAATATCCCCATCCGCAAATACCGCGTTTTCTCTGACCTGTTTCAGTTTTAACCGTCCTGAAAATAAACCGCGGATTTCATTCAATTTTTTTGAACTGGAAAAGCTGTAGCCGCATTGTTGATCAAAAAAAGTAAACGGAATCCCTTCTTCCATCAGCCGCGTGAGGATCCACTCTGAATCCTTTTTTTGTAGGCTTTCACTTTGCAATAACCGATGGCGACAGTAAATATTGGCGCCGTTATCCGCAGCATAAGGAATTTCAATGCCCAGCTGATCGACATAATCCCTGGCAATCGCTTCATTCCTGCCAGTGGCCAAAGTAAAAAGAATATGCTTCTTTCGCAATGCATCCAGCACTGGAAGAATCTGACTGTCCAGCTGTTTCCTGTCGTTAAGAAGCGTACCGTCCAGATCACAGACAATCAATTTAATCATGAAACACTTCATCCAGCTGACAACGCAGAAAACACGCGGCTTGCCGGCAAATTTCCGGATAATCAGGATTTTGCGCGGTATGCCAGAATTCGCCTGTGAACATCCGGACCCCAAGCTCTTTCAGTTTCCGCAGATCTTCCGGGTAGTTCGTATGTCCAGTCCCAAAAGGCACTTCCCGATAAACTCCCGGACGGGTCTCTTTCAGGTGCGCTGCAAACAGATGTCCTTTTCCTTTTTCAATATCCTTCGGGACGGGAACATGATACAGTTGGGAAGCATTGGTCAAATTTCCTATATCAGGATAGATTCCCAGATAAGGACTGTCGATAAGCTGAACATAATCCATGGCTTTTTCCACTGTATCCATAAACGGTGTTTCCATAGTTTCAAAGCCCAGGATTACGCCTTTTTTCGCCGCCATGCCTACCGCCGTGCGCAGATTCCTGATAAATTCGCGGCGAGTTTGATCTGAGCCTTCTTCATAATAAACGTCATAGCCTGCCAGCTGGATCAGTCGGATACCCAAGTCGGAAGCAAGGTCAATTGCCTTTGCCATAATTTCCAGCGAACGCCGATGACCTTTTGGATTCAGCGAGCCCAACGGGTATTTGCGATGGCCTGACAAGCACATTGTAGAAATCGGAACACCGCACGCCTGCATCGTTTTGATCAACGCCTGACGCTCACCTGGCGTCCAATCCAAGCGGCTTAGTTTCGCCTCTGTTTCATCAATGCTGATCTCAAGCCAGTCAAAACCAAAAGCCCGGCAGTTTTCCAGTTTTTCTTTCCAGGACAGATCTGCCGGCATACTCTTTTCGTACATTCCCAACAGATACGGTTTATTTCTGTCCATAATAAGCTCCTGGTCCATGCTTGCGCAGATAATGTTTGTCAAGAAGCGTCTGCTGCATCGAAGAAACCTCGGAATTAATCAGCCGGGTTTTCCATGCCATCTCTGCCAGTTCTTCCAGAACCACTGCGTTATGAACAGCGTCGCCTGGATTTTCTCCCCAGGTAAACGGGCCATGGCTTTGAACAAGAACGCCCGGCATCTGTGCAGCGTCAAGCTGCAGCGTTTCAAAAGTTTCCACAATCACTTTTCCAGTATTCAGCTCATAATCCGAACGGATTTCCGCCTCGCTCATCAGGCGGGTGCATGGAATCGGCCCATAGAAATAATCACCATGCGTTGTCCCCAGCGCGGGGATTGCTTTCCCCGCCTGACACCACGCCGTCGCATTTTGCGAATGAGTATGCACAACGCCGCCGATCGTTGTGAAGTGCCGATACAATTCAAGATGCGTCATCAGATCGCTGCTCGGTTTGTATCGGCCTTCGACCACCTTACCCTGCCAATCGCAGACGACCATATCCTCCGCCTGCATCGACTGATAGTTGACGCCGCTGGGTTTGATCACAATCAACCCGCGTTCTCTGTCAATGCCGCTGACGTTTCCCCAGGTAAAGGTAATCAGCTGATATTTCGGCAAAAGCAAATTTGCTTCATAAACTTCCTTTTTTAATTGTTCCAGCATTTCTTTTCTCCTATTCCACTACCTTATAGATTGCAGCTTCATTTTTTGTATGATTTGCGGAAAGGATATAGTCAATCCCCTCTTTATGAATCACTGCCACGTTTGCCGGACCAACACCGTCTTCAACAGAAGTCACCATATAGTTTCCATTCTGAAAGCGGATGATAAAGAGTTCAGCGTTCACCCGTCGGACGCCGCCTACAAAACAAGGTTTTCCATTTAACTGGGCGCCCACCAGCGTATGCGCAAATTCCACTTCTGTCGGATAGACAAAATCACATTCATAGCGGCCTTCTTTTAATTTATAAATTTTCATGGAATTTCCATGAAAAGGTTCAATGGTCATCATTTCTTCCAAGCCGTCGCCGTCGATATCGGCAAAGGCGATCTCACCAACCTGACCCTCAAGAATCTTTTCAACCCGCCATTCTCCGCCAGGACTATCCGGCGGCATCACCCGCAGCACGCCTTGATCGCTGGAAAAATAACCGCAGACACATCCTTCATAAGTTCCCCGGCAGTAGCCATGATTGCGGTAACACCCGTCGACCAGCAGGGTTAACGCAACACCCTGGGAACAATCCGGACCTAAAACACCGACGTAGATCTGCCCCGGTTCGCTCCAGTCTTCTTTATTTTGTTTATTTCTGGCAATCGTCGCGCAGATCAGATAATCAATTCCATCGACATGATATAGATCAAACCGATGCAGATAAGGCAGTGAGAAGACATCCTTTATCTCCCAGCCATTTTCTGTTTTTCGGCCATGAACAATTTTTGCCAGGCTTGGGGTCACTTTCAGATAGAATTCGTTGACCGCCAGAAACTCGCCTTCTCTTGTCTGAAATGGAACGATCGACATACAGCCGCCGCGATCATTCCAGACAACCTCACGGTTTTCAAAATTTTTGCCGGAATAGGAATAACATACGCTTTCCGGATTTTCACTGGCAAACAAAGCGTACGCTTCTTTGCCGATCGTGATGGAACTCGCACAATAGCAGCGTGTGATGTCGTCTAAATGAATCTTCTCAAATTTCATTATTTACCTCCCGTCAGTCATGAAGAAAGAAGAGCTATCGGTCAGGATAGCTCTCTTCTACTTCTTTGAATTTAAGAAATGTATCCCGCCGCTTTCAGAGCAGCAATAATTTCATCTTGAGAAAGCGGATTTTTCAGCGGATAAACATTAACGCCCGCAGCTTTGGCAGAATCAAACATTTTGATGAAAGCCGGAGAGGTCAGCACGAGATCATAGTTTCGTGCAGATGATTTTCCCTCCGCAATCGGGCAATGCTTGACATTGGCCTCCACGCCTGCGCTCTTACAGGCTTTTTGAGCGGTGATCGCCATCAGCTGGCTGGTCCCCGATCCGCTCGCACAGCAAATTAAGATTTTAATCATAAAGCAGCCGCCTCTTTCTTTTTCATATGTTCTTTATAAGCTTCATAATCGCTAACACACAGGAAGTACCCTTCCGGATCTTTTTTGTACTGCAGCTGAGGAATCATGACCAGAACCAGAATAACGATCGCAACGCCGATATACGACAGGTACTTCATGATGAAAGTGAAGATCGGCCAGATTACCGCCCAGTCAAACATTGCCATGTATCCGCCGAACTCAACCACGCCGATACCGTTATAAGTGAAGGCCATCGCTGCAATGACAGAGCAGACAACCTGCAGAATACCGGAGAAGAAGGTTGTGACCATCGCCGCTTTTGCGCCTGCTTTCGCATTGACATAAATCGCGATCGTCGCATTATCGAAGAAGACAGGGACGAATCCCGCAATCGCCAGAACCGGCGATTTAAAGAGAATCAGACCAATGATAGCCAGGAATTGACCTAACGCACCGAACATAAAGCCAAAGGTCACTGCATTTTCAGAACCAAAGCCATAGCCTGCAGCGCAGTCGACGCCGACGATAGCGCCTGGCAGCAATTTGCTTTGAATGCCCTGGAAAGACGCTGTCAGTTCACCGACGAAGGTTCTGACGCCGAGTTTCAGGATTGACAGGTAAACCGCAAAGGCCAGTGAGGTATCCAAAATATAGAATAGGAAGCTCTTGCCTTCGCCCAGCATACCGGCGCTGACCAGATAATCTTTACCCAGTACCAGCAGAATTACCGCAAAGAAGAGCGTCATCAGTAAAGCTGTGGAAACCATATCTTCATTAAAAATAGACAACCAGCCCGGCAGTTCGTAATCTTCAAGACGCTTAACTTTTCCATCTTTTCCCTTGAAGAACTTATAGCCAATCGCCGACCAGATCGCAATGCCGAACATCTGTTGATGGGCAACGCAGAACCCTGCACCATCCGTCAGATTCTGAGCTACTTCAACCGTTAAGTTTGAGCCGACCGCCCAATACAGTCCCAGCAGAACCGACATGATCAACATCAACGGCCAGTCGCCCAGCTGCGGGAAGCAGGTGAAGATAAACCAGAAAGCGATGGTCGCCTGCTGCGTCTGAATATGACCGGTCGTAAAGACGGCACGCATCTTCGTATATTTCTGGAACTTAACCAGCAGCAAGTTAAAGACAAAGGCAAACAGTAACAGAAGCATCGCCTGGGAGAAGGACTTCCCGGCAGCTTCCAACGCGGACTGCGCTGCCGCCTGGCCCATATATGTATCCAGAACGATAGCACTCAGATTAAACTTATCCTGCAGCGCCGCAATAATCGGCTTGAAGGTGCTGCTTAATCCGCCTGAACCCACCGTCAGAATTTTGTAACCTACAACCGCTTTAATAAATCCGGCGCAGGATTCGTGGAAAGGTTTTTTCATCAACATATAGCCGATGATGACCAGTAAACCGATAAAATATGCTGGCTGAGTCAAGAAATTGTTAACAAAATACGCCCAAATCAATTCGAGAAATCCCATAATACCCTCCTTATTAGTAATTATTCAGAATATTTGCAGTGTGCTTTCATCAAGTCATCGGCATTTTTTGCTTTTAATAAGTCTTCAATGGCCCCCTCTTTAAGTAAAAATTCAGCTAATGCAACCATATTGCTCAAATGTTTTTCATTATCGGTAGCTGCTAAAGTAAAGAACAAACGAGCATTTTTAGTTGGATCGTTTGGATCAAAAACCACTGGTTTTTCTGTTTTCATGAAGCTGATGCACGTATCATGCACTCCAGATCCGCCTAACGTTGAATGCGGCATGGCTACTTCGGGGGCAATTATAATGTACGGTCCATATTCTTTAACATTTTCAATGATGGCGTCAACATACGTGTTTTCAATAATCCCCTCGGCAAGCAGCGGAGCTGCCGCTGCCTTGATCGCCTCTGTCCAGTCGGAAAAACCTTCGCAAAAAATGTAATGCTTTGAATCAACGATATCCTTAAGAATTTCCAAACCCTCCTTTCCCGCTTAAGCTGATTAAAGTGTAACACGCCAAGAAACCACTTTCAATCAATTATATGAATCATTGTTCATATTTAAGATTTTTGTCTCTTTATTCCCAATGATCAGCCCAGTTTTGATAACATTTAATGATTATTTAATCATTTTTATGTTCTATTTTAAGTCTGACAAGATTATTGTTAACTCCTACTGTCCGTAGTTCAGCCAACCCGCAGCCTCTTTCGCAATCTCGTCTTCAGAAAGTTCAGGAACCGCCCCCATGATCCGCGCCATGCAATAGGTCTTCGCCGCTTCCTCAAGATAAACCGCAGAATACAGTGCTTCTTCAAGATCTTTGCCATAGGTGATTACGCCATGATGCTTCATAATCAATGCGGTCGCATCATTGGCATATTTCACAGCCAGCTGCCCCATGCCGACATTCGAGGAAGGAGTAAACGGCGCAACGGGAATCCGTGCATGCGCCGCGTCAATTAACGTTACCATACAAGCGGGCAAAGAGTCGTTATTAAACCCTATCGCCGTGGCATAAGGCTGGTGAGTATGGATGATCGCTTTTACCGGCAGATGATCAAAGATATAAATTAAAGCTGAAGCATCGGAAGAAGGTTTGCGCTTTCCTTCTATAACCTGACAATCATGATCGATCAGAACAATATCCTCAATCGTCATCTTTTCATACAACATGCCTGACGGTGTCACTAAATATCGGTTTTCGTCCACCACCATGGAAACGTTGCCTCCGGTCAGCGATATCAGATGGTATTCCTTCATTTTTAAGCAGGCATCCAAAATGGCCTGTTTCTCATTTTCGTACATCATTTTTCCTCCTATATTTTTTCAAAACGACGAATACTTTCAAGTGGGTTATCACAATTCCAAACGGCTCTTCCCATAATCATAGCATCAGCACCAGCTTCTTTTAATTGGTAAATATTTCCTTCGTTTATTCCTCCATCCGCCCAAATTTCAACATTTTGCGGCAAATACTCGCGGGCTTCTTTCATTTTTTCCAGCATGCTTGATTGAAATTTTTCTTCTTCGCCATCCGGCTCCGCAGTCATGATCAGAAGATACTCTATCTGGGACAAAAAGGGAGTCAATTCTCTGATTCCCGTTTTAAAATTCAATGCAATGCCCGGCTTAGCTCCCATTTTTCTGATAAGATTGATTTCCCGAAGTGGATAAGCCGAAGCTTCAAAATGAAAACAGATATGGGAAAAATGACAGTCGCTGATCTGCTGCAGAAACTCGTATGGACGTGTCGTCAACAGATGCAGATCATAAACAAAATCCGGATTCTGCATCAGTTTTCTGACCGTTTTCTGACCGAATGTGATATTCGGCAGAAAATTACCGTCTTCGATATCCACATGGACTCGTGGATGTCCTCTGATCTTGTCAAGCTCCTCTGCGATTCGTAACGGATCGGCAGAGGCTATTGATGGATAAACCTTCATGGTATCCCCTCCTTTGATTCTGTTTTCATTCTATATTCTTTTAAGCACATTCTGCTATATCATTCTTATTTTTATTCTTAAAACGTTCACATCGTTCATATAAAAGGCTATTCATCCTAAAAACTGGCATGTATAATGAAAACATAAATTAAAGGAGGTCATAAAATGCCTAACGTAAACGACGTAACACGCGAAAAATGGGTCCTCGGCACCTTCCCGGAATGGGGAACCTGGCTCAATGAAGAAATTGCCGAAACCACAGTAAAAAAAGGAACTTTTGCCATGTGGTGGCTGGGCTGCACCGGTTTATGGATTAAAACTGAAAACAACACAAATATAGCGATGGATTATTGGTGCGGTTCAGGAAAACGTTCCCACTATGATGATCAGGGAAAGCGAAAGATGATGGATCCGGATCATCAGATGGCCAGAATGTCCGGAGCCCGTCAGCTCCAGCCAAACCTGCGGGCCGTTCCAGCCGTTCTTGATCCGTTTGCGGTTACTGAAATCGATGCTGTTTTCGCTTCCCACACCCATACCGATCATATCGACATCAATCTTGCCGCCGCGGTTTTAAGCAACGTCAAGAAGAAAACAATCATCAACGGTGAAGAACGGGACGTCCCATTCATCGGTTCCAAATTTGCCACGGATTTATGGCGCAGCTGGGGCGTACCGGAAGAAAGGCTGATTACCGTCCGTCCAGGCGACGTCATCAAAATTAAAGACATTGAAGTTACTGCCGTTGAATCCGTTGACCGGACGATTTTAATTACCGCTCCGCCGCATGGCGACATTAAGGGCCTGCCCTGTGACGACATGGATGATCGCGCAGTCAGCTATGTCGTAAAAACGCCGGGTGGAACAATTTATCACAGCGGCGATTCCCACTTCGGCAATATGTATGCGAAGCACGGAAATCAATTTGACATCGACGTCGCCTTCGGTTCTTTCGGCGAAAATCCTCGCGGAATTACTGATAAGATGACAGCCAGCGATATTTTAAGAATGGGCGAAGACTTGAATACGAAAGTCATGATTCCTTACCATCATGATTTGTGGACAAATTTCAAAGCGGATACCAACGAAATTCTCGTTCTGTGGTATATGCGGAAGAATCGCCTGCAATATAAATTCAAGCCGTTTATTTGGGAAGTTGGCGGAAAATTCGTTTATCCGGATGATAAAGATAAGATTTCATATAACTATCCAAGAGGGTTTGACGATATCTTTACACACGATATAAATCTGCCATTCCCAAGTTTCCTCTAAACTTTGTCAGGAACAACTATCGGGTTGTTCCTTCTTTTGTCATGACAGATTTAGAACGCATTCCTCTTGGAATTTATGAAAAAGGAATCCCCCTGGCTCTATCCTGGCGCGATAAATTCGTCATTGCCAAAAAGGCCGGTTTTGATTATATCGAACTGAGCATCGACGGCAAAGATCCAAGAATCAAACGTCTGGATTGGACGGATGAGATGATCGCGGAATTGGGAAAACTTGCCGATCATTTTGAGATGCCGTTTCGGACAATGGCACTCAGCGCCAACCGCTTCTATCCCTTAGGCGATCCGAAGTACTTTGACGCAGGCATTGAAATTGTAAAAAAAGCGATCATCCTCGCCACAAAATTAAAGATCCCGATCATACAGTTAGCACCTTATGATGTTTATCAAAAAGAAAGCACCGCGGACACCAGAATCCGTTTTGCTTCCTCATTATTTGAAATTCTGGAACTGATTCAGGCTTATCCGGTCACGCTGGCCATGGAGGTCCTGGAAGATGTGCCTCATTTTTCCACAATTACTGAATGCGCAGCGTTTGTCAGGAAGGTGAATCATCCTCAGTTTAAACTTTATGCCGATACTGGAAATGTCGCTTATAACGGATTCGACGTCGTGAGCGACCTCGCCGGCGGTCAGGGTGAAATTGTGGCCTGTCATCTCAAGGACGCTATTTCAAAAGATGAACACAATATTCCCTATGGAACGGGATTAGTTGATTTCAACAGCGTCCTGAGACACTTTAAAAATACTGATTTTCAAGGGACTTTTACAGCAGAAGTCTGGTGTGAAGAAGAACTTGGTTTTATTCGCCAGCTTCCAAGTATTCAACGTTTTTTAAGAAATAAAATAAAGGAGGAGAACAAAGAATGAAAATCCCTACAGTGCAGCTTGCTTTAGACTGTTCCAGCACCGAAGAAGCGATCCGCGATTGCCAGACCGGTGTTGTTGACGAAGTTGATATTCTGGAATGCGGTTATTCCCTGATCGCTGCGGAAGGTGCCCGCGTCGTAAAAATTTTCCGGGAGATGTACCCGAACAAGCCTTTGCTTGCCGATCTGAAAATTGTGGATGCTGGAAGCAAAATTGGCGGAATGCTTTTGGATGGCCGGCCGGATTTCACAACGATCTTATGCGCCTGCGAGCCAGGCACGATTACTTCTGTTCAGGCAGAAGCGAAAAAGCGCGGATTAAACACAAAGCTGCAAATTGAATTGTATGGCCATTGGAGTTTTGAGGACGTTAAACTGTGGAAAGAATTAGGCATCTCACAGCTGACGCTGCAGCATTCCGGCGATAAACCCGGCGGTTGGGATGAAGAAGAAATCGCCACTTTAAAAAAATTATGCGACATGGGTATCGACGTTGCGGCTACCGGCAGTATCGGCTATGACGATCTGGAGAAATTCCGAGGGATCCCGGTTTCCTGTTTCATCTTTGGACGGGCAATCCGCAAAGCTGCGGATCCAGCTAAAGAAGCTCGCCGAATGAAAGAAAAAATCAAAGAAATCTGGTCATAATCGAAAAAAGCAATGAAATCCACTCAAAGATTTCATTGCTTTTTCATTATGGAGATCCGGTTTTGTTTTTTCTA
Source organism: Holdemania filiformis (assembly GCF_003459085.1). Classification (NCBI taxonomy): domain Bacteria; kingdom Bacillati; phylum Bacillota; class Erysipelotrichia; order Erysipelotrichales; family Erysipelotrichaceae; genus Holdemania; species Holdemania filiformis. The sequence goes on along the minus strand of NZ_QRUP01000023.1, from coordinate 39,553 downwards.
TTCTGAGACTTTCTGTATTGAAAATGAGCTTTTCATGGAGATCAGGCTACCGTTTTCCGACACCGCGCTCATTTTTCATACAGTTCAATTTTATATTTTCCATCCGCCTTTTAGCGGTTCCACTTTGATGACGTTAATTCCGGTATTCTCTTTTACTTTTTCGATCACTTCGTCATCTGCTTTCACATCCGTTATCAGATAATCAAAGCCTTTCAAACTGGAATAGAAGAATGAATAACTGACGCCGATCTTCGTACTGTCACATAAAACGAAGCGTTGGCCGCTTGTCCGTTTGATCATGGTCTGATTGATTAACATCTCTTTCATTAAACCTGTTGAGATTCCATTCTCAGTCAAACCGCTGCAGCCTACAAAACACTTGGTCGCCGTAATATTATTCAGAGCCGCCACCGCAAAATCTCCAGTCATTGAATTTTTAGGGAAGCGCACCTCCCCGCCGGTGAATATGATGAGAACCTTGGGATCCGGCGTATAATTAATCGCTCTGGCATTATTGGTAATAATCGTTACGTGTTTGTCCTTGATATAATCGACGATCATTAAAGCTGTTGTGCTGGAATTAATAAAGATGACGTCGTCTTCCTCAATATATAAAGCTGCCCTCTTGGCGATTGCTTTTTGAAAGGTCGTTCTTTCATATTCTTCATCTTCAACAAATTCCTGGATTAACGATGCTCCTCCATAATTCCGGATAATCGCTCCCTTGTCTTCCCAATACTGGAGATCGCGACGAATTGTGATTGGAGAAACATGATATTTTTCGACAAGCTCATCCACGCTGACTGAACGTTTTTCCTCAATCAGACGCATAATTTTAACCCGCCGGTCATTGACTATTGCTTTGCTTACTTTCATGGATTTGCAACTCCTTTTAATTGCGCTATTCTGCGCTGATACTCCGCACGTTCCTCACCTGCGGTGAGTTCTGCCAGCTGACTGTAAATAAAGAGGATTTCCTTGGGATTCATTTTTGAACCGTCCACCTGTTTAAAATAGTCGCAGGCTTTCTTTTTATTTCCCAATGCCAGTTCATGCAATCCGTCCAACTCATGATAATTGATGATATTCGGTCTTTTTTTCATTTTCCGAATTACCAGAGCGTCGCTGTAAACTTCATTTACTTTTTTAGCATTTCCCAACAACAGATAAGCTCTGATTTGATAATAATACATAATGATTAACAATTCAACATTGCTTCTAAATCTCTTTTCATTTTTTTTAATCAATTCCAGCGCTTTAACAGGGGCGTTTTTTTCGATTGAAATCATTACCTCAAAAATCCCTGTATTTTTTTCATAATTATGGGTGATATCAAGTTTGCATAATTTTTTATATTTCTCCTCTGCGGATTGCGGATCCAGTAAAAAGTTTAAAGTATACAGAGCATCGTTATATAAATACTTTAAATACTCATAATAGAGCGCGCACGCAAAGATACCGAGACAGATCAGCAGCATTGCCCAATCCAGTCCTGTTTTCTTTGATTCAAAAAACGTTGAAAGCGTTAATCCCAGAAAGCCTAAAAAAATCGCCGCGTTTACCAAAGTAACGATCCGTTGTTTCATCGAATATTTTTTCATCTTCTGTTCCTCCGCTTCTATTATAACACTTATGATTGATTTTTTATGAATGTTTTCTATTATTTCCTATGTTTTTTTCGTTTATAGACAAATTTTATGATTTATGAACAATTAATTCGTTATACGATTGATCATTATCGATCACTAGAAACATAAAATTGGTTGCACTATAATGGGGTTGTTCAAGGAGGATTGATTAATTATGAACAACTGGCTAGAAGAATTATTTGGTGTAAAAAAACCGATCATCGCGATGTGCCACCTGCAGCCGCTTCCTGGAGACCCTTATTACGATAAACAGGGCGGAATGGCTAAGGTTCTGGACTGCGCCAGAAGAGACCTTCACGCTTTGCAGAACGGCGGCGTCGATGCCATCATGTTTTCCAATGAATTTTCGCTGCCCTATCTGACGAAAGTTGAGCCGGTAACGATCGCGGCCATGGCTCATGTTATCGGTGAATTAAAGAAAGAAATTACCGTTCCTTATGGTGTGAACTGCCTTTGGGATCCTATTGCTTCCTTAGACCTGGCGGTTGCGGTTGACGCCAAATTTATTCGTGAAATCATTTCCGGCGTTTATGCCTCTGATTTTGGCTTATGGAATACAAACGTTGGGAAAACGGTACGTCACAAAATGGCAATCGGCGCACAGGACGTTAAAATGTTATTCAACATCGTCCCGGAAGCCGCAAAATATCTGGCAGATAGAAATATCGCAGAAATCGCGAAATCCACGGAATTTAACAATCGTCCTGACGCCTTATGTGTTTCCGGCTTGACTGCCGGCAGCGAAACCGATACGCAGGTTCTCTCTGTTGTCAAAAACTCAGTGAAGCGTACGCCAATTCTTTGCAATACGGGCTGCAATAAAGATAATATCACACGGCAGTTATCCGTCGCTGACGGTGCGGTCTGCGCGACAACCTTCAAAATTGACGGTATTTTCGAAAACGCGGTTGATGAACAGCGGGTTAAAGAATTCATGGATATCGTTAAAGAATTCAGAAAAACATTATAAAAAGACGAATACTGGGTTACTCCTGTCATAAAAATAAAATCCACATGAGCCGTACTCCCAAGCTCTGTGGATTTTATTTTATATTCTTCTAAAGCGAATGAAATACTTTAACCCGCTTTCCCAACGGAACCGTAGACCTCGATCATCTCCTTCATTTTCGCTTTCACCGCTTCATAGACCACCGCGCTGAAATCATAGGCATGATTGCCTTCCAGATCGGCAGTTTTCGCCGCCTTGGCCGCGGCCTGGCATAAATCATTAGCGATATTCACTTTATTAATCCCCATCCGGCAGGCCTTTCTCAGCGTTTCATTATCAGTGCCGGAGGAACCATGCATTACCAGTGGGAAATGGCCGGTCTTTTCCTTGATCGCCGCGAGCCGTTCAAAGTCCAGCTTCGGCTTCATGCCCTTGGGATACGCCCCGTGAGCGGTGCCCACAGCGACCGCCAGACAATCCACGCCGGTCAGCCGAATGAATTCCGCCGCGGTTTCCGGTTCCGTCAAGGCTGCGCTGCCGTCGGTTTCATATTGATCTGCCATACCGACATGGCCCAACTCCGCTTCCACGGAAATCCCCAGAGCGTGAGCCAGCTCAACGATTTCCTTCACTTCCCGGACATTCTGTTCAAACGGGCACGCCGACCGGTCGATCATCACGGATGTAAAACCTGCCCGGAAGGCTTCCAGCACTTCTTTTTTCGATCCGCCGTGATCGAGGTTAATCGCAACCGGAACGGTTGCCCGTTGGGCGAAATACCGGGCAATCTGACAAAGCAGAAACAAATCCGGATTGGCCGGGTAGGCAATATCCAGGATCAATGGCGCCCGCAGCTCCTGAGCAGCGTCGATCACCGCCCGCGCGTCTAACTCCGTCCATAGATTCGGGGCTGCCACCGCGTAATTCCCGGCGCTGGCCGGGTCGAGGATTTCTTTCATCGTTACCAACATAGAGACTCCTTTCCTCCTTCATTTTCGAAGGAATGTACAGGAGAAGATCCTTCCTCCTGCTTCTTTACTCTCATTATCGCACAGGCTGACTGCCGCTGCACAGCTGAAATTGCCAAACTGAGTCAGTACGTCAGGAAAAAGTTCAGCTCCGGGAAAAAGGACGGCGCTGCCGTCCCTTCGGCCTTATTTAGCCATTGTCCGGATTTCCCCGGCGATCAAATGACAGAGATCTTCGGCCTGCACAATCGTGCCGAGCAGATCGAGGAAACCATGATCGCAGCCGCAATAGCGCACTGACTTCACATCCACGCCCAAGTCCCGCAGCAGTTTGACAAAATAATCGCTGCCGACGCGCAGATAATCATACTCCGCGCTCACAATCGTCAACGGCGGAAACTGCGCCAGTCTTTCCGCCGGGGCATAAATCACCGAAACCAGCGGATTTTCATAATTTGTCTTTCCTTGAAGATACAGACTTTCCGCCTCGCTCACGCCGACGCTGTTCTTAATCCGGTCAATCCGGCTGAACGCGTCTTCGAACTGTTCCTCCACAATCGGATAAGCGTCGTAGGACCAGGAATAGCGGGTTTGTTTCCGGTAATCCGTACTGTCCACGGCCGGGTAGATTTCAAATGCTTTTTTGATCAGGCCGTTTTCATCCTTTAATAAACAAGCGTTCGTCAGCGCGCCGCCGGCACTGTCACCGGCCACCATCAGGCGGTTCAGATCGACATTCAGCTCGTCGGCATGTTCCGCAACCCACTGCACCGTTCCCCAGGCTTCTTCAATCGAAGCGGGATACGGACATTCCGGAGCCAGCCGGTATTCCGGGAACACGACTACAGCCTGGGCCAGTTCAGCGATCAACCGCATCTGATTCGCAAACAGCCGCATATCCCCGGCCGTCATGCCGCCGCCATGCAGATAAATAAGCACAGGCAGGCAGCCCTGATCTGCATGACGACGATAGAGATAGATGTCAATTTTATGATCGTGACCGATATCGATCAGCTTTTCATCCACATCGATTTCCACGGTGCACAAATCCTCAGTTACTTTATCCGGACGATAACGTTCCTGCGAAAGCCGGTAGCCCTTCTGTGCCCGCTGGGCAAACATTTTTCGTTTCATCCGGATCACGTCCAGCAGCCGCGGATCCAGCACATACGGCCGGTCGTCGTCCGGCACCGGTTTCATTAAGACAGGGACGCCGTCCACGGTTTCAACATGTTCCTTCGCGTGAATTTGATCCAACAGCTGTTTCGCATATTTCCGCATTCCGATTCCTCCTGTTTCTCTACGCCGCGGCGATCAGCTGCTGCCGCTGATCATCCACATGAACCTGAGTATAAGCCGCGCTGTTTAACAAGATCACGATAATTGTATCGTCCAGTTGTTTCGCCGCGAACGCTTTACGGTCGATCTTCGCAATCGGCTGATGCCGGTTAACGGCTTGACCGGTTTGAACAAGTGTTTCTATTTCATGGTCTCCCAGTTTCATCGAATCGATGCCGATATGCACCATCACCTCGGCCCCGCCGGCCGTCTTGATTGTCATGGCGTGCCGTGTCGGAGCGATCGAATTGATTACCCCGTCCACCGGGGAGAGAACTTCATCCGTTTCCGGGCGGATTCCAAAGCAGGCGCCCAGAGTGCCGGCCGCGAAGACCGGATCGGCGATATTCTCCTGGGCAATATAGACTCCCTGCGCCGGCGCCGTCAGCTCCACGGACGTCAGAACCGCCGCAGCGTTTTCTGCTTCACTGTCTTCCTCGTTATATACGCTGTCGTCCCACTTTGTCATAAATACGAAGACAAACGAGCAGACTGCCATGATCCCGACGCCGATCAACGCTTTAATGAAATTAGTCGTATCGCCGTTTTCGCCCAGATAAAGCAGGATATTCGTCAATGAATAGCCGCCGAAGCCAAAGCATTTCAGATGCACGATGCCCGCGTACAGCCCGGTGATCAGCGATGTCGCGATGCTGCAGAAGTAGACCTTCGGCATTTTATAGGAGATACCGTAGGTCGTCGGCTCGGAAATACCGCCGAACAGCGCTGAGATCGAAGCCGGGAACGCGATTTCCTTTAACCGGCGGTTCTTGCTTTTCAGTGCCACTGCCAGCGCGATGAAGCCCGGCGTGATCGTGCAGCAGAAGAACCAGATGTTGATAAAATCGTCGTAGCCGACGGTGGCCAGACTGGTCGTCGCGATCGGAATCAGCGCCAGATGGAAGCCCGGGCACAACAGACCGATCGTACTGGCAAAGATGATGATTGCCGGCACCGCCGCCCAGCTGGCGTAATTGCGGATCCAGGCGATGAACATTGCGATATAATTCGTGACTAATCCGCCTAACGGGCCGGTCAGTGTCAGCGTGATAATCGACGTGATCAGAATCAGCAGAAACGGTTTCAGGAAATGCCGCACTGACAGCGGCAGCGCTTTTTTCAGCAACTGATCGATCTTAGACATTACCCAGACCGACAGAATGATCTGTAAGACCGCGCCGTTATACGTAGTCAACAGCGCCGGAATACCGAAATAGCTCGTGTAGCCGCCGGCTCCCGCCATCGCGACCCAATCCGGGTACAGCAGCCAGCACGCCAGCAGCATCGCCAGCACCGGCTCGGTATCGAATTTCTTCGCCGAGGTATAAGCGACGAAGACCGGCAGGAAATAGAAGACGGACTGCGCTAAATTATTCAGAATGACATAGGTGGAATTGGTCGATTCCAGTCCGAAAACCAGATTTAAAAGCAATAACAGGCAGGTCAGAAAGCCCGCGGCGATCAGGGACGGAATGACCGGACTCATGATGCCCGCCATCAGCTGCAGGAAATTGGAGAAGACCGCGACAAGCTTTTTCTCCTGCGGTTTACTCGATCCTCCTGTGCTGGACTTTCTGACGCGTTTTTCCACTTCGAGAAACAGATCCTCGATGATCTGACCGACGATGACCTGAACCTGATTCTCGCGGACCTCCACGCCCAGCACGCCGTCGATTTTCTTCAGCGACGCGGCGTCAACCTTGGATGGATCGCGGACAACCACGCGCAGTCGGGTCGCGCAGTGATTGACGTTGGTGAGATTTTCCTGAGTGCCCAGCTGCGTAATGATCGCGGCGGCCATGTCGGCGTAATTCAATTTTTTTGCCATGGTTTTTCTCTCCTCTTTTTTAATTTGTTCGTTTTATTTCCGGATTTTCATCTTTGCGATGACGGATGTTTGTCTACAGCTTGTGAACGTGCATGCGGTGAAGCCCTTCAGCGATCTGATCGGCGCTCACTTCGTCATGGGTCATCGCGACGCTGCTTCCCGCCGCTCCCGCCCAGGCCAGGGCTTCCGCTTTCGTACAGCCTTCCGTTAACTTGCCGACAAACGCTGCCAGCATCGCGTCGCCGGAACCGACCTGGTTGACCGCTTCGATGGGCTCCTGCGTCAGCCGATAAATTCCCTCGGAGGCCGCCAGCAGCGCGCCTTCCGCTCCCAGCGAAACGAGGATGTTGTCCACACCGCTTTTCCGCAGCTTCGCGGCTGCATCCGGCAAGTCCGCTAGCGTCAGGCCGGGTTGTCCCGTCAGCAGCTTGAACTCGTAGAAGTTGGGTTTGATCAAGTCCGGCCGGCAGCGTTCGATCAACTGGGGCGACAGGGCTTCCATATCAATGACCAGTCTGGCCTGCCGCTGATGCACTTTCGCGCACAGTGCCGTCAGAAAATCCGCGTCCAGTCCGCGCATCATATTGCCGCACACCAGAACCCAGTCGTTCTGTCCCGTTGTTTCCATCAAATCCAAAAGCGTTTGACAGACAGCGGCGTCTGCTTCAGGACCCCGGGCATTGACACACAAAGTTCCCGGCCCATGATACAGCTTGACATTGATCCGGTTCATGCCGTCAACCGGCACCCGCGTCAGTTCAATCCGCGGATACGGCCGCAGTGCCTGTTCAATATAATCGCCGGTGAAGCCGCCGAGCAGTGCGATTGCCCGCGACGGAATCTTCAGCTTATCCAGCGTCATGGACACGTTCAGCCCCTTGCCGCCGACCTTCATCTGTTCGCTGGTAGTACGGTTGACTTCCACGTCCAGCAGCGGTTCGTTAACCGTCATCGTGTAGTCAATCGAAGGATTCAGCGTGAGTGTAATGATCATGAAGTGATGCCTCCTTACAAACCTAATGTAAGCGATATCAAAGCTTATTTCAAGCATATTCTGATCGTTTCTAAAAATAATCACACACACTCGCTCAAACAATCATGATTCTTGTTTGAATTATGAATCATTTTGATCAAATTCAATCACACACCATGAATCTATGTTATAATGACCTCGGAGGCGAAAACGATGATAAAACAACAACGCTGGGCGGCCATCATCGATCTGTGCCGCGAAAATACCTCGATCAGCGTCGCGGAACTGGTCCCGCTTCTGCGTGTTTCCGAAGCGACGGTGCGCCGCGATCTGCAGCAAATGGAAGACCTCAACATGGTCAGCCGGTATCACGGCGGCGTCCGGCTCAACGACGGCCAGTCCGAAGAACCGCCGATGTTGATCAAATCGGAAACTAACGTTTCAAGTAAGAATCAGGTCGCACGCCTGGCCGCAAGTATGATTAAAGACAATCAGATGATCTACATCGACGCCGGCAGCTCGACGTTTGAAATGTTAAATTATGTGCGTGCGAAAAACATCACCGTCGTCACGATCGGTCTGCCGCACATCGCGAGGCTCAAGCGCAGCTCCACGCACACGATCTTACTGGGCGGAACAATTCGCTGGACGACGGAAGCGGTTACTGGCAACCTGACCTTGAAACAACTGGACGATTTGTTTTTCGACGTCGCGTTTATCGGCGTTAACGGTATTCACGAAAAGGTTGGCTTAACCACGACCAACGAACAGGAAGCTGCCGTCAAAGCCAAGGTTATCGCTCACTCCGGCAAGACGTATGTTCTGGCTGACGGCTCCAAGTTCAACAAGCTCTATCCTTCAAAATTCTCCCGGCTGGATCAGGCGGTCATCCTCAGCGATGAAATTGTGGATTTTGATCCTTCGTTAATCCGCTATCAGCTGACCAGCGGAGAGAGCCGGCTGGATTAAACACATCTAAAAAACAGAACCGCTCACAATTCCTGCAATGCTTGCCGGGATAATGAACAGTTCTGTTTTTTTATTCTTTGTCCTGAGCTGGATAATAAATCGCCGCGTCCTGGCTGCGGTACTCTTGAATATCGCCGGCGAAGCGTTCAGCCGGAACCCCCTGTATCTCACCACGTTCCACCTGTTCGCCCAGCGCGATCAACTCGCCGATCCGGGACGGCGGGACTTCCACCGGCCCATGCGAGCCGTAGATCACATCCAGCTGATCCGCAATCGCCGCCAATTTCCGCAGACTGTATAAATACGCCCGCAGATTCCGGCCTTCGCCGAACATAAACGTCGTCGCATTCGTCACGCTGTCGCCGCTGATCAAAAACCGTTTCTCTTTTTCCCACAATGCAATACTGCCGGGCGTATGACCCGGGATCAGCACCACCTCAAAATGATAAGGCTCAAAATCAAGCCGATCCCCTTCCTGCACGGCAACAAACCGGCTTTGGGTTTTCCGCTTCTGCGCCAGCCGGGCCATTTCGGCAGGATGCACCAAAATTTCCTCAAACTCGCCGCACGCCGCCGTATGATCCGGATCGCTGTGCGTTAATAAGAAAGTCAGCGGCTTGGACGTCTGTTTTTCCACCATTTCCCGCAAGCCCGCTTCCACTCCGCCATCGATGACGAGCGCCGCGTTTTCCCCTTCGATCAGAAAACAGCGCACATAGCCTTCCTCCACGCTCATCAGATGATCTTGAATGTGTTTGATTTCCATATCTGTTCCTCCAAGGAGCCGCGCTCCTTTATTCATCGCTGATACAACTTAAGTTTCTACCAAAACGATCAAAGTTTCAAGCTTTTCCACAATTCTGATTTTAATCTGCGGACAGGACATTGATGATTCTGAATTAATTGATTCTCTTTTCCTTTCGTCGAGAAGACGCAGAAAAAACCTGCCGAGGGGAGCGGCAGGCTTTTCCGGAAGACAGGAGGGGAAGCCTGTCTTCCAAATATTATTGTTAAGAGGGGGAAAATATTTTATGAAAAGGGAACTTATTGATTGATGCTTTCTCAGCTGATTTCTGTCTTAGATTCCTCCTTCCTTGTATGCTTGTATTATAGGCAAACATTATGGGATCATGATCAAAAACACGTGAAGGTTCCGTGAACTTCCTGAAGACTTTCTTAAGACTTCTGGTTCTCCACGCACAAGCTTCAGTTAAAAAGAAAACAGAAGCAAGCTTCCGTTTTCCTGGTTGGTTATCAGATTTTAAAGACTTAATAGACAGTGAAACCGCCGTCGGCGACGACGATCGAACCGGTGATGTGACGCGCTTCGTCGGAGGCGAAATACAGAATTGTCGACGCCTGTTCTTCTGAAGTCGCGTTGCGGCCCTGCAGCGTCTGAGTCTTGCCGGCAATCATGGAATTCTTCATGAATTCGGAAGGATCGATGCCCTGCGCCTTCAATTCGGCAATCTTGGCATAGATCTTTTCCTTGGCCGCTTCAGTCAGCGGCGTATCGGTGCCCGCCGGGCAGACCGCGTTGCAGATGATATTGTTTTTAGCGTAGTCCATCGCTGTGGATTTCGTCAGGCCGACGACGCCGTGCTTGCTTGCGACATAAGCCGGGCCGGCCGGCGTGGCGCGGATCCCTGCAACGGAAGCCGTGTTGACGATCGCTCCGCCGTTTTCATTTTTCAACATATATTTGATTTCTTCCCGGATGCAGTAGAACATCGCGTTCAGATTGGCATTGACGACACTGAACCAGTCATCGTCCGTCAGATCTTCGATCTTCTTGGAATCGCCGACGATGCCCGCGTTGTTGATCGCGATATCCAGCTGTCCGTAAATTTCAATCGTCTTGGCATACAGATTAATAATGTCCTCTTTTTGGGTGACGTCGCATTGGATGAATGTCGCCTCGCCGCCTGCCTCGCGGATTTCCTTTTCAATCGCTTGACCGCGCGCCTGATTCCGTCCGGCGATGACCACCTTTGCGCCTTCCGCACCCGCTCTTAAACATACAGCTTTGCCGATACCCGAGGTTCCTCCGGTCACGACCATGACCTTCCCGGCAAACCGATCCTGAATGATCATAATTTGTTCCTCCTTTTAACTACATTCATTATACCTCGGCGGGATTTGAAAGGCTACGGTTTTGTTACTTTTTTCACATTTTAAGCAGGCGGCGCTTTATTCGTTTCTGAAAAGCACAATCCAGGTTCTGCCCTCAAGACCCTCAGGCCGTTATCGCCTCCGCGGCCGGAGACAATCGCCGCAGCTGACCGTTCTCCAGCAGCACCCGTTCGTCACTGAACTGCGATACCGTTTCGGAATGGGTGACGACGATCACGGTCTTGCCGAATTCTTCCGCCAGCTGACGGAAAATCCGGATGATTTCCTGTTCGGTTGCCGTATCAAGATTTCCGGTCGGTTCATCCGCAAAGATCAAATCGACGTTGGCCGCCAGCGCCCGGGCGATCGCAATTCGCTGCTGCTCGCCGCCGGACAGCTTGGAAATCGGCCGTTCCGCTTTGGAGCGCACAATGCCCACTTTTTCCAGCAGCGCGTAAGCAATTTCCCTGCGGTTCTTCGGCATGGCGTTGTCTGTCTCCGTCATCGCCAGCTCGACGTTTTCAATGCCGGTCAGATAATTGATCAGATTGTATTGCTGGAAAACGATGCCGATCTGATTGCGGCGGTAATGGTACAGCCGGTTGGCTGTGATCTGTTCGCCATTGTACCAGACCTCGCCGCTTTCAGCGCTGTCCAGGCCCGCCAGGATCGAAAGCAAAGTCGTCTTGCCGCTGCCAGAGGGGCCGAGAATCGTATAAAACCGGCCGTCCTCAAACGTGTAGGAACAATCCTGCAGGATGCTGCGGCGATTTGCGCCGTCGGTGTAGCCATAATTTAAATTTACTAATTTTAACATGCGGTTATCCTTTCTAATTCTGGCTCATCAGAATCTTTTTCGGGTTGAAGCGAAGTACCATCATCGACGGTATCAAGGTACTGATGAAGACCACGCCGACGCCCAGAATAAAGATCTGAATCAGAATGCCCGCGTCCACGCCGGCATGATAGCTGGCTGTCACTTCCTCCTGGCTGACTTCGTTAAACAAGGATTCCGAGGAGGAATACGCGAAGCCGCCCGATTCACTCGTCTGGTTTTCCTGCACCTGCATCGCCAGCGCTTTTTCACCGACGCTCCCGGCAATCATCGAACCGCTCACCGACGCCAGCACAAACCCGATCATCGCCGTGATCAACAGCTCGGAAAACAGCTGGCCGACAATCTTTACCTTGGATACGCCGATTGAAAGCAGGATGCCGATTTCCGTTTCCCGCGTCTTCAGCGTCAGCGCGCTGACCAGGGTGATGATGACGACGGCGTTGATCAGGACCACCGCTACGATCAGATCGGAGAACACCGTCAGGGTGTCAAGCGGCTTCGACAAACGCTGGTACATCTCGTCATTGGCGTCCATGATCAGATATTCGTCAAGATTCTGATTATACTGATCGCGGAAGGCATCGACTTCCAGCGGGTCGTTGAGTACAAAAACTACGCTGGACGGATCATAATCCTCAGGCTTGGCTTCCATCACCTTGGGATTCGCCTGATGGAATAACGTCATCAAGGCAAGATCACGCTGAGCGTAAAGCGGCAGCGGCACCAGCACCTGATTTGCCGGATGAGAATATTCGCTGGCCCATTGCAGTTCCTCGCTGCTCAGTTCTTCCGCACTGTCAAGAATTCCGACAATTTCCAGATCGAGAACGTTATCGTTCTGTGTATCCGCGATCGCGTTCATTTCCTCGTCAGAATACAGCTTAATCTTAATGAAATCGCCGACCGACAGATTATTCGCTTCCGCCAGCCGCTTGTCGATAACGGCGACCGGACTGCCGTTCTCAATTTCTTCCTGCGTGATCATCCGGCCCTGGGCAAGGCTCCATGTGCCGTCCGCCAGCTTATTCATCTGCGGAGAAAGCAGTCCGAGCAGCGTCAGATTCGGCTTCTGTTCAGTCTTTTGGCCGCTGCCGGACAGCGTTTCCGACACGACGATAGAACTGGAAAACATTCCGCCGTCATCCTCATCCTCCTCTTTCTGAGGCCGCTGAATCTCCACTGGCGCAAAACCATCCGCATATCCCATCGTGGAACGCGTCCAATCCGCGGATTTCACGCGGGAATCGGCTAGCATTTTCTTAACCAGCTCCGGATCCGGTTTGGGATACGCGAATGTCTTGCGTTCTTCCTGATCCAGGCTCATATATTTTTCATACCAGGCGTCAAAGTCCATCGTAAACTCAACGACCGGATTCATTTTGCGGCGAGTTTCCGTCTTGGCCTCTGCTGCGGCCGAACTGATTGAAAATCCAACGACGACAAAGTTGGCGATTAGAAAAAACGTTAAAGTCAGAAGCAAGGATTTCGTCTTGCTTCGGGTTAAGTGCCGAAAGGCACGCTGAATGAAATTCATAGTCTGTTTCCTTTCCAGGGGCGCAAGGAAAACAACTTTCCTTCAAAAGCCCGTTTATTTAAACTTGTATTCATTATCGAATCATCGACGTCCGTCTTAAAATTTCCTTCCGGCCGCTGGCCGGATCGAACTGATTCTCACAGTTCTCCGCTTTGAATCAGACTGGAAATCGGATCTGGATCTGAAATTCACCCTCCTGCCAGACTGCCTGAATCGTTCCGCCCAGGCGGGTGACGATTTCCTGCGTGATCGCCAGCCCCAGACCGCTGCCGCCTAATTTGCGGCTGCGTGAAGCGTCCAGCCGGTAAAACGGCTGAAACAGCTGGGTGCACTGACTATCGCTGATCGGCTCTGACGGATTGGCGATTACGATCTGAAGCTGTTTTTCGGTTTTGTTTAAATCAATCCGGATCGTACTGTGTTCCGGCGTGTATTTCACGGCGTTTTCCACACAGTTATACAGGCATCGGAGCAGCAGTGTCGGATCGGTATCCAGACAAGGGTAAGTCTCAGCCAGCTCGACGGTCAGCTGTTTCTGTTGAATCCGCGGATCCAGTTCCTCGATAATCGTGCATAAGCAGTCGTGGACAGAACAGCGCTGACGCTGTTCGATCACCTGCGTGCTGTTGAGCTGAAGCAGGTTTTCCGCCAGCTGGTTCAGGCGGCGGATATTGCGCTGGGTGACTTCCAGAACCTCGGCCGCTTCCTCGGCGGTGTATTCCTCATCCTGACGCAGGGAATCCAGATTGACCTGAATCGAGGCCAGCGGTGTTTTCAGCTCATGCGCGGCATCGGCGGTAAACCGTTTCTGCCGTTCGAAAGCTTCATCCAGCCGGCCGATCATCTGGTTGAGCGAATGGCTCAGTTCCGCAACCTCCCGGATCCCATCTTCTTCTAAGCGGACCGACAGTTTGCCTTCGTCCAGTGCGCCGATGGAGGTTGACAGCTGCCGCAGCGGACGCGTCAGGCGGGAAACGGTCAGATAGATGCCCAGGGTTCCCAACAGAATAATCGCCACCATTAACCCGACGACCTGAACTTGGATCTGATCATTGGCCGCGGTTGTGATCGCCACCATGCTTTGTTCCACCTGTTCCGGAACCTTTCCCTCTTCAAGCTCGGCGAGTTTGGAATTAATGATAATCTGATCGACTTCGATTTTCTCCATGTCAGCATCACTCATGGATTCCGGATCCAGCGTTTGGGCCGGCAGCACGCTGTACGCATCTTTAAACGAAACGGCGTAATCCGTAATCACCATCGTGGCCTGCTCAGCCACGCCGACCAATCCGCGTGAACTGAACAGCACCGAGGAAACGGTAAGCAGCACACAGGCCGCCGTCAGAATCGCTGTGCATAACAGCGTGATTTTCACCTGAAGACTAAGCTTTTTCATCAGGATTCTCCTTCAGGCAATAGCCCAGTCCGCGCTGACATTCAATCCAGTCTTCACCGCTGGCCGCTGCCAGCTTGCGGCGCAGCGAGGACAAATGCACTTTAAACGCGTTGGAGAACAGGTCTTCGTCCTCGCCCCACACCTGGCTGATAATCGTTTCCGCGCTCAGCCGCTTGCCTTCGTGCAGCGCCAGCGTTTCCAGAATCTGCGTTTCCTTGGCCGTCAACTTCAGCCGCTGATCCCGCACATAGACCTGATGGCTGCCGGTGTCGATCCGCAGCGAACCGCGGCAGACGACAACATCCTGGCGTATGAAACGCCGTCCGGTCAGATTGCGGATGCGCGCGAGCAATTCTTCAAAGTGAAACGGTTTGACCAGGTAATCATCCGCCCCCAGGTCAAGCCCCTTCACTTTATCCCCCACCGAACCGCGGGCCGATAAGATGAGAACTTTCTGCTGCGGCTTCTCCGCGCGCAGCCGGCGAAGCAGATCTAATCCGTCCAGCCCCGGCAAATTTAAGTCGAGCAGAACGCAGCCGTAATCCTCGGCTAACGCCAAAGCCAGGCCGTCGCGGCCCTCACCGATCCATTCAACCTCATAGCCGTTTTTCCGCAGCCCGCGCTTCAGGCCCATCGCCAGATCTTCTTCGTCTTCCACAATCAAGAGTTTCATGCGTTTCTCCTTTCTATCCCCGGACATCTACGATTATAAACGCCCGCGGGTTAAGCTAAAGTTAAGAAAAGAGCCGGGCGGCCCGACGCTATCCTTTTTTCCGTTTTAATAAAATGATCACCAGACTGACGACCGCAACACTCAATCCGATCACATAGAGATAGCCATAGCGCCATTTCAATTCCGGCATCGCTGTAAAATTCATACCATACCAGCCGGCGATCAGCGACAGCGGCAGGCAGATCGTCGTGACCAGCGACAGCGTCTTCATCGACTTGTTCAGCTGATAGTCCAGCTGAGCCTGATAGGATTGCTGCGCCTGAGTCAGACGGTCGCGCAGCAGCTGCACATTGTCGCGGTAACGGAGCATTCTCTCATTCAACAGCGCGAAGCTGCGCAGCTCGTCCTCAGCGAACAAATCGTTGCTGTTTTCTTCCAGATGCTCGTTGATATTGATTAGCTGCTCATAATAGCGGTTCAGTGTCAGCAGCTCCTTGCCCAGCTGCAGGGTCTGCTGCCGGAAGTGCGGTGCTCGGGCGTCGAACACTTCTTTCTCCAGCGCATCAATCTGCATTTCCAGATCTTCATGAATATCCGGATCCTGAATTAAAATCTCCCGGAAAAAGCCGGCGACCAGCCGCGGCAGCGTCGCTTTCTCCGGCCTCAGCGTCTGCAGCATCCGCTGAACCGCTTCGCCGGTGCTGTCGTCTTCGTCGTACAGATCGACGACCAGGAAGCAGTTTTTCAGGATCAACAGTCCAATCCGATCGCGCTGTCCCAGGATCCGGCCAGGATTGATAAGATGCAGTACGCACCAGAACGCTTCCTCACTGACGCTCACCGCGTTGCGCATCAAGGACTCGCGTTCCTCAGGAACCGCCAGATGCAGCCCGGCTTCCGCAGCCAGCGCATGCAGCTGATCCTCACTGATAAAGCCGACAGTCAGATGACCGCAGGGATAGCTCAGTTTTTCAATCGTTCGGTAGGTTTCTGCAATTTCAACAATCATATCAATTTTCACTCCTTTGGCCGCCGGTGAATTCCGTCATCGCCGGCCGTCCGCCTTCATTATACAACAGAAAACAGCCTGGAACGATCACGCATTCGTTGAACCGAGTCTCTCACGTCGCAACGTAATTTTCTTGATCCTAAACTCGCGTAAATAAAAAGATTTTTCCGCCTGATGATTCAGAGAATCGGTCGGTGGAAAAATCTTGTCGTTTTTTTCCTGTTTTAGTCTTTTATTGAACTGCGCAGACCGCGTTTTTCGCCCAGTCGGAATCCTTGAGAAGCGCCCGGCCGACGCCGATCAGATCCGCCTTCCCGTTTTGCAAGAGCGCTTCCGCAGCCGCAGCTTCCGTGATTCCGCCTGTCAGCAGCACAGGAATAGAAACCGCTTGTTTCACCGCGGTGGAAAAATCCTGGAAATAGCCTTGTTCGCTGTGACCTGGACGAACATAGCCGCCTAAGCCGCCGGTGATGTCGATCAAATCAACGCCAGCCTTTTCAAACTGAACGCACGCGGACACCGCGTCTTCCATCGTACTGCCGTTTGCGAGACACTCGCATGCGCCTAACCGCAGCGCCAGCGGATACTCCGCACCCACTTGACTGCGGATCGCTTCGATAATCTGGCAATGCAGGCGAATCCGGTTTCCCAGCGTCCCGCCGTATTCGTCCGTCCGATGATTCGTCAGCGGCGAGTAAAACTGGTTGAGCAGATAGCCGTGGGCGGAATGGATTTCCACACCGTCAAAGCCGGCGGCCTGAGCCCGGCGGGCAGCTTCCTTGAAATCCGCGATCACCTTCTCAAGATCCTGCGCTGTCATGGCCTTGGGCAGGCGGTCGTCCTTCGCCTTGGGATGCTTCAGAGCACTGGGCGCTAACGGGACATAGCCGGTGACTTCTTCTTTCGCCGCGCTTCCGGCATGATTGAGCTGAGCGAATACGGGTGAACCATTGGCATGAATCGCCGCTGTCAATTCACGCAGCCCCGCCAGGTCCTTATCGCTGGAAACCGACGTCTGGTTTGCGCTGGCCTGCCCTTCCGCTGAAATAAAGCTGTGTTCCATGATGATCAAGCCCAGTGCGCCGCCGTCAGATTTCTCCTGATAGTAGCGAATCAAGTCCGGCGTAACCTTGCCGTTTTCCGCCTTGGACGTCGCCATCGGCGGCATGACCAGACGGTTTTTCAATATTAAGTTTCCTACCTGAACGGGTGAAGTCAGTAATTTCATGGATGTGTCCTCCTCTTGACATTGTAATTCAGTTATATCATAATTCTTCCAAATCAGTAAGTACGCACAAAAAAGTGAGAGCCTATCTAAAAGGAGAGTATGATGAAAACACAAGAGAACGTGAAGCCCGTCGACATCCGGCCGTTTGCCTACGCCATCTCGTTGATCGACGGAAAATGGAAGATGCACATCCTGTTCTGGCTATGGAAACAAGACACGCTGCGTTACAGCGAACTGAAGCGCTCACTCGGCAATGTAACGCATAAAATGTTAAGCTCCCAGCTGAAAGAACTGGAAGCCGACGGATTGGTGCTGCGCCGGGAATATCCGCAGGTTCCGCCGAAGGTGGAATACAGCCTGACTGAGAAAGGCAAATCAATGATGCCGATTCTCAGTGAGCTGTGCCGGTGGGGAAACCAGAATGTCCCGGACGGCTGGGAACAGAACTGACGTTTCTTATTCCTGAACCGCAAACAGAATTAAAGAAATTAGCCTTGTCATCACGCCAGAATACCCACTTGCGGGTATCGCCGGTAAGTTCTTCATTCAGCTGGTCTATGATTTACTTTGAATTTAGCTCTGCCAGCTGCTACTCCTTCTGACTGATAATGAACTATTTTCCCCTTCTGCTGGAGCCTTGCCGCTCAATCACGCCACGCTTTTGCAAATCGACCATCAGCCGCTTAACGGTTATGATGGAGACCTGCATTTTTTCTTTCAGCTCAGCTTGCGTAATAAACAGATTCTCATGGATTAGATTCAGAACTTGGATATCATTTTCTAACAGATATCATTGGTATCAGTTTTGGTATCATCGGTATGAGATCCTTCTTTTTCAGAAAGCTGCTGAAACATATTCACCCAGAAATCCCCGTCAAAATCAATAAAATCAGGTTCCGGCAATCCATACTCGCTGCACTCATGGAGAATCCGGGGAACCCCATTTTTCAATGATCTTCATGGAAGCAAAGACGCAGGCAAGGACACGGGTTCACGGCTTGGAATAGCCTTACTTCAATCTCCGCAGATCTCATTCAAATTATAAAACGGATACTTTTCCTTGCTGAAACACATAAAAAAACGGAAGAAACGACCTTAGTCCCTGTTCCTTCCTACTCTATGAGCCTATTTATCATATCTTGAAAAATCAAATTTGTAAATACCCTTGCGATCAACTTTAACCTGAAGAGAAAACCATCCTGTTTTCCAATTCTGAAAAATATTCATTTTTGGAAAATAGATTCGTTAAATGTGTTGACCGTCGATCCATCTTTGAGCCATAGACCTCTCAATAAAATTGTTTTATTTCTTTTTACTTTTTTTAATAACGCAGTCATGTCTGCGCTTTCTTGAACACGAATGCATTTAAGCTCCTCGATAAACCTGAATTGATTATTCATGTCCGAATAGTTCCGCAATCCAGGATTTCGGTTTCACCGGGCGGCCGCAGCTGAACGCATCGAAGCTGCCATGGATCAGGCTGCCTTTGCCGTCCCCCTGCGTGATCACCACGGTGTTATTCTGATATTCCGCACGGATGTCCTCGTTCACTTCAAATCGTTTGATATTCTGAGCGACGATCACCGGGCGGGACTCTGCGTCCACGCCGTCGGTTAACTCGGAGTACACCGCATAGATCTGATTTTTCAGGCCGGCTTCTTCATGAATACGGGAATCCGCCTGAATCTGAAATCGAACTTCTTCCGTTTCCCCGACGATCGTGCAAAGGGAACAGAACAAACATAGACTCATCATTACCATCAGCTTCTTCATAAAAAATCCGTCCTTCCTGTTGCTTTCAGGATGGACGGATTTTCCATTTTTATACCAAGATCTTGCACAGAACAAGCTTACAGATTGAAGTAGACGAACAACATCCGGTCCTTGCCATTGATGTCCTTGACCACCTCGGCGCGCACATCGCCGAACGTTTTTCTGACCTCCGCCAACAGCGCCGCTTTCTGATTCCAGCCAATTTCAAACGCCATCATCGCTTTGTCCTTCAGCACCTGCGGCGCAGCCGCAAAGACCTGACGGTAAAACTTCAAGCCGTCTTCGCCGCCAAACAGTGCGACGTGCGGTTCATAATCCTTAACCGAAGCTTCCAGCGTTTCCTCCTGCGGAATGTACGGCGGATTGCAGATCAGAAGATCAACCTTCATTCCCGCGTCGATCACGGGCTGCGCCATATCGCCGACCAGAAACTTCACATCGACGCCTAAGCTCGCGGCATTTGCTTTCGCCACATCCACCGCTTCCGCGCTGATATCGGTAGCGCTCATGCGGATTTTAGGTTCTTCCTTGGCCAGCGACAACGCGATCGCACCGCTGCCGGTTCCGATATCCACCGCGTCGATCGTTTTTGCCTCTGCGAAATATTCATCCAGATCCGCCAGGATATTCGCGACCAGCTCTTCCGTTTCCGGACGGGGGATCAGAACATTTTCATTAACCTGAAACCGGTAGCCGTAAAACCAGGAGTAACCCAGGACATACTGCATCGGCTCCTGTTTCAGAATCCGTTTCATTCCCGCCTGATATTGTTCAACCAGCTCCGCCGGCGCTTCGTCCTCATAATGCAGGTACAGATCGTAGCTTTCTTTCTGACTGAGCTCCAACAGAAATACCTGCGCGGTTTCCTGCGGAATCTGCGCCTGTTCCAGTAACGGCAGCGCTTCGTGAATCAGCTCGCGGAAACTAGGCATTATTTTCGCCTGCCAGCTTCTGCCGCTGTTCTTCCGCCAACAGCGCCGCAATCACATCGTCCAGCTTGCCTTCCATAATCCGGTCCAGCTGGTTGATCGTAAAGCCGATCCGGTGATCGGTCACGCGGTTCTGCGGATAGTTGTATGTCCGGATCTTTTCCGAACGGTCGCCCGTTCCGATTTTCGCCCGCCGGACTGCACCTTCTTCTTCCTCTTTCTGACGATTGAGTTCTTCAAAGACCCGCGCGCGGATTAAGCGCAGCGCGGTTTCGCGGTTTTCATGCTGGGAACGGCCTTCCTGACAGTTGACTGTAATTCCGGTCGGCACATGCACGATCCGGACCGCGGAATCAGTCTTGTTGATATGCTGCCCGCCGGCGCCGGAAGCCCGGTGTGTTTCAAAAGTCAGATCCGCCGGATCGATCTCGATATCCGTTTCTTCCGCGTCCGGCAGCACCAGGACGGTCGCTGTCGACGTATGAATCCGCCCCTGGGTTTCCGTCTTCGGCACCCGCTGCACACGGTGCGCGCCGGATTCAAATTTCAGCTGACGGTATACCTCGTCGCCCTTGACCAGAAATGAAATCATGGAGAAGCCGCCGGCTTCCGATTCGCTCATTTCCAGCACCTGGATTTTCCAGCCCTGCGTTTCCGCATACCGCACATACATCCGGTACAGATCGCCGGCGAAAATATTCCCTTCGTCGCCTCCGGCTGCGCCGCGGATTTCCACGATGCAGTCGTGATCGTCGTTCGGATCCTTCGGGATCAGCAGCACTTCGATCTTCGCGATCAGCGCTTCTTTCTTGGGAAGCAGTTCCTCCAGCTCCATCTGCGCCATTTCCTTCAGCTCCGGATCATGTTCCTTCGCCATTTCCTCCGCCTGCTCGATATGCGAATTCAGGCCCTTTAATTCCTCGTAAGCCTCTACGGACTGTTTCAGCGAGGCCTGTTCCTTGCCCAGCTTCGCCAGCCGTTTCGGATCGGAAACAATTTCCGGAGACATCATTTCCTCGTTGATTTCATTGTAACGTTCTTCAATCGACTGAAGCCGTTTCATCATTGCATCCATTATTTACCCTCCTTATGCAGTTTTTACTTCCTGCGTTAAATCGATCAGCCATGCGCCCTTAAAGTAACGCTTTAAGCCGATGACCATGCGTACCAGCTGTTCCACCTGAATGATCAGGAAGACCAGCGCAATGCTTGTGAAATGCAGACCTTCAACGAGAATGAAGGCCAGCGGCAGGCCGACGATCCACATGATTCCCGCATCCAGAAACGCCAGGAATTTGGAATCCCCGCCGGCCCGCAGCGCCGAGAACACCAGCACGTTGAACATCCGCAGCGAGATCCGGATTGAGAAGATCCGGACGATCAGCACCGCTTCCTGAATCACGTTCGCGTTCTGTAAGCCGAACAGATCGACCATCGGATGGGCGAAGCCCAGAATCAGCAGCGACGACACGGCCGACAGCACGACGGCCAGCGCCACAAACCAGTTTCCCTGCCGTTTTGCCAGCTCCAGATCACCCTGGCCTAACGAAGCGCCCAGAATCGCGCCGTTGGCGCTGTTTAAGCCCTGGACGATAAAGAAGAACATGTTGGAGATCTGGTTGCCGACATAATAAGCGTCCATCGCTTCGGTGCCCAAGCGCCCGAAGGCGCGGATATATAAAGTATTGCCGAAGCCGAAAAATAATTCATTCAGCACTAACGGATACGCCCGGCGTAAGATCGGCTGGACAAAGTCAGAGCTGAGCGCGAACATTTCCCGCGGCGTTCCGATGAACGACTGTTTCGATTTATAAGCGTAGACGATGTGAATCATCAGCCCCGTCGTCTGCGCGATCAGCGTCGCCAGCGCCGCACCCTGCACGCCCATCTGCGGAAATCCGAAGTGACCGAAGATCAGACAGTAGTTCAGGACGATATTCACCGCCATACTGACAAGGCCGATCAACATCGGCACATGCGTTTTCTGAATGCAGCGGTAGGCGAACGAGAACATCGTGATCAGCGCCCCCGGCAGATAAGAGATCATCGCGATCATCAGATACTGCAGCGCGGATTCGATGACCGTCGGATCCGGAATGTAAAAGCGCATCAGCTGACGACCGAAGAAAATCGAAGCCGCCATCCAGACCAGCGCGTTGATCAGGCTCAGGATCACGCCCAGACCAAACGCCTTTTTCTCACTCTTTAAATCCTGCTTGCCGAAGAACTGCGACATGAAGATTCCCGCGCCGCTGGCGACGCCGAAGCCCACCGTCATCATCAGATTTTCAATCTGGGCCGCGGTGCCGACGGCGGTCACCTGCCCAATCCAGGAAACCATCATACTGTCGGCGATCCCCATCGCGCTGTTGAGTAGCTGCTGCAGCGCCAGCGGAACGGAAATCAGAAATACTTTTTTATAGAAATCTTTCGGTGCGATCCACTTTTTCAGCGCTTCAGTCATGGTCCAGCCCCAGATGGGACGGCTTGTTTTTAATCTGGTGACAATGCCGGCAGCGCGCTTCATAGCTTTCCGACGCGCCGACCAGGATGATCGGATCGTCATAATTGGCCGGTTCGCCGTTGACTAAACGCTGCGTGCGGGTCGCGGGAGCGCCGCAGATCGTACAGACGGCCGTCAGCTTCGTGACAAATTCCGCCTTGGTGATCAAAATCGGCATCACGCCGAATGGTTCGCCCTTGAAATCCATATCCAGGCCGGCCGCCATCACCCGCTTGCCTTTTTTCGCGTAGTAATCGCAGATTTCTATAATATCTTCATCAAAGAACTGAACCTCGTCAATGGCGATCACATCGACCGAATCATCGACGTAGTTCAAAATTTCCTTTGCTTCCCGGATCACGATGCTGTCGACCTCGCTTCCGGCATGGGAAACGACTTTGGTTTCGCTGTACCGGTTATCAATCGCCGGCTTAAACACCAGCACTTTTTTCTTCGCAAATTCCAGCACCTTGATGCGCCGGATCAACTCTTCGGTTTTACCCGCAAACATACACCCGGAAATGACTTCCACATAGCCCGGGCGGTATTGATGATACATCATAATTCCGCTCCTTTTCTTTCCTTGAACGCTTTGTTTAATTTATCCTTTCCTATTGTACAGGAATTGATGTCTACTTTCCACCCTTGGAGAACGGTTAAAAGCCGAAAGAATCAATATTTTCATGGATCACGCGAAGCAGCGTCTTCTGATACTCCGCCTGATGTTCCGGCGTATAAATCTCGCTTTCCAGATCATCATACAGTCCTTCCGCCACGTTCCCCGGATCCGCGGCGCTGCGCCGGATCGCTTCCTTCAGCGCCTCGGCATAGAAATTCAGGCCCCAGGCTTCGGCCGCTTCCTTGCCATAAATTAACATGTCCATGCCATGATTCACCAACAGCTGAGGAATGCCGCCGCAGCCGATTTCCTCGTTGACGATCGGCAGGGTTAAAACATGCCGGTGAACATCCGGAATCTGCACGAGCAGCTCGGGTTCTTCCAGACCTTCATGATAATAATGGAACAGCCAGTTGCTGACAGCCGTCAACAGCCGGTTGTCCGTCATCCTTTTCAACTTTTTCTTCGTTACATTCCGATCCTTAATCATTAAAAACAAACCGTAAATCAGCGCGAGGACAAACAGCGCCCCGCTGAACATCGCTAACATCAACGTTCCCCCCCAGCCTTATTACTAAAGCAGATTTCACTGCCCCCAAAAATCAAAAAAATAAGGGGCTTGCGCTCCCTTATCCTTTTTCGCGTTGTTATTTCTTCAATCCGTACTTCTGATTGAACTTTTCGATCCGGCCCTGAGCGGCTGCGAAACGCTGTCTTCCTGTATAGAACGGATGGCAGTTTGAGCAGGTATCGACGCGGATATCGTCTTTGACTGAACCTGTTTCAAACGTATTGCCGCAAGTTGTGCAGGTGACTGTGACCTTATGGTAGTTTGGATGAATTCCTTTTTTCATAATTACTCTCCTTCCGCCTTGGACCTCTTCGCGTGTCCAAAGTAAGTGCTTATATATCTTAGCATAGCGCCTTCGCAAAAGCAATCCCAAATTTCTTAATTTTCGCCTTAGTTAAGCGCTTTTTTCACCATGGAAGGAAGGGGTTTCCAGATCGAAAATGATGTCTTGGCCAAACTCGGATTGCTTTGAGAAAATTGAATGGTTTTCCGCTGATAAACGCCATACTGCCGTTTATTCAAAGAAGACTTCCGCCCTTCGCTCTAATTCGTGCTTGTTGAATGATCCGTTTGACATTCCGTTAAACCGCTGGTCATCGCGTCCAGCTTCGCGCAGACTTCAGCTTCCCTTTCGCCAACCGGGCGCAGAATCCCAACCGGCGTTCGCTGGCAGCTCTGCCCCAGCGGATTATCCCGCAATGCGGCGGCCAGCCGGCGTCGGGGCAGGGACATGGGCCACAGCCCCAGAATCTCAACGCCGTAATCGTTGGCGTCGATGATTGCGGCCGGATGATGTAGCCGCTCGGCGCAATGCCGGGCAACGGCCTGCGGATCGGAGGGACCCAGCACGACGTAATGATTGTAGGGCGGCAGGGTATAGCCGCACGGTCCGTCGATCGTCGACGCTTTTTTCCCCGCCACCTGATAAAACCAGCCTTTCTGACCTGACAGCCGGCCCAGCGCACCCGCCAGTGCCGCGAACAGAATCCGGATCACGCCGCATTCCTCGATGGCCATCTGCATTGTTTCCGGCATCCCCAATCCGATGCCGCGCGGCGTCTTCGTCACAAACCGGCTGAGCAGCCGCGCCAAGCGCCCCGGCACAATCGCCGACAACGGAATCGCCCGGCCTTGGGTGCAGGCCACCATCTTTTCGCTGATAAACACCAGATCGCCAGCTTCCAATTCGGGCAATACAAGCTGCGTTAACAAGACATCCAGATCATCGCCGGGCCCAATAACCGGCGTCGGGATCGCGAACCGGTCGTAACTCCAGCCTTCAACTTCGATTCGTTTCTGTTTCTGTTCATTGACTTTCAACATCGGCACTTCCTCATTTCCTGAGGATAGTCTAGCCCGCAGTTGTTCTAAAGCTGTATTTGATTTGTCATGAAGTTGTAAAAGATGTCGGTCTTTTTATCATTCCACGATTGAATAAACCTCCGTTTCCAGAGAGCGCAGTAAGTCCTGAACAAACTTGCCCGTACCGAACGCCAGCGGCTGTCCGTCGGACAAGCGCATATACAAATAGCCCAGCTTTCCGCTGCCGTCGCTCAAGACCGCAAGACCCATGTCATTGTCCAGCTTCCGGATCTGAATCTCTGACAACGAATCGGCGTTAAAATCCGGGCGGCAGCGCTGAAACCAGGCGGAGGCATAATTCCAGATCTTAAGCTGCGTTTCAGCATCAGTTAACTGAGATGAGCCAGCGTCAAACGCCGACTGCGCCGCCAGCACCTCCTGCGTTTGATCATCAAGACATAATCCATAGCCCATCTCGTAAGTCTTCTTATCCATCAGGAAAATAACCGTGTAGGTTTGGTTCGTTTTATCCACATCCCAATAGGGCGATTCCGCGATCATCTGATAACTGAAATTCCAGTCTCCGGGATCCAATGCCAGATTAAAATACTGATTCAGCGTATCCACGGTCTGGGCTTTTTGTCTTTCTTCCGCTGTCGGCGGCGGCGTGACGACCGCCGTCCGGTTCATCGGATAATCCCGCACGATCAAGGTCTCTGAATCAGCGCAGCCCGTCAGCGTCAGAATGCCCAGCAGAAAACAACAGGATTTTAAACTTCGGCTTTTTCCTTTATTGTTCCTCATGCGTCTTCTCCTTATCCTGTTCGGACTTTCCCGTCCGTGCTTTTGTTTGCGAAGCTTCCGCTTTCGCATCCGCAATCAGAGTTTCCGGAGGAAAGACAAACCGAACTTCCGTGCCGTGCCCTGGCTGACTGTCAATCTCCACCATTCCGCCATGAGCCTGGACGATCCGCTGAGTCAGCGCCAGTCCCAGTCCCGCGCCATGGTGCTTCCGGCTGCGCGCCTGATCTTCCATCACAAAGGGCTGAAGCATCCGTTCCGGATGCGGATCCTGAATTCCGCAGCCTTCATCCCGCACCGCGATCTGCCAGCCGGTTTCCGTCGTTTTCGCCTCAATCGTAATCAACGTTTGGGGTTGGCTGGCTTTCACCGCGTTGTCCAAAACGTTACGCAGCGCCGCCTGCATCAGTTCCTCGTCGATCAGCACCGTCAACGGTTCACACTCGACGCAGAGCCGCAAGGATTTTTCACGCAACGCCGGTTTTAGCCGCAGTACCGCCTGTTCAATAAAAGAATCCAGCGCCGCGGCAGAACATTCGCTTAACGGCCGGGCCGCGACGATCAGCTGCATCAGCCTTGACGACAGCCGTTCCATTCGGCGGGCTTCGGATTCGATGATATCCAGCGCCTGTTCAGCGTCCTGCGGTGACATCTTCGTCCGGCGCAAAAGCTGCGTATAGCCCAGAATTGAGGTCAGCGGCGTCTTCATTTCATGGGATAAATTATTGATAAAAATCTCTTTTTCCTGATTTTCAGTTTCCAGCTCAGCCACCTTCTGTTCAACAGTTTCCGCCATCCGGTTAAAGTTTTCCGCCAGCGCTTTCAATTCCTGCGCCCCGCTCACCGGCACCCGCTGGCTCCAGCGGCCGCCCGCGATCTGCCGTTCCCCTTCCGCCAGCTGTTCGACCGGCTGCGTCAGATGGCGGCTGACCACGATCATCGCGAGCCAGTACACCGCATAGGCTGCCAGATTGATGAAGAAAAACAAACCGAGCTGATTCTGAACATCCCGGCGAAGCGTCCTGAGATCCGCGCTGGACTGGATGATCAGGCGCGTATCATTCAGCGGCAGCACATGCGCGGAAATCAGAACCGGACCGGCCGCGGTATTTTTAATTTTCATCCAGATCTGATCGTTTTGCGGCGTTTCCATCTGGGCGTCGTCAATCTTGGGGAATCCGCTGTCCGCCAGGATCCGGCCTTCCTCATCTAAAATCCGCACGCCGGTTTCCAGCGCGCTGTCCGCCAGAATTTTTTCCAGCTGGTTTTGCAGCTGCCGCTGCGGAGAAAAGGAGGACGGCGTAAACGCCATCAAGGCGGCCGCGCTTGAAAGCATCCCGTCGATCGCACGGTTCTGGGCGATCAGCGCGTCGATCTGATCCTGCTGCCGCAGCCGGGCACTGATTTCAATCAACGTTAAGCCGGATCCGCTGAAAATCAGCGCGAAGACCGCGAACGCGCTCAACGCCAGCTGATGCCGGAGCTTCATGAACGATCCTCCAGCCGGTAGCCGATCTTATACACCGAAACGATTTGTTTGCTCAACCTCAGCTTTTTACGCAGCGATGCGACGTGCATATCGACGGTGCGGGTCGTGCCTTCATAATCGTCATGCCATACCTTTTCCAAAATTTCCTCCCGGTACAGCGCGATATTGCGGTTGCGGATCAAAAAGACGAACAGATCGAATTCTTTCGGCGTCAGCTCGATCACGCCCGCCGGGCCATACACCTGACGCTGGTCTTCATCGATCGTCAGATTTTGAAATTTCAGCACGCTGTTTTTCCGGCCGGTCCGGCGCAGAACGCTTTCCACCCGCGCCAACAGCTCCATCATCTCAAACGGCTTGGTGATGTAATCGTCCGCGCCGGCCTGCAGCGCCTGGACTTTATCCGCCAGCTGACTGCGGGCGCTGACAAAAATCACAGGCACCTGATAACGGCGGATCTTGTCCAACAGCGTAAAACCATCCTCGCCCGGAAGCATCACATCCAGCAGAATCAGATCGATCCCGCCCTGTTCCAGCGTTTCAATCAAGGTCCGGCCGTCGCTCATTTCCAGCGCTGCGTAACCCGCTGTCGTCAGCGCCATCCGCATCAAGGTGCGGATTGGTGCTTCATCCTCAACTAAGAGTAGTTTTCCCATGATCAAGCCTCCCTGTCTGGATATGATCGGTTTGTGGAAAAGATTCTTCCCTGATTCTCTGTCTTCATTATAACAGCCTGCTTTGTTCGCAATCTTTACGAAAAACGAAAGATCATGACAAAGTTCAGCGGAACCGTCAGACTTTTGACAGAGTCAGCCCAATCCCGACAAGCTTAGCTGCTTTTTAATCATCATTGGATTCCATAAACACGCCATGAAACAAGACCTGCAAAAAAAACGTTCCTCCTCTGCTTTTAACAGAAAGAAGAACGTGAAATATTGCTTACCTCAGGAACAGCTCAGTCTTGCATTCAATCCAAATCCTCGCCGTTGGTTTCAATGACCTTTTTATACCAGAAGAAGCTGTCCTTGCGGTACCGCTTCAGATCGCCGCGGCCTTCGTTGTCCTTATCGACATAGATGAATCCATAGCGCTTCTCCATTTCGCCGGTGGACACGCTGACCAGATCCATCGTCGACCATGGTGTATAGCCGATCAGCTCCACGCCGTCGTCGATCGCCAGCCGCATTTGTTCGATATGCTGACGCAGATAATCAATCCGGTAAGCATCATGAATCTTACCGTCCGCCGTCAGCGTATCGCGGGCGCCCAGACCGTTTTCCGTTACCATGACCGGAATGCCATACCGATCATAAATATGATTCAGCGTGTAGCGCAGGCCTTTCGGATCGATCTGCCAGTCCCACTCCGTCGCGGTTAAATACGGGTTCTTTGCTCCGCCCATGACGTTGCCGGACACCTGTGCGCTGGCCGGATCCGAGCTGATGCAGTTGGACATGTAATAGCTGAACGAATAGAAATCCACCGTGCCCTCGCGCAGTTCCTTTAAATCCTGTTGAGTGATCTCAAATTCAATCCCATGACGCT
Organism: Holdemania filiformis; assembly: GCF_003459085.1. Lineage (NCBI taxonomy): Bacteria > Bacillati > Bacillota > Erysipelotrichia > Erysipelotrichales > Erysipelotrichaceae > Holdemania > Holdemania filiformis. The sequence continues at coordinate 10,557 of NZ_QRUP01000023.1, read as the reverse complement.
CAAAGTAACGCTTTATATAATAAGGATAAACACCCTTGACCTGCACGTCGCCGCTGAAGCAGTTGCGCATCAGGTCTTCCTGCTGAGTCATCAGCACGTCGTCCGGATTGCACGTCAGCGGATACACCGTGATGTGGCAGATCATCGTGCCAAACTGGAAATCGGGATTGATCGCTTTGCCCAGCTTCACCGCCCGGGCGCTGGCGACAAACTGATGATGCAGCGCAGCAAACCGCAGGTTCGGGTTATCGACCTGATCGGTGAAGAACTCCGTGCCTTCGTTGAGGATGCCGGCATGATTCCAGTTGCCCAGCTTGGTCGTCAGGCAGTTGATTTCATTAAACGGAATCCAGTATTTGACGACGTCTTTGTAACGCTCAAACAGAACCCGGCAGAAATTCAGATAATAGTCGATGCAGCGCCGGTCGGCCCAGCCGTTGCATTCCTGCGTCAGCGCGAACGGATTTTCATTGTGATAGATCGTAACCAGCGGCTCGATGCCCGCCGCTTTCAGCTCGGCGAACACGCGGTCATAGAACGCCAGACCGGCTTCATTCGGTTCACTTTCATTGCCGTTGGGGAAAATCCGCGTCCAGTTGACGGACATCCGGAAGATATTGAAGCCCATTTCCTTGCACAGCGCGATATCCTCTTGATAATGGTGATAGAAATCGACGGCTTCATGACTTGGATAGAAGTAGCGGTCTTCGTCTATCACCGGGGTGATCCGGCGCGGTTCTTTATGCGTGCCGTTGGTCATGACGTCGGAAATACTGACGCCCTTACCCTCGGCCTGCCAGGCCCCCTCGCATTGGTTGGCCGCCGAAGCGGCGCCCCAGAAGAAGTTTTCCGGAAAGCTTTTCAGTTGTTTCATTGGTTTACTCCTTTTCTTCGATTTACTGAACTAAATTTCATTTACACTTTCATTATAGAGCATGTAACCGGTTAAATCAATAAAAATAATTTCATTATTTATTGTTGACTAAATTATTATTCAGTGATAATCTGAAAGTGTAAAAATTAATTTACCAAAAAGGGGGATTCAGATGAGAGAAAAGATTGCAACACCCAAAGCACCGGCAGCGATCGGGCCTTACGCCCAGGCTGTCCGGCTGAACGATTTTTTATTCGCTTCCGGTCAGATTCCGGTCGATCCGGAAACCGGCGAGATCGCGGGCGACACGATTGAAAGCCAGACCCGGCAGGTGATGAAAAACATTCAGGCAATTCTGGAAGCGGCGGATATGACTGTCAGCGACGTTGTGAAAACGACATGCTTCTTAGCGGACATGAGCGATTTCGCGGCGTTCAATCAGATCTATGGCGAAACCTTCACCCACTGCCCGGCCCGCTCCTGCGTCGCTGTGCGGGAGATTCCCAAGGGCGTCTTGTGTGAAGTCGAAATACTAGCACATAAATAAGGAGGAAAACAGAATGAAAAACAAACAACTGGTCGAAAACATCCTCAAGCATGTCGGCGGCACCGCCAACATTGCCACCGCGGCTCACTGTATGACCCGCCTGCGTCTGAACTTAAAGGATACCTCACTGGTTGACGAAGCAGCGCTCAATCAGGTCGACGGTGTGATGGGCGTCGTCAACAAGGGGAAACAGACGCAGATCGTCATCGGCACCGACGTCGCCAACGTGTATAAGGATTTCATCGAACTCACTGGTCTTTCCGAAGAAGCGGCGGTCGAAGAAAATCTCGACGACGTCAAATCCGATCTGAAAAAGAAGAAGGGAAATCTTTTAACCGGTTTCTTTGAAACGATCGCGGGCATCTTCAATCCAATCGTTCCCGCACTGGCCGGCGCCGGCTTAGTCCGCGCCATTCTGACGATTGCCGTCGTATTCGGCTTAGACAGCTCCGGCAATACCTACTTTGTGATCAACACAATCGCCAATGGAATCTTTACCTTCCTGCCGTTCTTGTTAGCGGCTTCCGCAGCGAAGCAGTTCAAGATGAACCAGTTCGTCGCGCTGACGATCTGCGCGGCGATGATGTCGGGCAGCTGGGCCGGCTTAATCGCGGAAGGCACAACGACGTTCTCCTTCCTGGCGATTCCGTTCACGGTTGTTAATTATTCATCCTCCGTGCTGCCGATGGTCTTTGCGATCTGGTTTGCTTCCTGGGTGGAACGCATGATCGACAAATTCATTCCGGGCGCGCTGAAGATCATTCTGGTTCCGTGCTTAACGATGTTAATCGCAACGCCGATCGCCTTGATGACAATCGGGCCGGTCGCCAACTGGGTGGGCCTGCAGCTGGCTGCGGTTGTGACCGTTCTGTTTGAAAAAGGCGGCGTCTTCGCTGGTCTGATCTATGGCGGCATCTATTCCGCGATGGTCGTTCTGGGCATTCACCACGGCATGGTTCCGGTTCTGGTACAGGGCATCACAACGCAGGGCTTCAACTATATTTCGCCAGCCAGCGGTTCCGCGAACATGGCGCAGGCCGGCGCGGCATTCGGTGTCTGGCTGAAATCCAAGAACCCGAAGACCAAAACGATTGCGGCGTCCGCTACGATCGCCGCGGTGACCGGCGTTACCGAACCGGCGATCTACGGCATCAACTTCAAGTTTAAGAAACCGTTTATGGCTGCGGCCATCGGCGGCGCCTGCGGCGGTGCGTTCGCTTCCTTCTTCGCTTTGAAAGCCTATGCGATGGGCGGCCCGTCGTTCCTGAACTTTGCGATGTTCATCGGCGACAATCCGAGCAACGTCTGGCTGGTCATGGCGGCGTTTGCGATCTCGTTTATCGTCTCCGCGGTGCTGACAGTCGTCTTCGGCTTCGACGAAAACCGCTGAGTCTGACCCTTTCCGCTGAACTGCCGGTTCCTCCCACGCCGGCGGTTCAGCTTGCCGCTCCCTTGGAAAAAGGGACATAGTCTGCAATGCATGATGAGAACAGGGCTGCGCCAGGCAGCCCCTGTTTCATAGAAAGGAAACAACATGATGAAAGAGAAAATGATTCCGGCTTTCCGCAAAGCCGAGGGCGGTTTGTTTACCGCTGTGGAAAAGGCGGATGTCGGCAGCGCCTATCAAGAAATGGAAAAGCAGGGCGTTGCGTTAATGGGCTGGGCTGATCCGTTTATGCCGGACGCCTCCATGCCCAAGCATGTCGAGCAGGCGTTGATCGACGCGATCCGGCACCCGTCCGCGCCGCACTACACCGCGCCGATCGGTTCCTCCCAGCTGAAAGCAAAAATCGCGGAAAAGCTGAAAACAAAGAATCACCTGCTTGTCGATCCTGAGGGCAACATCCTGATCACGCCCGGCTCGGACAGCGGCCTGTACTTCGCGATCCTGCCGTTTATTGAGGATGGCGACGAAGTTCTGATTCCCTCGCCCAGCTATCCTAACAACACGCTGAACATTGAAATTATGGGCGGACGCGTCGTTCCGGTTCCGCTGCGTCCGGAAACCGGCTATCAGCTGGAAGCGGAGCTGCTGGAACAAAGCGTCAGCGAAAAAACAAAAATGATCGTGCTGACCCATCCGAACAATCCGACAACCACCGTTTATAACCGGCAGTCGCTGGAAATTCTGCGGGACTTTGTGATCCGCCACGACCTGATTCTGGTCTGCGACCAGGCGTTTGAAGACTTCTGTTATGAGAATGAAATGATCACCCCGGCGGCCATGGACGGCATGTTTGAGCGCACCGTGACGGTCTTCTCCTTTTCCAAGGGTATGGGCCTGAGCGGTTTGCGCGTCGGTTATCTGGTCTGCGGCGATGAGATCATGGATTCGCTGTACGCCAACGCGGTTTCCGTTTTGGGCGCGACCAACACCGCCTGCCAGAAAGCGCTGATCGCCGCTCTGGAGGATCCGTCGTTTATGCAGGAATTTGAACGGGCGTTCGACATCCGCCGGCAGGCCGCGGAAAAGATTCTCAACTCCATTCCCAACGTGCACGCCGATCTGCCGCAGTCCGGCTTCTTGTGCTGGGTGGACGTGTCCCGGTTGGGCGATTCCTCGCAGATCGTGCAGTATCTGGTGAAGCACGCTCAAGTCGCCGTCAACGATGGGAAAAACTACGGCCCGGGCGGGGAAGGTCATCTGCGCATCGTGCTGGGCGTGTATCGGGACGACGCCAAGGTGATCGCCGCTTTAGAACGGATCAAGGCCGCGCTGATTCAGTGGCAGGAGGAAAACCATGTTTAACTTGTTGAAAAAGAAAGAAACCGAACCGACGGTGCTGGCTCCCTGCGACGGCCGGATCATTCCGCTCGAGCAGGTGCAGGACGCGACGTTCAGCCAGAAAATGATGGGCGACGGCTTCGCGGTCATGCCTGCCGGAGAGTATATCGTCGCGCCGTTTAAAGGCACGGTGCTGATGGTCTTCCCGACGCTGCACGCGATCGGTCTGCGCGCGGAGGACGGCCTGGAATTTCTGATCCACATCGGCATGGACACCGTGAACGAAAAGGGCAAGGGCTTTGAATGCTTCGTCCGAGAAGGCGATAAAATCAAACCCGGCACGACCTTGATTCACTTCGATTTGGAAGCGCTGCAGGCGAAAGGGTATGATATGACGATTCCCTGCGTGATTACCAATGGAACAGAATTCTCAATCACCCGCTTAATCACGGCGGAAAACGCCAAAGCTGGAAAAACAAGCGTACTTACATATAGCCAGAACCGGGGTTGATCGTTTACAATAAATGGAAGAAAAGAGGAAAGACTATGGCTTATCAATCTGTCGACCTGACCCTGGTAGATCAGGAAATTCTGAACTCCTATTCCAACATGATCGAAGGGCTGGCCTGTTATCTGGGGGAAGGGTATGAAATTGTCCTGCACTCCTTAGAAAATTACGAACATTCCGTGATCAACATCATCAACGGATCGCATACCGGTAGAAAGATCGGCGCGCCGATCACCGATCTGGCGTTAAACATGCTGGAAAAGATTGAAAATACGGACAAGGATTATATCACCTATTTCAGCACGAATAAAAAAGGCGAACCGCTGAAATCGACGACGATTGCGATTCGCGGAGAAAAGCGCAGAATCATCGGCCTGCTTTGCATGAATCTGTATATGAACACCTCGCTGAATGATTTTGTGAAGACGTTAGTCCCGCAGACACCGGGGTTGTTAGGCCAGCCGGCGATGGAAAACTTTGCGGACAATTCTGACGAACTGATCGAATCGACGCTGCGCAGCATCCGCGAACGGGTGATGAACGATTCATCCATCGCGCCGTCGAATAAAAACAAAATGATCGTGATGGGACTGGATGATTACGGGATTTTCAACATCAAGGACGCGGTGATCAAGGTCGCCAATCTGTTGGATATTTCCAAGAACACCGTCTACATGCATCTGCGCAACAAACAGAATAGCAAATAAAAAAACTCCGGGAAGCATGCGTTTTCCGGAGTTTTTTCAGGATGGGCGAAAACAGCGCTATCAACAGAATGGCTTCAGCAGGGTCTTCGCTTCATCGACGCTCAGCACTTTGCCATAAGAAACGACTTTCCCGTTCACGACCAGCGCCGGCGTGCTCATTACGCCATAGGCGGCAATCTCAGTCCAGTCCGTCACATGGGCGATCGGCCAGTTCAGTCCCAGCTCTTCCGCAGCTGTCCTGACAGCCTTTTCCAGCGCCGCGCATTTGGCGCAGCCGGAACCCAGAATCTTAACCGCAGCTTCCGTTTCGTCCGGATTCACTGCGGCCGCTTTGATGGAAGGCGCCTGACAGCCGCAATCCTTCCCGGCAGTTTGTTTTCCAAAAATCCGCATAGCTTTTTCCTCCTTAGATTAAAAATCCCTGAAAGCCGTTAAACAGATAGCCGACCAGAATAATTCCAATCGTACAAACGGCGATGAACACCGCCAGCAGCTTCGGTTTCACAGCTTTTTTCAGCATGATCATCGACGGCAGACTGAGCGTCGTCACCGCCATCATAAACGCCAGAATCGTGCCCAGCTGCGCCCCTTTGGCCAACAGTGCTTCCGCAACCGGGATGGTGCCGAAAATATCAGCGTACATCGGAACCCCGACTAACGTCGCAAGGACGACGCCCAACGGATTCTTCGTGCCGAGCAGCGCTTCGATCCACGCTTCCGGAATCCAGTTATGAATCACCGCGCCGACGCCGACGCCGATTAAAATGTAGGGAAACACCTTACTTAACGTTTCCTGAACCTGTTGGCGGGCATAAGTCAGCCGGTCTTTCCGTGTCATGACGACATCCTCCACAGCCCCGGCCCGGGCTGAGCGGATAAACTCCTCAACCTGATCCTCAAGCCGCAGCTTTTCGATCAATGTCCCGCCGGCTACCGCGATCACTAAACCAATGATCACATACAGCACGGCGATTTTCGCGCCGAAGATACTCATTAATAAAACCAAGCTTCCCAGATCCACCATCGGCGATGAAATCAGAAATGAGAACGTCACGCCTAACGGCAGCCCCGCGCTGGTAAATCCAATAAAGAGCGGAATCGACGAGCAGGAACAAAACGGCGTCACCGTGCCCAGCAGCGCGGCAATCAGGTTCGCCCCAACGCCATGGAAGCGCGTCAGAATTTTCCGGCTGCGCTCCGGTGGAAAATAACTCTGAATATAAGAAATCAACAAGATCAGCAGGCACAGCAGCACCGTGATTTTAATCACGTCATACAGGAAGAAATGCACGCTCCCGCCCCATCTCGACGTCACATCCAGACCCAATTTCTCCAAAAGCAGGCCGATCCCTTGATTCAGCCACCGCATTCCCAGAATCTGATCCTGGATCAGCAATAAAAGGTTTCGTAAAAACTCCATTTTACACTTCCTTCCTCATTCAAATCAAAATATTTTGATATGTTGGAATTTTTTAAAAGTCATCCGCGGATGACTTTTACATTTCGTCCGTTTTCCGACCCGTCAGGAAAGTCAGTCTTCGCACAGCCTGTTCAATACCTTCCTCGTTCAGCCGGTAATGCGTCCATTTCCCATCCTGACGGCTGACAACGATACCCGAATCGCACAGAATCTTCATGTGATAGGATAACGCGGACTGACGGATATCCAAAATCTCGATCAACCGGCAGGCGCACTTTTCGCCGTCTTTGAGCAGCTCCAGGATTTTCAGCCGGTTTTCATCACAAAACGCTTTAAAGATTTTGGTATCGCTGGAATATTCCATCATCGTCCCCCTCCTCAGATCAAAATTTTTTGATGTGTTTCAATTATAGATGAATTCACGGTGTTTGTCTATTCTTATATCAAATTTTTTTGATATGTCCGCAACAAGAACACAAGGATCAAGGTCGCCAATCTGCCGGATATTTCCAGGAACACCTTCTGCCTGCGCAGCCAACAGAATAACAAATTAAAAGATCTCCGGGTCGTTGGGCTTTGGAGATTTTCTTTATTTATACGGAGTTTTCTTTCTGTGTAAAATCCAGATCGTACCGCGTTCCATGGCTCATCAGCACGCCCTGGGTCAGGCGGATCCGCAACAGGATCGTGTTCGGATTATCAAGATCGATATGGCCGTTGCCCAGCCAGGCGGAGAAAGCGGTTTCCAGCCACTGCCGCTTAGCCTGATTCTGTTTCAGCTTCAGCGCGCCCAAATTCTCTCCGATGCCTGAGGCGCTGAACCAGAATCCGCAGACCGCGACCTGCGGATGAGCCGCGATCTGTTTCATCTTCCGCGACCGTTGATCGGTAATGACGTAAAATGAACCGTCCTGATAAACGCTGTTGACGATCCGCACCGCCGGTTGTTCGCCGTCCAGCGTCGCCAGGGAGAGTTCCGTATCCTTGCCGAACCGTTCATTCATGAGCGCCAGCGCTTGTTCCATAGCTTTCATAAGCCGCTCCTCGCTTCCTGGATAGCGGACCTTCAATCCGCTTATTCTTTATTTTCATTCTAAAGAACGACTGACACGCTGTCAAACTGTTTACGGGGAAACGTTAAAAACGGGAAGCCGGTATTGGGATTGCTCAATCCCTTTGTACGGTCTTCCCGTTTTGTTTCGTCTGTGCTGATTTCAGAAAGTTACAGCCAGAAGCGCTGGGAATAAATCCCGCGCAATAAGGCGTGCACGCCTTCTACGATCAGGGCGATCGCGAAGATTGTCGACAGTGCCACCGTGCCGATCATCGGCTTGAAGAATGTCAACAGCCCCAAAACCGTCATCGCCGCACCGATCAAAACCAGCCAGCCCCAGCCATCAAAGTTCAGCTTTTTCAGATCGAAGCCGCCGACCAGCTTGGACAGACCGGAAAACATGATCCACATGCCGAAGATATACGGCAGAACGGAAGCCACCAGCACGCTGTTGCCCAGAAACATAAAGCCGACCAGCACGCCCAGGATGCCGTCCAACAGCTGCCATCCGGCCCCGAGCATCAGATCATGAAAAACAAAATAAATCGTCAGGTTGAAAATGCCGCTTAACAGAATGACAAACCCGATCATCCCGGCCATCGAGATCAGCGAAGCATCCGGTCTGAACAGCAGCGTACAGCCGGAAAGGATCAACAGGATCCCCGCGATAAACCACAAAATCCGAGTCATTGAATTCTTCATCATGTCCACTCCCTTTTCGGTATCAGATCTTTACTCTGATTCTATCTTTATCATAGTCTTCTTTATCCCGAAATGAATAGACAGCCGGAGAAATCTGTCGAAATCGTGAACAATTGGCTTCCTTTGTCCAAAGGATGTCATCAGTAAGTCCGAATACAACTTTCAATCCTCTTTAAAGCTACATCTGCGATCAGCTCACCGCGGATCAAGCGGGATCCGCCGGGGGTAAATAGCGGGAAACAAATTCCGCATACGCCGGATCTTCGCGTAAGAAGGCCAGTTTCTCATCCCGCTGCAGTTCTTTGAGCAGCGAGCTGCTTAAAAGGCTATTGAACGAACCGACATCATTGGTATTTTTAATATGCGGATAGAGCGGCGAAGCTGACGGATCCCACGGTTGTTTGAGCGCTTCCAGCATGCGCTGCAGGGCGTCCAGACACGTCTTTGCGTCCTTCTTCTGCAACGCCAGCAGGAAATCAGCGATCGCGTGATCGTAAGGCATCAGATCGAACTGTTCCGCAGTCTTGCGCGACAGCTCGCCATAGCGCTCAGCCCGCTCGCACTGCCCCTGCTTCCAGCTGAGATCCATTAAATTGCTCAGCTGCGTGATGAGGTTGTTCGCCGTCTTTAACAGCTGGCGTTCCATCAGGTCCAGCGCTTTTTCCTGCTCGCCGCTGGCAAGATGCAGATTGATTTTCAGCTGCTGCTTATCCACCGCCAGCGGTTCAGGCAGCTGATCGAGCAGCGTCCGGGCTTCGTCCAGCGCTTTCCGTTCCAGAGCGTCGGAAAACAACATCACAATCGCGGATTCCCGGATATGCCGGTTTTCCCCGTTCGCGCACAACCGCAGCCAATCGTCAGCCTGCGCCTTATACCGCGGGGCGTCCTCCGGCCGGGTCATCGAAACGGAGCCTTTGATCATCGTGGCCATCCCGTAGATCAGCGTCATGCAGTTAGGATATTCCCGCACCCTGTCCCGCGCCATTTCAAACGCGGCTTCCAGATCTCCGGTTTTCACCTGCTCCGCGACTTCGTTCATCAGGTTGGCAACTTCCAAGTCTGTTAGCTCGTCTTGAAAGGAAAGCAATGTGTTCAAATCTGTTTTTTACAGCCGGGCTAACGGCGGCAGCAGCGTGATATCGGGATAGCTGTTGCCGTTTTCCCATTTGTTGACAGCCGGGGCGGAAACCCCCAGCAGTTCGGCGACGCGGTCCTGCGTCAGGCCCAGCTCCTTGCGGCGCTGGCGGATCACTTCGTTTATTTTCATGGTGAATCTCCTTTCAGGTAATTTGCGGATCGTTAAGAAAAAGCTTTTTCTAAGTTTATCTTAACAGCCGCAGAGCCTGGACACAATTGAAAGGACAGAAGGTTTTGGTAAACTTTCTTAACCTGCGGTT
>NZ_QRUP01000023.1:0-613 GCF_003459085.1 Holdemania filiformis | reverse complement strand
TGTGATAATACAATGTTTGATAACAAGAAAATGATGCAAGCATCATTCTGGAAGACAAAACCTTCCAGAACCCCTCGTCAGTTTCTTGCCTGGAGGGTATTCCTGATTTTAGATCTCTTCCTTCTCTCCCTCTGCTTCCAGAGTTCAAGGCTTGATCGAAGATTTCTTCCTTCAGGCGTATTGTGTATCTCGCGATTCTTCAAGTTCATTCTGCCTCGAATTCCAGCTTTCTCCTCTGGAAGCTGTTCTCTTTGGACAGATTGAAAAACCGCGTTTCTATTTAATTCTGATATCCCATTCCGCGCCTCGCAATCACAAACGAAGCGGCCATGTGCACTGTACAGCCCATCTTCCGGCTGTATTTTTCTCTCCCAATTTGACTTGTGTATGCTGGATTTACTTGAATAACGCCATACCCTTCCTTCCAACATCTCCTTTCTAAAGCTTCCTGAATCTGTTTCGTCGCAAACTCGGATAACATTTGATTATGCTTTTGATTCCCATATCGCATGTTGCTTTTCTTCTTCTCAAAATCCAGCGCTTCCATCACTAACGGTTTATGACTTCTCACACATTCCAGGACGACCTCTTTCGCCGTCTGCCGGATCTGATG
>NZ_QRUP01000022.1:0-67605 GCF_003459085.1 Holdemania filiformis | reverse complement strand
CCCTCCAGGCAAGAAACTGACGAGGGGTTCTGAAAGGCTTTGCCTTTTAGAATAATGCTTGCATCATTTTTCTTGTGATCCATGAGGTTGTTTCTCTCTCATTCGCGAAAATTATCGTCAAGACTATTCACGATTCTTTGCCAGTCAGACACTTTCGATCATCGTCACGATTTCTGAACTTCCCCGCAGCAGTGTGCAGAGCTGATAAGCTTGCAAAGCCTCCGCCGGCGTCGTGCCGGTCAGCACAGCCGCAAATGCAAACCCAGCCTGGCGGGCCGCCAGCGCATCGACGACGCTGTCACCCACATACAGCGTTGTTTCGGGTGTACTTTCCAACCGCTGCCTCGCCAGGTGAATTCCCTGCGGATTCGGTTCCGGTACGGGATAGTCCAGAGCCGTCAGCGCAGCGTTGACGCTCGTCACAATTCCACGGCTGGAATCGCCCAGCGTATAATCAAAATCAAAAAGCACTGTTCGATAAGGAAGCATTTTGTTTCCTCCTTGCTTGTTTTAAAAAATGAGAAAAGCTGCGCTTCTCTCAACCTGCGCAGCTCTCCAAGACTTTTGTATTACGCTTTATTCGGCGTCAGCGCCTTGATGATCGAGGCGGCCGCTTTCTTCCCCGCACCTAACGCCAGGATGACCGTTGCCGCGCCGCTGACCGCATCGCCGCCGGCGTAGACGTTCTTCATGGTTGTTTCCTGTTCTTCGTTCACGACCAGACACCCGCGGGCATTGGTCTGTAAACGAGGTTCGCTGCGGACAAGCAGCGGATTGCTGGATGTGCCTAAAGCCATGATCACGCAGTCGCAGACCAAATCGATCATTTCTCCGGTTGGTACCGGGGAACGCCGGCCGCGCTCATCCGGTTCGCCCAGCTCCATCTTCTCCAGCTTCACGCCTTTGACGAAGCCTTTCTCATCCTTGTAGATTTCAACCGGATTGTGCAGCGTCATAAACGTGATGTCCTCGTCCATCGCATGCTCGACTTCTTCCTTACGCGCCGGCATTTCCGCCAAGGACCGGCGGTAAACGACCGTCACTTTTTTGCCCAGCCGGCGGGCGCAGCGCGCGGCATCCATTGCGACGTTGCCGCCGCCTACGACGATCGTGTGATTGCTTTGATAATACGGCGTCAGATGATCCTCGCGGTAGGCTTTCATCAAATTGACTCGCGTCAGCACTTCATTAGCGCTGAAGACGCCGGCCGCGGTTTCCCCCGGAATGCCCATGAACTTCGGCAGACCGGCGCCGCTGCCGATAAAGACCGCCTGGAAGCCCTCGTCTTCCAATTCCTGCATCGTCAAGGTCTTGCCGACAATGACGTTGGTTTCAATCACAACGCCCAGGTGTTTCAACTGATCGAGCTGTTCGTCGACGATCCGCTTCGGCAGACGGAATTCCGGAATGCCATAGCGCAAGACGCCGCCCGCCTCATGCAAAGCTTCATAAATCGTCACCGCGAAGCCTTCCTTCGCTAAATCCGCCGCGCAGGCCAGCCCCGCCGGACCAGAACCGACAACCGCCACCTTGACTCCATTCGGCTGCGGCTTTTCCTGCAGCACTGGTGTGTGATGGTCGGCGACATACCGCTCCAGCCGGCCAATCGCCACCGCTTCCCCGCGGATCGCGCGGACACAGTTCTTTTCACACTGGTTTTCCTGCGGACAGACGCGGCCGCAGATTGTCGGGAAGCTGTTGGTCTTGGTAATGATGCCGTAAGCTTCGTCGATCCTGCCCTGCTTCAGCGCTTTGATGAAGTCCGGAATCATGACAGAAACCGGACAGCCTGCTGTACAAGGATGATTGACGCAGTGCAGGCAGCGATCTGCCTCGTTAATCATCTGTTCCTCGGTATAACCTAATGCAACTTCTTCAAAGTTTGTAATCCGCACCAACCCTTCCTGCAAAGGCATCGGCGTTTTTTCATTCTGCATATTCGGCATGTTATTTCGCCTCCTCAAGATGACAGCGGTGATCTTCCATATACGTGCGGTTGCGCTGCATTAACTCGTCGAAATCGACCTGGTGGCCGTCGAAATCCGGACCGTCCACACAGGCGAACTTCACCTTGCCGCCGACGGTGACGCGGCATCCGCCACACATGCCGGTGCCGTCGATCATGATTGGATTCAAGCTGACCAGCGTCTTAATTCCAGCCGCTTCCGTCACCTTGCAGACCATCTTCATCATGATGATCGGTCCGATGGCGATGACTAAATCATATTTCTTTCCCTGTTCCAGCTTTTCTTTCAGCGCATCGGTGACAAAGCCCTGCTTTCCGGTGCTGCCATCGTCGCTGATCAACGTAAACTCGTCCGCGATCGCTGCCATTTCCTCTTTTAAAATAACCAGCGATTCATTTTTGAAGCCGGCGATCAACTCGACATGTGCGCCCCGTTGGTGGCAGGCCTTCGCGCTTGGATACGCGATCGCGCATCCGACGCCGCCGCCGATCACGCAGATATTCTGCGCCCCTTCAAAATCTGTCGCCTGTCCTAACGGCCCGACAACATCGCGGATCGAATCCCCGGTCTTTAAGGCGCACAGCCGCTTCGTCGATTCGCCCGCGGCTTGTACGATCACCGTGATCGTGCCCTCCTGCGGATCAGAATCCGCGATCGTTAACGGGATCCTTTCTGCTTTTTCATCCTGATGAAGAATCACAAACTGTCCTGGCTGAACCTTCTTTGCGATCCGCTCTGCTTTTAACTTCAGCAGCGTAATCTGCGGGTTCAGGACACGAGCTTCTAAAATTTCAACCATGTTCTCTCATCCTTTCTGCAATCCCTTTCATAATTTAAGTATATAGCGAATAAACCTTGAATTCAACAAGTTAAATTAAATTACTTCTTCACAATCTCCATTTTCAGGAAAGTGTCTGAATTCCCATTTTTCTGCTTGACAAAACAGAAAAAGAACCATAAAGGTTCTTTTAGATCAGCCGGACTCCGCCTTCCGGACGGATTGATAAAACATGACAGCTGCCTGCGCCGAAGCAGTCGTCCATAACCTTCTGATAGGTTTCCAGCAACGCTAACGGCACAAACGCCTGAATCGTTCCCGCCAGACCGCCGCCGTGGACGCGCCACGCGCCATACCCCTTCAGCACGTTTTCCGACAAGGCCAGCGCCAGGGCCAGCGATTGATGCCGGATATTGCTCGGACTGGTTACATTTTGAAGATACATGAAACTGGAATGACCGGATTCGATCACCAGTTCAAAGAAACGCTTCAGATCATGGTCCTTCAGCGCCTGCACCTGCAGCGGCACCCGCGCGTCTTCCTCGAAAAAATGAATCGCCCGCAGGATCGCACGGTCGTTCTGAACCTGAGCGCGCACCTCGCGCAGCCGGCGGTAGAATTCAGCCGGATCCACCTGGCGCAGCACCTCGGCGCCAAAATAGGCCGCGACCTGACGCATTTCCGCAGGCATCAGACCATATTCGTCCGACAGGTCGGCGTGATCCTGGCGCGTATCGACCAGGCACAGCGCGATCTGACTGTGATTAAAATCAAAATCAACCTGTTCCACCAGCACATTCTGCGGATCCTTGAAATCAATGGTAACAAAGTTGCCGACGGAACAAGCCATCTGATCGAGTAGTCCGCTCGGCTTGCCGAAATACACGTTCTCGGCATATTGACCGATCTTGGCGATCTCCTGCGCGGAAACCTGTCCGTCATTATACAAATGCGACAAAATCGTGCCGACCAGCACTTCAAAAGCAGCGGAGGAAGAAATCCCCGAACCTTTCAGCACCGTGCTGTTGGAAACGGCCTGAAATCCGCCGATCTTGTAGCCGCGCTGGACAAATCCGGCCAGCACGCCGCGGATCAGTGCTTCTGACGTATTTTTTTCTTCCGGATGGACAAACAGATCCGCTAATGACACCGGCTTAATCTCAAAGCCCTCCGAGTAAAAGACGACCTCACCTTCCCGCTGACCGGCCGCCGCCGCGGCGTCCATGTTTACACTGGCCGCCAAAACCCGTCCGTGCTGATGATCGGTATGGTTGCCGCCGACCTCCGTCCGTCCCGGGGCAGAAAACAAAGCGCAGTCCGTGTTCCCAAACGCTCTTTCGTAATCGTCAATCAACTGGCCGTAGCGCGCGATCTGACGCTCCTCCTGTTCCTGACCATACAGGCTGGTAATCCGCGGCCGCTGTTGTTCCAACGCTGCTTTAAGCTCTGACTTGTTCATGCCTGATCCTCCTGATCAAATTCAAACGCCGTGCAATGCTCCGCCGTGATTCCCGGATTGAGAATGCAGGAGATCTTCGACGGATCATTCACGCTGTTGGGATAATACTGCGTTTCAAAGCAGACCGCGCAATGCGGCGTATACCGCGTCCCGTTGCGGCCAACCTCGCTGTTTAAGAAATTGGCGGTGTAGACGTGCATATCCGGCATATCGCTCAGCACCCGCATCGTCAGCCCGCCTTTGACCAAGCTGGCGACCGGTCGGAAGCCGACGCCGTTGAGCACATAGTTATGATCCAGCCCGCCGGCAATTTCCAGCTGGCTGTGATGCTGATTTAAGATTTCGGTCAGCCGCTTCGGCTGGCGCAGATCAAAGACGGTGCCTTCAACCTCGAGCGTTTCCGGCCTTGTGCAGCCGTTAGGATCGAGCAGACCGATTTCATCGGCATCCACCTGGATCCAATGCCCGTCTAACGATGGATGCTGTCCGTTCAGCGAGAAATACGCGTGATTGGTCAGCGATACCGGCGTCGCGGCGGTCGTGCGCGTCCGGGTTGTGATCGACAGCCGGCTGCCTGCCAGAGCATAGGTCACCGTGACCGTCAGTTCGCCGGGAAAGCCTTCGTCGCCCGCCGGCGATACCAGCTCCAGCGTAACCGTCTGGGAAGTATGTTCTCTTACCGTCCACAACTTCGCGTCAAACCCTTCCTGACCACCGTGCAGCGTATTGCCTTTATCGTTGCGGTAAAGCGTATAAACCTGTCCATCGAGCGTGAACTGACCGTCCTTAATGCGGTTGGCGACACGCCCGATCATCGCCCCCATGTATTTGACGGACTGCTGATAGCCGTCGACCTGATCGAAGCCCAGCACCGCGTCAAGCTGTGCGTCCTTGACCCACAGTGAAACCAGCGTGGCGCCGTAATCGCTGACGCGCACCCGCAGCTTATCATTTTCAATTTCTAACCACTGCGCGGACCGGCCGTCCTGCAGCGTTCCGAAGTTTCCCTTGTTCATCTTCACAGCACCATCTTTTCAAACGCGTTCTGAGCGGCTTTTTGTTCCGCTTTCTTCTTGGAATTGCCCTTGCCGGTACCCAAGATGATGCCTTCCAGCTTGACCTGAACTTCAAATTCCGGTTTATTGGAAGGTCCCGTCGTGTTGATGACCTCATAGGTCACGGTCTTGCGGGAATCGGACTGAACGTATTCCTGCAGCTTCGTCTTATAATCGACGATGATCGGCTCTTCCGGATGACTTAAATGCGGCATGATCACTTCTGTCAGAATGTTGTCGATCGGCTCCATCCCGCTGTCCTCATACAGCGCGCCCAGCATCGCTTCAAACATATCGGCAATGATCGAATCCCGCTCGCGGCCGCCGGTTTTTTCCTCGCCCACGCCCAGCTTCAAGAAGGAATTCAGCTGCAGCTGCCGGGCATAGATCGCTAACGCCTCCTCGCACACCAGCTGCGCGCGGAAGGTCGTCATGTGTCCTTCGTCCAGCGGCGGATCCAGACGGAACAATTTATCCGAAACCCACAGCTGCAGTACCGCGTCGCCCATGAATTCCAGGCGCTCGTTATCATGTTTCAGCTGCTTATGTTCATTGACATACGAGGAATGCACAAAAGCCTGCTCGATCAACCGGCTGTCTTTGCAATGAATTCCTCGTGCTTCAAGCCATTCGCATATTTTCATTTTTTTCTTCCTTTCTGATTCTCTTATTTTATTATATCGTGATTAATCCATATAAGAAATAGCGGATTCATTTTCTTTCCGGATTTTAGTTAACAACGGCTGAAACTCCACGTTGTCCGGATCGTTCAGAATTCGCACCGCATCCTGACGGGCAGTCTGAATGATCTTGGTATCGGCGACCAGATCGCCTAAAATCAGGCCCGGCACCCCGCTTTGACGGGTACCCAGCAGCTCGCCTGGTCCGCGTTGTTCCAGATCTTTCATCGCGATCTCGAAACCGTCCGTCGTCTGTTCCATGATTTTCAAGCGGGCCAGACTTTCCGGATCCTTGCTTGCGGTCAGTAAAAAACAATAGCCCTGCCGGCGGCCGCGGCCCACCCGTCCGCGCAGCTGATGAAGCTGCGACAGACCAAAGCGATGCGCGTCGTAAATCACCATGCAGCAGGCGTTGACGACGTTGACGCCGACCTCAATGACCGTCGTCGACACTAAAATCTGCGTCGTATTGGCCTCAAAATCGTGCATCGCCCGTTCCTTTTCCTCGCTGCTCATGCGCCCATGCATCAGACCCAGCTTGGCCTTGCCTGAAAAGGCTTCGCTTAAGCTTTCAAAAATATCAAGCACGTTGCGGCCGTCGAAGTTTTCATTTTCCTCGATCGCGCTGCAGACGATGTAAATCTGACCACCCTGCTCCAACTGGTCCAACAGCTGCGGCATGATCGTACGCAGGCTGTTTTCCTCCACTAACCGAGTCTGGATCGGTTTGCGGCCCGGCGGCATCGTCATGATCGTCGAGATATCCATGTCGCCGTAGAGCGTCGCGGCCAGCGTCCGTGGGATCGGCGTCGCACTCATCAACAGAAAGTCGACCTTCTCGCCCTTTTCCTTTAACGCGCGGCGTTGTTCCACGCCGAAGCGGTGCTGCTCGTCAGCGACGACCAGCCCCAGTTTGGCAAACTCCACTTCCTTTTGAAAAAGCGCGTGCGTGCCGGCGACCAGATTCAAGGTTCCGTCCTTCATCGCCTGCAGCACTTCTTTCTTCTTTGCCGAAGGCAGCGACGAACAAAGCACGTCGATCTTGATCGGCAGACCGGCGAAAAGCTTCTTTAAGGAAACGGCATGCTGACGGGCAAGGATTTCCGTTGGGGCCATGATCGCGCCCTGGTGACCGCTGAGCACACAGGCATACAAAGCCAGCGAAGCGACCAGGGTTTTGCCGCAGCCGACGTCGCCCTGGATTAACCGATACATGATTTTATCGCTGCCCATGTCGGCCAGAATATCCCGCACCGCTTTGAACTGATCCGGGGTCATCGCGAACGAGAGATGATTCGCCAGCGCGTACACCTGTTCAGCGTCGAATTGCTTGGCTTTCTTCGTCACGGTTTCGGTCTGTTGCCGGTGAATCATCTCCAGCACAAGATGAAATTTAAGAAACTCCTCGTATTTCAGCGTCCGCGTCGCCTGGTAGACCTCATCCATGGAGCGTGGAAAATGCAGGCAGCGCAGCGCCGTCTTTTTCGGCAGCAGGCGGTATTGTGTCTGCAGCGAAGGCGGTACGAGCTCTTCAATATGTGATTGAGCGGTGATGAAGGTTTTTTTGATAATTTCCTGCATCATCTTCTGCGTCATGCCTTCCTTTAAAGGATAGACTGGCGTAACGCCCAGTTGTTCCTGCAGCGGCTGCGAGTTGTACGTCGTGGCTGTAATCTTGTTTCCGCCCTGGTAATAGCCGATCACCGTCACGCGCTGGCCCACCGTCAGATTACTGGCCCAGGGGCGGTTGAATATCGTGATCTCAAAGCAATCGTCGTCATTTTCCAACTGGAACTTCGTCATCGTCTTGCCGCCGCGAACCCGCATCGTCCGCGCCGGCCGCACAATCTGGCCTTCCAGAATAACCTCGCTTTTCACCTGCCATTGATCATAAGGAATCACCTCGCGGCTTTGATAGCGCAGCGGCACGCACATCAGAATCGCGTCGCTGTCCGTCAGCCCCATTTTCTCTAACAGCTCGGTCCGCTTCGGGGTCATTTTCAACTGTTTTAACGTCAGCGCCATTGATTCTTCCTCCTTTCAAACAAGAATAGCTTTATTATACCTTATTTTTCAAGTCAGCGCCAAGCGAACTTGAAAATTGATAGTGGAAAAGGATTGCGGAAAAGGATTTACAAAAAAAGTAATAAACCCTTAAATGTAATTTGACAAAAAACAACACTTTAGAATGGATTTATTACTATGTCTACCTTATTAAAGAATTTTTTCACGTTATACTCTGATTTTTTCAACGAGCATTTTGTAACCTGAAAAAAGAGCCGATCGCAAACCTTTTATCTAAAAATATATACCTTCTTTATAAGATCAACAAAGCTTTCTGTCGAATTGGTAATATTTTTATATCGCAGATCAGAAAAATGCCTTCAATTCTTTCCTTTATTTTTCTAATTCTTTTCGTTTATCATAATACAATGCATCGTTAAATCTAAACATATTCGAAACTAGATTCACGGGAAAGCTATGAATTGTGCTGTTAAACTGATTTACTAAATTATTGTAAGTTTCTTTTCTTAAAGCAACTTCGTTTTCGCATGCATCAATTTGTTTTAATAATTCCATAACAGATTGGTTCGCTTTTAATTCCGGATAACTTTCTACTAATATCGCTATGTTTGTATAATCCAATTCTTTTCTTGAAGAATAAACGGCCTCCTCATGCCGCATATAACCGCTTACAATGCCGTTTGCTTTTTCAAGCAAAGCATCTCGTTTATCAATTTGAGCTTTAATATTATGGTATGCAGCATCGACGGATTGTTTGCTTTGTTGTAAATAATTATAATTGGAAAGCGAAACCCAAATCAATGTCGTGATAAATGCAAATACAAAGCTAGCGCCCGGAAAAGGTTCGTAATCGACGCTTGATGGATCATTATTGATCGCGGCGAAAACAAATAACCATACGATTGTCAATATAAAAAAGATAAGCACAAATTTGATAACATCTCCTAAAACACTCTTTTTCTTCATAAATTGATTCACCTTCTATCGAATTTTCAGAATCTCTTATTCCTTAAATAAATTATATCCCTTTTAATGTTAAAATCAATAAGCAAGCTATTCCCGCAGCCGCAAATATGGTTTGTTTTGTTAACATTTTTGACGTATCTTATCTATTAAAAGCACCCTGCTTTAATAACTTAATCTGTCGTTTTTTCTTTCGTAAGTTTTGACATTATTGTTCATTTTCAAATCTTTTCAGATCTATTTTTTCCTGTCAGCATGGACCGAACTTTCCTGGAAAACAAAAACCGGTTTCGCCACTTTCGTCTCTAAAGAACAGAGTGAGGCAATTCCGGTTTTTGACAAGTTCAATCCTTTGTCCTTTCAAAACTCAATTGAAAGGACTTCTTTTGTTAATTTCAGAGACTCGTTTCATATTCTTACTTTTCGCGGTGAGCCGCCAGCTTGCCTGCCAGCCGACCGAAAGTCACAGACCGGCCAGCCGCGCAGCCCGCCAACAGATTTGGATAACTGCCGTCAAAGTAACCGCCGGAACAATCCCCGGCAACGTACAATCCTTCGATTGGAGTTCCCTGCGGCGTCAGTGCGTTCATGTGGGTATCGATCTTAATTCCATCCAGCGTGCAGATAAAGTAGCCGCCGCTCATGCGTACGCCTTCAAACGGAGCCTGACGCAGCGCAGACAACCGGAACGGTTCCTTTCCGAAATCCTCATCCTGCTGTTTATCCGCTAATTCGTTGTACCGTTCCACCGTTGCCTTCAGTGCTTCCCGCGGCAGTCCCAGCTTATCCGCCAGTTCCTCGATCGTATCCGCGGAAACGACGATTCCTTGTTCGCGGTACTGACTCATAAATACCGCTTCGTTGAATTCCAGCGGCCACACCGACTCCGCGCCGTTAGCGTGCGGAAACATCCGGCTGCAGCCATGGGTGTCGAAGCGCTCCATGTCCTGAATATAATTAGCGTCCCAGATCATCGCGTAGGTCATCCCCGGCAGATTGTAAGCGTCGTGCAGGATATGATCGTAACAGCCGCTTTCATTGGTAAAACGCTGACCGTTGAGATCGACCTTCAGAAACGGCTGAGAACCCATCCAGAACAGCACGCCCTGTTCATCGCAGCCGGTCTGGTCCGGTTTGACGGCGCCGCGGTCGAACAACATGCCGGCATGGGTTTCATCCATTGCCGCTCCGGCCCACAGGCACGCTTTGATCCCGTCGCCCGTACTGCCCGGATAGGAATAGTTGATATTGGTCATCTTTACAGTTTCCGGCTGCAGTGCCTGAAGCATGTCTTTGTTCAGGCTGTAGCCTCCGGTGCAGACGATCACTCCCTTGGCCGCGTTGTAGCGGGCATAGCCGCCTTCCACCGCCGCGTACAGGCCGATGACCTGTTCGCCGTCTTTGATCAGCGAGGTCAGTGCCGTATTGTAATGAATCGTCAGTCCCAGACTCTGACCGTAATCCTTTAAGATCTTGGCAGTCACGCCTTCCGCGCCCTGGGTATCGCTCATCTGCAGCGAATGGCCGACATCGTAAATCGGATAGCGGACTGCTTTGCTGTGATCGTCGACTTCATGACGCAGCCGCAGGCCGTTTTTTTCCAACAAATCGCCATACCAGTCGATCGCTTCGCCGGAATGCTCAGCCCAAACCTTAAACAGGCGCTGATCGCCGTAACCGTTGGACTGTCGATACATTTCCGTCATCACGTCGAATGGATCCGGATTGTCGTTGTTTTCAATCTGTTGACGGGAATTCACCGCCGCCAGCGTATCGCGAATTCCGGATCCGCCGTATTCCTCGCCGAATTTCTCGACCAAGATCGTATTAGCGCCTTCCTCCGCAGCCGCGCAGGCTGCAAACAAGCCGGCAGTTCCGGCGCCGATGACCACAACGTCGCAATCATATGTCGCGACGACCTGGGAGTCGTCGATAACCGGAGCACTGCCCAGCCAGTCAATTGCGATATTCTGCGGAGCGTCCGTCGGCTCCGGTACAGCGGTCTCGGAATTGTCCTTAGCGCAGCCGCCGAACAGCCCCGCGGCCGCCATCCCCAGCGCGCCGGCTGCCGTGCCCTTTAAAAAGGCCCGGCGTGAAATTTGTTTTTGTTTCATTCTTTTCCCTCTTTTCTGATAGCCTTATCATAAATTCTGGGGCAGCACCAAGGTCAAGAGGATAATTTGTGAATTTCTGCGCTCTTATTTGTGAATTGATAAGCATAATCAGGTGAAAATATCAAAAAAGTCTGGGGCTGGCCCAAACTTTATGTGTGCTGTTGACCATTTTTAAAGGTCCTTCAACGATCAAAAGTTTATTTCACGCTGCGGTTTTCCTTGGATGTTCTTCGTCGAAATCACGGTCAAATGGATCAGACCCGTTTTTTAATGCCAGCTTATCCAGACTGCGGCAGTCCTGCCAGGTCTGTTTCATCCTTCTCCATCAGACAATATAAGCGGATATAAAAACCTTTCCGGCCGTCTTTGATTTCCGGCCCCATGACGAAGCCGAAGATTTCCTGTTGGAGCACAAACTGATGCTGTGCGGCATAATCGAGCATGTCCTCGATATCCGCACGGGTAATCCGCAGAATATTCTCTTTGAAAATCACTTTGTAGAGATAAGTGCCGTCAACAGTTTTATGAAGCTGATTGGAATGCGCGACAGTTTCGATCAACGGTTTGCAGCTATCGATATACAACGGCAGGTTCAGTCCCAGTTGGACCTGCGGCTGCGGCTTATCCAATTCGTCCAGATCGATGATCGTCATCAAGTCGACATGCGGCAGATACTGCATCGCTTCACGGATCAGCTGCGTGTTTTTTCCCTTGGGATCAAAGCGCAGGTAAAAACATTCCCCTTCCCATTTTAACCGCAGCCGGTCAGCCGATTGGATCTCCGTGCGGTATACCGACTGGATAAACCGCAAATACCCCAGCGATGCTTCGATCTGTTCCTTCTGCCGCGTCAGCCCCGCGATGCAGCGCTCAAGAAACGCGGCATGATCCGGTACCTGCGAACCGGTAAGCGGCAGAATTTCCTCTAACGGAATGCCGGCCTGCTGAAACTTTTTAATCGACAGCACGATCGGAATCTGATCCTCCGTGTATTCCATGTACTGATTGTCCTCATTGCGGGCGATCTGAAGAATTCCGTTCTTTTCCAGATAACGCAGCGATTCCATGCTGACGCCAAAGGTTTTGGCAAACTGACTTCGCGTAAATTTCATAACCGGACCTCCTAAACGTATTGTACCGGCAATTTTGCAGCCTGTCCAGCTGACATCTTTCGTTTAGACAGACAGTCTTACTGATGGATCCTAACCGGAGTCAGACGCGTCACAATTTCATTTTTCTGATCCACAGACGAAGGATCTATCGATTCCACCCGCTGATCAGACTTACAAAATCTCAATATTATGTATCTGGAATAAGCGAAGAAAGAAATCAATAAAACATTCAAAACAAATGCGAATCATGAAAAAATTTTAAAACGGAATGCAGAGATTTTCCGCATTCCGTCGATTTTCTGTATCTGACAAGTTTAAACTTCAGACCTGCAATATTTACAACGTTGTCCCTTCGACTTATTCGACGCCAAAGATAAACGAGTAGACAGGCTGACCGCCGGCCTGGATATCCGTTTCCACGCCGAACTGATCTTCGATGTAACGAGCGATCTGGGATGTTTCTTCCTCGCTGGCGTCTTCGCCCGCAAGTACCGTCACGATCTCCGAATCCCCGTCGATCAGGCTGTCCAGTAACCGCAGACACGCATCCATTTTATTCGGCGTTGAAATCACGATCGACTTCTCGGCGATGCCCATGTAATCCCCGGCTACGATCTCCATGCCGTCGAAGGTTGTATCCTTGATCGCATAGGTGATCTGTCCCGTTTTGACATGCTGCAGCGCAGCTGTCATTTCCGCTTCGTTTTCTTCCGCGGAGACTTCCGGATTGAACATGATGCAGGCGGATAAGCCTTGCGGGATCGATTTTGTCTGCAGAACCCGGATATCCTGGTCTTCCATCACCGCCGCGGCCTGCTGCGCCGCCAGGATGATATTGGAGTTATTCGGCAGGATGAAGATATGCTTCGCCTTGACTTTCTTGATCGCCGCGACAAAATCCTCAGTCGACGGATTCATCGTCTGCCCGCCGGAAATCACGACGTCGACGCGGTATTCCTCAAACAGCTTCTTCAAGCCGTCCCCGGCCGCAACCGCAATCAGAGCGTAATCTTTTTCTTCCACCGGGGCTTCCGCTTTTTCCGGCAGCGATTCGTTCATGATCGTGTTGTGCTGTTCCTGCATGTTTTCGATTTTCAGCTTGACGAATTCACCGTAGCGCTGC
The DNA here is from genome assembly GCF_003459085.1 of Holdemania filiformis. Classification (NCBI taxonomy): domain Bacteria; kingdom Bacillati; phylum Bacillota; class Erysipelotrichia; order Erysipelotrichales; family Erysipelotrichaceae; genus Holdemania; species Holdemania filiformis. The sequence goes on along the minus strand of NZ_QRUP01000022.1, from coordinate 54,329 downwards.
GCGTAGTTCAGCGCGTCGCCCGGGGTCAGGGTATGCACGTGCACCTTGACCAGATCGTCATCCTGAACGACGACGATCGATTCACCCAGGCGGGCCAGCGCCTTCTTCATCTTATCTTCAGTAAACGTGACCTGTCCCTGCTCGCTTAAACGCAGAATAAATTCCGTGCAGTAGCCGAATTCTTCATTTTCCAGCTCCATTGCCGCTTTAGCGGTGGTGCTTTCCTTTTCTTCCATGACGAACGGATGACCATCCATCGCCGCTTTAAAGCCTTCTAAAATAACGACCAACCCGGTTCCGCCGCTGTCAACGACGCCGACTTCCTTTAATACCGGAAGCAGTTCCGGCGTATTGGCCAGCGAAATCCGCGATTCATCGAGAATGCAGTTAAACACATCGTCGATCGTCGCTTCCGGATGTTCCTTCATGTATTGCTCGCCGGCCGCGCTGGCTTCGCGGACAACCGTTAAAATTGTCCCTTCCACCGGGCGCATAACCGCCTTGTAGGCAACCTTGCTGCCATTGACGAACGCCGCCGCCAAATCCGCTGGAGTCAGCTCGCTCTTGCCTTCGATGGCCTGGTAAAAACCTCTGAAAATCTGCGACAGAATGACGCCGGAATTTCCCCGCGCTCCCATCAACAGCCCCTTCGACAAGGTCTTCGCCAACAAGCTGAGATCCTCGGTGCACGCCTGCATCGCTTCCTTCACACCCGAGGTGAACGTCATCGACATGTTCGTGCCGGTGTCGCCGTCCGGGACTGGGAAAACATTCAGCGCGTCAATCGCGTCGTGGCGGTTGCTCAAATGAGCCGCTCCGCTGAGCAGCATCTCTTTAAAATCCGTTCCGTTAATTCTATTCATGATACCCTCCGATTAACCAATAACCCGGACACCCTGCACATAGACATTGACGGCCGCAAAATCCTGCTCCAGAGTTTTCTCAAGGACATACTTCACTTTCTTCTGTACTTCACTGACGACTTCCGACACCTTAACGCCGAAGCCGATGACGATATATAGATCCAATTCCATTCCCTTGTCGGTCTTTCTGACGACAACCCCGCGGGAATAGTTTTCTTTTTTCAATAATTCAGCCCAGCCGTCCTTCACTAACTTCTGAGAAGCCATCCCGACGACGCCGTAGCATTCGCTGACGACACCTCCGGCCAACGTTGCGATCGCTTCCTGCGAGATGTTGATATTTCCGTAGCTGGTTACCCGTTCTATGGACATGAACGATTCCTCCTTCGCTTTATTTATTATATCAAACTATTTGTACTTTTCAAATTTTACTCGGTTTCTGTGCCGTTTGTGTCAGAATTTTCATCTGATTCTCCCTCTGCGGGCGCGTTGGGATCCGCTTCACCCGGACATAGCTGGGTGTAGGCGGACTTGGACATTTCATCGACGTAGATACACGAGTTCGGCTTGTTGAGATTGGAAACGATGCTGTTGTACTCGCTGAGCACGTCCATCGAATAGTAGCTGGAAAAAAACTGGTTGCCGTCATGCATGATCAGCCGGATCATGTTGGGATCGTAGGAAACCTCATATTGCTGGATCTCTGAAATCAGCGAAATCATCGCCGCGGGCACATGGCGGAACGCCATCGCCAGATCGGCGCTCTGTTCCTCGCTTTGAAAGCCGACGATCAGCGGAATTCTTGCGATCAGGCCGGTCATCCGTTCATCCATCTTGACGACGGTTCCGTCCTTGAATAAAATTTCCGGTTCTTCGATGTAGCGGTAGCCGACCGGCTCCCGTTCTTCTATTTCAATCACGATCTGGTTGCCGCGCTCATGCCGCACTGAAGCCGAGACGATCAGCGGGTACTGCTGCAGGGCGTTTTTCACCTGCGGTGCAAACACCGTCAGCCAACGCGATTGAGCTGTGATTCCCGCCAGCTCCAGCACGTCGGTGCGGCTTAAGCTGACGTTGCCTTTAACGCTGACGGTTTTGATTAGCGAAGCGTCGCTTGAATAATACGCCAGTCCCATCACGATCAGCGCGCAGACTAACGACGCTTTGAACAGCCGGCGTTTCTGCCGTCGGAAGTTTTTTTGTTCGGCCTGACGCCGCCGTTGTTCGATCAACAGATCTACCGAGTTTTTGTTTTCGTCCGGTTTGACCGGCGCCGGTTTGCGGATCACCAGTTAAACTTCTCCACTTCCAGAATCAGCTCCTCACCGTATTGACGGCGCACCTGTTCCTGGATTTCCTCGACCAGTTCAATAAAATCCCGGGCCTTTCCCTGTTGATCGTTGACGATGAAATTGACGTGTTTCTCGCTGACGGAAACCCCGCCGACACGGCGGCCGCGGTAGCCCAGCTCATCGATCATCTGCCAGGCCTGGCGATCCTTGGGATTGCGGAACACGCTGCCGGCGCTCGGCTTATCCAACGGCTGCGATTCCATCCGCCGCTGACGCCGGCGGTCCATCAGATCGCGGATCTCCGTCTGATCCTGTTTTGTCAAATGAAATCGGACGGCCAGAATCACCCAGTCGGGATGACTTTGGAAAATCGAAGTCCGGTAGCCGAAGCCGCACTCGGCCGGACTTAACCATTCGCAGCGTCCCTGCCGCAGCACGAACACCTCGCTGACGACCTCGGCCATGCAGCTCTTGTACGCGCCGGCGTTCATAAACGCCGCGCCCCCGACCGTACCGGGAATACCGCTGGCAAATTCCAGTCCGGACAGCGAATGCTTCATCGCTTCATACGACAAAGCGATGATCGAACAGCCGGCCTCCGCCACTACCGTCTGACCGTCGAAATAAAAGTCGCCGTGATAGCGGTCAAGCTTGAGTATCACGCCTTCGTAATCGTTGTCGGAGCATAATAAATTGCTCCCCTTGCCGAAGATTTTATACGGAATCCCCTGCTTGGCTAACAGCCGCAGTACCTGCGTCAGCGCCAGCATTGTCTTGGGATAGACGACCGCGCGGGCATTGCCGCCGATGCGCAGTGTCGTCAGCGTCGACATCGGAACATTTTCCGTCACATCGCCATAGCACCGCAGTCTTTCCAAGCTGTTTCTCATTGTTAGAATCACCTTTTATCCTTGTTGGATCCAGTTGTATATCTGTTCGCTGGCATCCGGATGGCCCAGCCGCTTCGCGGCGGTCCGCATGCTTTCCAAACGGATCGGATCAAAAACAACACTCTCTATTTTTGCGGTTATTTCCCCTTCTGTCAAGTCTTTTTCTTCGATCATGAGCGCCGCCCCCGCGCTCTGCAGCGCTTTCGCATTGAGCACCTGATGGTTGTTGGGAACGTAAGGGCTGGGAATGATGATCGCCGGCAGACCTAAAACCGTGATCTCCGCAGCCGTCGTCGCTCCCCCGCGCACCACCGCCAGATCGGCGTTGACCATGACCTTGACCCCGTCGATATACGGGACTACCTTGATGTTGGCACATTCCAGACGCTGCGCGCGGACTTCCTCATAAGCCGCCCGGCCGGTAACATACAATACCTGATAAGATTTGCCGGCCATCTGCTTCAATGCCTTGACCATGACGGCATTGACGCTTTCCGAGCCCAGCGAGCCCATCACAACGACGACTAACGGCCTGGCCGGATCCAGACCCAGCTGCCGCACCACGTTGGGATCGCGCTGCGCCCGGGCTGCCACACTGGCCCGCGGATTACCAAGGATCCGGGTTTTCTGCGGCGGAAACTGGTCTAAGTTTTCAGGATAGCAGCCGACGATCTGATCGGCATATTTCGCCAGAAAGCGGTTCGCTTTGCCGGCATAGGAATTTTGTTCGTGAAGCATCGTCGGGACATGCGCGAAGTGCGCGGCCAGAATCACCGGCGCGCTGATATAGTTGCCAAAGCCGATCGCGTAATCCGGACGAAACTGCCGCACAATCTTCCGGCAGGCGAAATACGCCTGGGCCAGCTGCATGACGGCCTGAACCTTCGCCAGGGCGGAACCGTTCAGCCCTTTGGCCTTAATCGCTTCAAACGCATAGCCGGCCTTGGGAATCTCCGTCGATTCCATCCGTTCCGCCGTGCCTACAAACAGGATTTCCGTTTGCGGATCTTTTTCCTTCATGGCGTCGGCCAGCGCCAGCGCCGGATAGATATGACCGCCGGTACCGCCGGTCGCAATTAATACGCGCATTGCGTTTCACTCCTTTTTCATTTGCTTTTTTGCCTGCCTTATTATAGCATACATCGTCCGCCGCGCCCACCCGCATCTTGCCTTTAGGCCTTGGCGATACTCATTAAGATGCCCAGCGAGGCCATAATCATCACTAACGAGCTGCCGCCGTAGGACATCAAGGGCAGCGTGATCCCGGTGACCGGAAACAAACCGACGACGACGCCGAGATTGATCATGACCTGAATTGCGAACAAACTGACGATGCCGACCGCGACATAGCACAGAAACGGATCGTGAGCGTTCTTGGCGATCCGGACACCCTCCAGGATGATCAGCAGATAAATAATAATGATCAGCGAAGCGCCGATCCAGCCCAGTTCCTCCGCCGTGATCGCGAAGATGAAATCGGTCTGCGGTTCCGGCAGATAAAAGTGCTTCTGCATCGACCGGTTCAGTCCGGCTCCCAGCAAGCCGCCCGGGGCGATCGCAAACAGCGACTGGATGATCTGGAAGCCGCTGCCTAACGGATCCTGCCACGGATCAAGGAAGGAAACGATCCGCGCCATCCGGTACGGGGCGGCCAGAATCAAACCGGTCAAGCCTGCCGCGCCCAGCAGTCCCAGACGGATAAAATACTTAAACGGCGCGTCCGCCGCCAGCACGATCACAACGATGCTGCAGACCATGACCAATCCGCTGCCGAAATCCGGCTGCAGAAGAATCAGTCCGAAACCCAGCATGGTTAAAAACAGCGGCACTAACAAATCCCGGCGCAGACTTTTAATCCGGTCTTTGGAAGCCAGATAATCCGACACCGAGAGAATTAGCGCCAGCTTGAAAAACTCCGAGGGCTGGATCAAAAAGCTGCCTACGCCGAACCAGCTGCGCGAGCCGTTGCGCTGGACGCCCAGTCCCGGAATCAGCACCAGCGCCAGCGCGATATAACAGCCGATCAGAATCGGCTTCTGTTTTTCCCGCAGCTTTTGAATATTCAGCCGGCTGGTCAAATTCATTGCGACTAAGCCCAGCCCGGCAAACAGCGCCTGACGCTGGACAAAATACCAGGGGTTGTGATACTTGAACTCCGCCCAGTACACCGAGCTGGAGGCGATCATGATCAACCCGGCGGCCACCAGCGTCAGCACTTCGATCAAAAGCAGCCTGTTTTTTCGATGGAACATAAAAAAGTCTCACCTCCCATACAGCGTATGCGCAGAGAAAGTGAAACTTGATGTCAAATCAGGAAGCGGGCGTCAGCCGGCGGGAAACCCGGTTGCCGAAAATCCAGGTCAGCTGCGGATTGGGAAACAGGAGGAGCAGGCCCAGGACGACCCATTCGACTCCAATCCAGCCTGAGGGCAGACACAGTTCCAGCACCGGCGGCACGATCTGGCATTCCGCCCAGAACAGGCCGATATAAATCGCCATGCAGCTGACAAAATAAATCGCATGATGAATCAGCTTCATCGTCCTTCACCTCTTTCTTTTCATTTTCCGTTTTCGTTTCCGCCAAAAACGTTTTCAGCGTATCGAAACCTGCGCCGTTATTATATAATACATAAAGATAGAAAACAATCGAACGGGAGGAACAGATCATGAAAACGGCATGGGTATTGTGCGGCGGCGGTTCGCGGGGCGCCTATGAAATCGGAGTGTGGCAGGCGTTAAGCGCGGCCGGCCTGGCCCCGGACATCGTAACGGGAACTTCGATCGGCGCGTTAAACGGCGCGTTGATCGTCCAGCAGGATTATGCGGCGGCGCTGGATCTGTGGGCGAATCTCAGGATAGAAGACGTGATGCAGGATGGCTTTGATTTAGAGCTCAGCGCGATCATGGAAAACAAACAGAAAATCGCCCCCTTCCTAAAAAAATATATCAACACCAAAGGGGCGGACAACACGCCGTTAAAAGAAATGATCGCCCGGCTGGTCGACGAAGAGAAGCTGCGCCGCTCGCCGATTGATTTCGGACTGGTCACCGTGCGTTATCCTTCGCTTCAGGCGGTGGAGCTGACGAAAGCGCAGATTCCCGAAGGCCGGATCAAGGATTATCTGATCGCGACTGCTTCGTGTTTTCCGGCCTTTCCGGTTTACGAGTTCGACGGACAGCAGTATATCGACGGTGGATATCAGGACAACCTGCCGATCGCGCTGGCGCTGAGGATGGGTGCAGACCGGGTAATCGCCGTGAATCTGCATTATCAAAGTCCGATCCATCCGACGCTGGAAAAGCTGCCGCAGGTCGCCGTGATTTCCCCTTCCCGCGAGCTGGGCTCGTTCCTGTCGTTTGATCCGGAGCTTTTAAAGCGCAACCGCGAACTGGGGCTGCTGGACGCGAAGAAATTTCTCGGTCAGCTGATCGGAGAGCGTTTCGTCTTTTCTCCGCTGAACGCTTCGCTGCGTGCTCTGGCGGAGCGGATGCTGCGCGAGCTGACCTTATTCCAATGTCAGCTGGACGATTCCGATCATCCGTTCATCGACACGCTGTGGCCGCAGAACGTGCTGCTGGACAGAGTGCTGAAAATCAAGGGCGACACCGCGGAAACGGTGTTGATGCGGATGATGGAAAACGGCGCGGAATTCATGAAAAAAGATCCCCAGATGCTCCTCGATCCGCAGGCTTTCCTGATCGAGCTGGCCGGCTATTTCAACGCTGGATCGCCAGCCTTGGAAACCGAACGTTCGCTGTATCAGAGCCTGCTGCAGCAGACCACGAAACAATCGTTATTGACGCTGATCGGCAAAGCGGACCGGATCACGCTGTGCCGCAGTTTGTGCGATCAGATGCTTCATCAGCAGACCGCGCTGCTTCAGCAGCTGCACTGGCTTGCCCCGATGATGCCGCAGGAAGTGCTCGTCAGCTGGTTCGCGGCATTTCTCGTGCGGGAATTCAGACTCGATCCGATCTGCCAAGAGGCCTGACATCCAACATAGCTCTGGTTGGCGTTAACTTTTAACCGTTCGGAAAGCGAATTGCTTATTCTTACAGAACGGAAACTTTCCGTTTCATCGCGATATCACAATCTATTGAAAAAGTCTGACAGCCGGAATGATTCCGGATTCTGCCAGACTTCTTTTTTATTTTGCCAAGCTTGTTTTTTCGTCAGTCCTTGCACTCCGGCAGCGGGATCCGGGTATAAAATTCCACGTCATCCTCATGATCGATCCGCGCCTGATTTTTAAGCTGAACCCGCAGCGAAGCCGGATTGTCTTTATGGCAGGACAGATAGACCTCCTCCTCCCGGATCAGCTTCGCGGCTTCCTTGACCGCCAGCGCCAAGCCGCGCGTCGCATAGCCTTTCCCCCGATAAGCAGGATGAATGCCATAGCCGACATGACCCGCACCCTGCGCCAAGGCCTCGGTGAGGTAATGCCGGATCCGGAACAAACCGACCATCTGATCGTCATCCCACAGAAAGAACCAGGTTTCCGGTACGTAATTTTCCTTCAGCATTTTTCCTTCGGCGTGCGCCAGAATCTGCGGCAGCTCCTGCGTTAAAAACTGATCTTTCGGACAGCCGCGGTAAGGATTCATAAAGCCGTTTTCGTCCGGAGCGAAGGCTTGCAGGAAGGTATACGCTTGTTCGCCGTCCGCCGCCGTGAAACGTTTTAATTGAAGCATTTTGATCACCTCGTCAAAGCGTGCCGCCGTTTCTGACGGCCCGCATTTTCACTTTCTTTTTCATCTTTATTCTTTTCTTTTGTAATTGTTATCCGGATATTCTAAACGCGCTTCGCTCTCCCTATTCACGATTAAGAAACACGCTCAACCTGTCCCAGCCAGTCCTCTGCCTGACGGTGCGAGCGCAATCGGATGATGGTCAGATCAGGGAATTCACGCTGCAGCGCGCTCAGATCCTCGCTTTTGAATTTTAAGATGTACCCCACAAACTCCCAATCCAGCTTCTCCGCGCAGCCTGGCGTCATATCAGGCCGGGATTGGCCGCGGTAGCGCCGCAGCCGTTTAAAATAACCCAGCAAACTGCGCCATTTGGGCAGATCGTAGACGACCAGGGTATCCGCGAAGCCTAACCTTAACGGCAGCGTACGGGCAAAGTTCCCGTCCATGATCCAGCGGCTTTGCTTGAGCGCTTCCGCCAACAGCTCATCAAATTCCGCAGCTGTGCGCTGAACCCAGTTTTCCTTCCAGAACAGCTGATCCAGATGCACTGCCGGAATGCCTGTTTGCGCCGCCAGGCGCGCGGCCAGCGTACTCTTGCCGCTGCCGGGACAGCCGATAATACAAATTCGTTCCATTGTCTCCCCCCCTGTTCAGTCCCGGCATGCCGGCGACCACTCCGCCTCAAAGATCCCGCCGTTGGAGATTGTTTTTTCTGCGCCGAAGGCTTGCATCAACAACCCGTGACAAACGACGATCAGGCAGTCATAGCCGGCATACCGCGCTAACGCCCGTTCCGCGCGCGTGCGCATCTGTTCCCACGTCTCCCAGCGCTGTTTTCTTTCCGGACCGGCGACGCCGTTCATCGCGTCAAATTCCGCCCGGGCCCGCTCAACCGTTTCCACGTCAGTATACGAATACGTGAGATCCGGCAGCCACTCGTGCAGCCCCACTTCTACGCGCAGTTCCAGATCCAGCCGGCGCGAGAGGACCGCCGCCGTCTGCAATGCCCGCGTAAACGGCGAAGCGACGATCAGCTGGCCTTGCTTCAGCCGCGGATCCCGCGCCGTCTGTTCCGCCTGCGAACGTCCCAGCGCGTCCAGCGGCGCCAGGTCGTTGCCAAAGCCCGGATAACCCAGCGCTTTCAGTTCGGTATAATCCGGATGACCGTGCCTGACAAAAAAGATTTTCATAAGGCTTGCCCGCCGATCAAAAATCCTTTATCCGTGATGACGATCTGTTCCAGCTGATCGACCCGCACGTCCGCCTTCGACAAATCCTGACCAAAGTATGGATCATCCAGCCCGATCACCGTCATGCCTGCCCGTTTCCCCGCCGTTACGCCGTTCAATGAATCCTCGATCACGACACATTCCGCCGGCGCACAGCCCAGCTGCTTTGCACATTGCAGAAAGATCGCCGGATCCGGCTTGCTGACGGGCAGATCGCAGCCGCTGACGACTAAATCAAACTGTCCCTCCAGTTGACAATCGCATAAAACTGTCTGGATATTGTCCATCGGCGAGCTTGAAGCCAGCGCGGTCAAAATTCCGCAGCGGCGGCATTGATCGATCAGCGTCTGGACGTAGGGGCGGTAAATTTTTTCATAATTGACGCGCACGTCCCTGCAGAACGCGCGGTATTTTTGAAACACCTCGGCGATATCCAATTCCGGATTCCAGCGGGCGATCATGCCCCAGTTCACATCGTCCGTGCAGCCCAGGCACTGGCGCAGCGCGATCCGGTCCGTCTTGATGCCGTTCTCCGTGAACCATTGCTGATCTGCCTGCTCATACACTTTTTCACTGTCGATGATGACGCCGTCCATATCAAAGATTAATGCTTTCATTGCTTATCCCCCCTGTTTTCTTTTATTTTACCCGCCGGCTTCAGTCAGCGCCAAAGCTCATCAGCGCCGCGCAGAACGAACAGCGCCGCCACTGCAGCTGTTGTGCGAAGACGGATTCCAACTGCTCCCGGGTCAGATAGATTTCTTCCGCGTCCCATCGCTCTCCTGCCTGATCGCGGCATGCGTACAGCGCCGCGGCGTTGTCAAACGCGACATCGCCGATCAGCACCCGGCCGCCGGGCTTGAGATGGCTGAGCATTTTCTGAATCCAGGCGATTTGTCCGGCCACGCTGAGATGATGCAGCGCATACGTGGACACGATAAAATCAAACTGTTTTTCCGCCAGCACTGCCGGCCAGCCGTCATTAAAATCATGCGCAAACAACAATGCCTGCGGCAGTTGGCGCCGGACGGTTTCAACCATCGCCAAAGCGAAATCAAAACCAGTGATCCGGGCGCCCCGCCCAGCCAGCCGTCGGGTCAAAACGCCGGTGCCAAAGCCCGCGTCCAGCACCTCCGGCTGCGGCTTTGCGGCAACGATCGTTTCAATCGCCTGCAGCACGGCGTCGTAGCCGGCAAACGGATACTGGCTGTCAGCCTGAGTTTGAGCGACGGTTTGATCATACTGCGCCGCCCATTGATTAAAGCCTTCTTTATCTAATACCATGAATAGATCCAATTCTCCTGTTCTTTGTTTATTTTGGGATTCCCTTTAAGCTTCAGGATGATATTGGCAGCAGCATGCCACGGCCTGCTGCCAGCGACGGTAATCCTCGTCCGCCTGGCCCTGTACTATCTGCGGCTCAAACCGGCGGTCGAGCTGCAGCCCGGCCAGCGCCTCCTGCCGGTCTTTCCAGAAACCGACGGCCAGACCGGCTAACAGAGCCGCGCCCAGCGCTGTCGTTTCATTGATTTTTCCCCGTTCCACCGGTGTCTGAAGCAGATCGCTCTGAAACTGCATCAGATAATTATTGCGCACGGCGCCGCCGTCGACCTTCAGTGTTTTTAAGCGGATGCCGGAATCCTTCTGCATCGCTTCCAATACGTCGCGGGTCTGGAATGCCAGCGATTCCAGCGTTGCCCGCGCCAGATGAGCCTGCGTTGTGCCGCGGGTCAGACCAAAGATCGCCCCGCGGGCTTTATCATCCCAATACGGCGCGCCCAATCCGACAAATGCCGGAACGACGATCACGCCTTCACTGCTGGATACCGAGGTCGCCAGCGCTTCGCTCTCCGGCGCGGTGCGGATCATCTTCAACCCGTCACGCAGCCATTGGATCGCGCTGCCGGCGACGAAAATACTGCCTTCCAGCGCGTAATTCACCTTGCCGTCCACACCCCAGGCCAACGTCGTCACCAAGCCATGACGGGAAACGACCGGCTTTTCACCGGTGTTCATCAACAGGAAGCATCCGGTGCCGTAGGTGTTTTTTGCCATGCCTTCCTCAAAGCAGCCCTGGCCGAACAAGGCCGCCTGCTGATCGCCTGCGACCCCGGCAATCGGGACTTCGCGGTTGAAAAAATGCACCGGCGCCGTTGTCGCGACAATTTGACTGGACGGCTGAACCTGCGGAAGCATGCTTGCGGGGATATCCAGCTTTGCCAGGATCTCCGCATCCCATTTCAAATCGAAGATATTATACATCATCGTTCGCGAAGCGTTGGAGTAATCCGTGCTGTGGCAGCGTCCTTCGCTGAGCTTCCACACCAGCCACGTATCGATCGTCCCCATCAACAGCTCGCCGTTTTCCGCCCGCTTCCGCGCGCCCGGGACATGATCAAGAATCCACTTGACTTTCGTCGCTGAGAAATACGGATCGATGACCAGTCCGGTTTTCATACGGAACCAGTCTTCCAGTCCTTCTTTCTTCAGCTGGTCGCAGATCTTATCCGTTTGCCGCGACTGCCACACGATCGCATGATAGATCGGCAGACCGGTCGTTTTATCCCAGACGACTGTCGTTTCGCGCTGGTTGGTAATCCCGATCCCAGTTACCTGCACGGGGTCGATGCCGCTGGCCATCACAACTTCCGCCATCACGGCCAGCACGCTCAGCCAGATCTCCGTCGCGTCGTGCTCAACCCAGCCGGGCTTGGGGAAATACTGTGTAAATTCCTTCTGCGCCTGCGCGCGGATCTGACATTGCTGATCAAATAAAATCGCCCGGGTGCTGGTCGTTCCCTGGTCGATCGCCATAATATATTTTTCCATGATTCCACCTTCATTTCTTGTATAAGTTTACCTTGAAACCGCTGTCATTGCAACAAAACCCAAACGAAAAGACCGTTCAGTTTTCAATTCAAACCCGTTCACGGTCTTTCCTTTTTCTTTCAGATTTTACCTACTTTTGATGTTAATAGCGGATCTTGTTGTGAACCAGCCGGCCCAATATCTGCACGCGGCGGTCCATGACGTCTTTTAACGGTACGACGATCGGTTCGTAAGCGTCGTTCTCCGGCTGCAGGATCATATCGCCGTCTTTATAGAACACACGTTTAAGCGTTACTTCGTCGTTTTCCAGCAGGACGACGGCGATCTGCCCGTTATCCACGGAATTCTGACGATGGATATACACGCGGTCGCCTTCCTCAATCCGGGCGTTTTTCATCGAATCCCCGACGACATCGAGATAAAAATATTCGCCGCCCCGGGCTTCATCCGGGCTGACCCATTCATAATCTTCCACGATCTGTTCTGCCAGATGATCATAGCCCGCCTTGACGCTGCCCAGCACCGGCACCCGCACGCCCGACATTTCATCGCGTGTCAGATCCTGGTTGATCAGCCGTTCGATCGTCAGGTTAAAAAAGTCCGCCAGCTGCTGCAGGATGCTCATTTTCGGCATTGAGGTGCCGTCTTCCCATTTCTGAATCGTCGTAAATGATTTATAGCCGAATTTCTCCGCCAGGTCATTCTGTGTAATATGATACTTCTTTCTGAGATATCTCAGGTTTTCCTTAAAATACATCGGAATCACCACCCTGGCTTCATTGTAACGGAATCTTTCCGTTTTTTCAACGACTAATCGGAACTTTTTTCAAGTATTCCAGGTTTATCCTTTAAATTTGTTCATGTACCGCTTGAAATTGAATAATAATCAAGTAAAATAAAAGACAGAGAGGAGCGAGGATTTCATGGAAAAGCAGTATGTTCGGGTGAATGGCAACTGGGAAGACGACGGCAGTTTCATTCCCTTGTTTATTCTTTGGGAAAACGGGTTAAAATATAAGATAGAGAAAATTGTTCAGCGTTGTCCTGCGGCTTCCTTAAAAAGCGGCGGCGCGGGTCTGCGCTATACCTGCCTGTTTTCCCACGGGCAGCGGCGGTATCTGTACTTTTGTGAAAACCGCTGGTTTATCGAGAAATGAGGGTGAAGCGATGTGCGGACGTTATTTATTCTTTGATCAGAACAACGCGCGGATCCGCTCGCTGCTGGCTTTGCTTGAGCGGCAGCTGGGCGACGAGCCGCTATCGGAATTGAGTCTGGGTGAGGTTTTTCCATCGCAGCGGACGCCGGTCTGCCTGTTGTCTGAGCAGGGAGAAGAACTGGTTCCGGCCGCCATGCGCTGGGGATTTACCCATCCGACGCAGAAACGGCTGGTGATCAACGCCCGCTCGGAAACCGCACCGCGCTCGCGGATGTTCGGCGAAAGCCTGCGTCAGCGCCGCTGCGTCATCTGCGCCAGCGGTTATTATGAATGGGAGAAGCCCAGCCGGAAAAAGATATTGTTCACCCTTCCGGATCAGGCGATGTTGTGCATGGCCGGTTTCTACCGCCTGGAAGCGGATGGTCCGCACTTCGTCATTATGACCCGTCCTGCGCTGCCGGAACTCTCCGCCATCCACGACCGGATGCCGGTGGTGCTGAACGAGGAAGGCGCGCTGCGTTATTGTCAGGGCGAAGATCGGCTGCACTGTGCTTCCCGCCTGCAGGTCAGACCGGCGGATCGGATTTAACGGGGTGCAGCGCACTGTAAAATCATTGAAATTCATTTGGATCTTTGCAGACGGCAAACGCCGGAAGCGGGGATCCTTTTTTATTGGTCTCCTCGTCTGCTTTTTTGTATTCTCAACAAGACGAAAGAATTCAATTTCCGCAAACGCAGTCAGATTCTGCCTTGTGAAGATAGAGATCCCCGTTCGAAATCAATGAAAACAGAATAAGATTGAAGATCGGATCCAAACCGAAGCAGAATCCCATCAACAACAAAAGGACGCGGTCATTGCGTCCTTTTGTTCAACGAATCTTCTTTCCCCTTTGATTTCCTGCTTACAGATCAAACAGCTGATCGTGATAAGCAATCTTCAGATGCTCATAAGCCTTCGGCGTCGCGACCCGGCCGCGCGGCGTCCGGTTGATAAAGCCGATTTGAATCAGATACGGCTCATACACATCTTCCAGCGTCATCGGTTCCTCAGAGATACTGGAAGCCAGCGCTTCCAAACCGACCGGACCGCCGCGGAAACGTTCGATAATCCCCCGCAAATAGCGGATATCGACGTCGTCCAGGCCGAGCGAATCGACCCGCAGCCGATCCAGCGCTGTCTGCGCGACGTCCAGGCTGATCACGCCATCGTTGAGCACCTGCGCAAAATCCCGCACACGGCGCAGCAGACGATTCGCAATTCGCGGCGTACCGCGGGAGCGCTTGGCGATTTCCCTGACCGCTTCCGGGGCTGCAGCCACATTGAGCACCCGCGACGTCCGCGAAACGATCTGCGAAAGCTGATCCTCGTCATAATATTCCAGCTTATTGACGATGCCGAAGCGATCGCGCAGCGGCGCTGTCAGATCGCCCGCCCGCGTCGTTGCGCCGACCAGCGTAAACGGCGGCAGATCCAGGCGGATCGAACGCACACCGGAATCCTTGCCGACAACGATATCAATGCAGAAATCCTCCATCGCCGGATACAGCACTTCCTCGACCATCTTCGGCAGCCGGTGGATTTCGTCGATAAACAACACGTCGCCCGGCTCCAGCGTCGACAAGATCGCCGCCAGATCGCCGCTGCGTTCAATGCTCGGGCCGCTGGCTGTGCGCACCTTGCCGCCCATTTCATTAGCCAGAATGTAGGCCAGCGTCGTCTTGCCCAATCCCGGAGGTCCGTATAACAGGACATGATCGAGCGTTTCATTGCGCTGCAGCGCTGCCTGGATAAAAACCTTCAGGTTTTCTTTCAGCTGGGTCTGACCGATATAATCCGTCAGCCGCTGCGGCCGCAGCGATGATTCGTCATCCCCCGCTTCCGGCAGCGCGGAAAGCAGCCGTTCCTCGTCCATCCCTTATCCCCCTCTTTTCCGCTGCAGCAGATGCTGCAGACCTAATTTCACATATTCGTCCGTCGTCTTATCCGGATGCTCGCGCATTACTTTCGATAACCCGCTCAATTCACTTTGCTTATAGCCCAACGCTTTGAGCGCTTCCAGCGCGTCTTCGATCGCCTGACTGGACTTGCCTTCAGCGGTTTCTTCGCGAACCAGCTTGCCTTTCAGATCCAAAATGATCTGCGATGCGGTTTTCGCACCGATGCCCGGCATCTTTTTTAACGCCGCCACATCGCCCTGCTCAATCATCTGCACCATCTGCTGATACGTCGCCGCCGCCAGCATATTCATCGCCGTCTTCGGGCCCAGACCCTTGACGGAAATCAGCTTGACGAACAGATCCTGTTCCTCCATCGACAAAAAGCCGAACAGACTGAACTCATCTTCGCGCACGTGCTGGTAGGTAAAGACCCGCACTTCCTGATTCAGCCGGACCGCTTCCGGACGGGAAAAGAACACTTTATATCCGATACCCTGGTTTTCGATTATGATCCAATCCAAACCCACGGCAAAAACCGTTCCTTTAATCATTGCTATCATGTTATCACCTGCCGTTTATTTTACCATAAAACAAGCGTAAACGAAACAGCCAATCAGGAAACTGACGAAGGCTTGCCTCAGGCTTAACCAACACTTGTCTGTTTCCCGGCGTTTCCGCTCCTCCGTTTGACGTCTTGAAAGAAAATACCAATGAAGAAGTAAAAAACGAGGAAATAAAAAACTTCGCGTCCGGCTTAGAATCAGGATCCGTTTACAGCCAGCGCACAAAGGCAGTTTTATCCTGATCATTAAATCCCGCCTCACGATAAAAACGCAGCGCACCTTCCCGCTTGGAGCCCGTTGTCAGCAGCACTTTGTAACAATGATTCTCGCAGGCGATCCGCACCGCTTCCTCCAAGACCCTCCGGCCTAAGCCCTGACACCGATACCGCGGATCCGTCACCACGTTTTCGATGATCCCGTAGGGCCGCTGATCATGCGTAAGATTGCGGATGATCGTCAGTGTGCAGGTTGAGACTCCATGGCCTTGACTCTCAGCCACGATTATCGCTGTCTGCGGATCGTTCAGCAGCGTTTGCCACAGCCGCATGAGTTTGGCATCCAATACCGGGATAGGGTTATCGCCTAAATAAGTATAAAGCTGAAGTAAATCCGGTAAATCCTGCCGCTGAGCCAACCGCATGGTCGTCATCATCATTTCAATCTCCTTCACACTCAAAAACTGATTGTTTGTTTAAGTCTTTTTTTAAGCCAGAAACCGTATTCACTTCTGGCCTGCTCCATGGCCAACGAAAAAGAGGCGCAAACGGCCTCTGATTGCTTATTCGACAAATTCAAATTGGAAATCGTTGATGAAGACGAGATCGCCGTCCTCCGCGCCCTTCTGCCGCAGCGCCTCATCGACGCCCAGCTTGCGCAGCGACTGACCAAACCGATACACCTGCGACTCAACCTCAAAATCAGTCATCTTGAACAGTTTCTCGACCTTCGGGCCTTCCAGCCGCCACTGGTGATTGCCCAGATTGGTAACAGTGAAATCCGGCGCCTTCGGTACAAACTTATACAATACGCCTTCCTCAACTTCAGTTTCACCTGTCATCGGGAATTCCGGCGTCGTTTCCAACAGATCCGCGACTTTGTAAAGAACCTCGTCCAGCCCTTCCGCGATCAGCGTGATCACCGGATATACCGGAATGTCCGGATAAGTTTCCTTAAAACGCTTCAGATTCTCTTCCGCGCCCTCCAGATCCATCTTGTTCGCCAGCACGACCTGCGGCCGTTCCATTAAGCGCAGTTCGTATTGTTCCAGCTCCTTGTTGATGATTCTGTAATCTTCAATCGGATCGCGGCCGTCGTTGGCGCCCATGTCCACGACGTGCACAATAACCCGGCAGCGCTCGATGTGACGCAGAAACTGATGTCCCAGTCCCTTGCCTTCGCTGGCGCCTTCGATCAGACCCGGTAAATCCGCCATGACAAACGAACGGCCGTCCGGGACCTGAACCATGCCCAGATTCGGCGTGATCGTCGTAAACGGGTAATCCGCAATTTCCGGGCGAGCCTTGGAGACAACGGATAATAACGTTGACTTGCCTACCGAGGGAAAGCCGACCAGTCCGACGTCCGCCAACAATTTTAGTTCAACCTGAATTTCCTTGGCTTCGCCGTCTTCGCCCTGCTCGCAATATTCCGGCGCAGAGTTGCGGGCGGAAGCAAAATGCCAGTTGCCGCGGCCGCCCTTGCCGCCTTTGGCAATGACTGCGCGCTGACCGGGTTTCGTTAAATCGGCGATCAGGCCGCCGGTCGCCAGATCCTTGACCAGCGTACCCAGCGGGACCTTGACCAAAACATCGTCGCCATCCGCGCCGTGCATTTTCTTCGGCTTGCCGACACCGCCGTTGCCCGCGGTCAGCTGCTTGGAATAGCGCAGATCCAGTAGGGTTGACTTGTTGCTGTCAGCTTCAAAAATAATATCGCCGCCGTCGCCGCCATCCCCTCCTGCCGGTCCTCCCAGGGGTACATATTTTTCACGCCGGAACGCAACCAATCCGTTGCCGCCGTTGCCGGCCTTGAGTTTCATTTTAACACGATCAATAAACATGGAAAACGCCTCCTTTCCTCTTAGAATAACCTCGATCGTACTTCTTCAAACAAAAATCCCCAACCGGGGATTTTGTTAACTTACGCTGCTGGATAGACAGAAACTCTCTTCTTGTCCTTGCCTACGCGCTCGAATTTTACAGTTCCGTCGACTTTTGCGAATAAGGTATCATCGCCGCCGCGTCCGACATTCACACCCGGATGAATCTTTGTGCCGCGCTGACGGTATAAGATTGAACCGGCTGTCGCAAACTGTCCGTCCGCCTTCTTGGCTCCCAGTCTTTTGGAATGAGAATCACGGCCGTTCTTTGTAGAACCGACACCCTTTTTGGAAGCGAACAACTGAATGTTCAATACTAACTTCATGGCTTACACCTCCTGTTTTTTGAGTTTTATAAATTCTGGATAACTCTCTGCAATGGTTTGCAGCTGAATCCAGGCTGTTCGGAGAACCAGCTGGGCTGTCGGATCGTCCAGATTCAGAATCCGGATTTTCAGATATCCCTCCCGGGTTTCAGTTTGAAACGTTCCGGGCGCTAATTCGTCCAAAGCATTATTGGTTCCGATCGTAATGCAGCTGACGCCGGCACAGACAAGATCTTGTCCCATTTCAGCGTAGCCCGCATGACCCTCCGCCAGTAAGGTTTCCGCCTTTCCCTGACGTTCAGTCAGCTTGATCCGAATCATGAGCCTTAAGCTTCGATGGCTTCAACGGTCAGCTTTGTATACGGCTGTCTGTGGCCCTGTTTGCGGTGAGAAGAACCGTCCTTGGCTTTGTACTTGAAGATCGTGACCTTCTTTTCCTTGCCCTGCTTCTCAACTTTGCAGGTGACCTTAGCACCCTTGACATACGGCGTACCGATTTTTGTTGTTCTGTTGGCATAGAGCACAACGGTGTTGAAGACTACTTCTTCACCCGGCTGAACGTCCAGCTTTTCTACATAGATCGACTGGCCGACTTCAACGCGCAGCTGCTTTCCGCCTGTTTCAATTACTGCGTACATGACTTGCACCTCCGTTCATATTCTCATGTATTTCTGAAAGAGACTCGCCAGTGCAGGGGACGATTTCCCGTCTTAAAACCCTGTTATGAGCGGTTGCAGCCATCAGAGGGGCATACAACGTGATAATAATAGCACAACAGCTATTTCCAGTCAATGTAATTTTACCAATCTATCCGCTTGTTTTCAAGCTTTTTGGCGTTTTTTCTTCCTCAGGCTTTGTGCGCCAGAGCGCGGCGGCAGCATCCGCAAGTTTAACCGCCGTATCGCGGTCCAGCGGCATTACTCGCCCATGATACGGAAAATAGATAAGATTAGACCACAGCACTTCATAACCGCCTGCATCATATTCCTTCGCGTCGGGCAGATAACTGCTGCAGCCATTGGTATAGCCATTGAAAAACAAAAGCGGTGAGGTGCGTGCCTGTACCTGCAAAGCGATATTGGACATGATTTCATTCGCAACACCGCAAAGGCCTCCGTCGTTGATCTTCAGCAGCTGCAGCTCAATGACCGCATGCTGAGCCTGAACGCCTTCCTGGTGCAACCGGCGAACCTCCTCCAGCCACGCACGTCCATCAATCCCCGCTTCCGCCCAAGCCTCTTTCACAATCGTTTCCGCCTGATTCCAGTCAGGGACGCTCGCCTGTACACTGCAGAAAACCGACGCCATCTGCACCGAGGTAATAGATCGAGGCGCTAAACCTCTTAAACCCGCCCAGGCCGCTTCAGTTAACAGCTCCGCGGTTTTCTCTAAGGCCTGCAGACTTTCCACCCGATAGCCTTCCTGTTCGCTGGACGGCAGGGGATGCAGCGCCGCTTCGTAGCTGTGAACTTCCAGCCAACGTGTATTTTGCTGGCAGTAACGCGGGCGGATATCGCCGCTCGCACCTTGAATCATCATGACCGGACATCCCGCCTGCCGGCTTAATCGCTGCCGGGTTCGTCCGAAATAATCTGCGGAAATCAAATAATTATCGCTGAATAAAATATTGGCATGCGTGCTGACGCGCAGCAGAATTAAAACCGGATGGTCCTCAAGATCCGTCAGCTTTAGCAAACCCAGGCGGCGATCCATCCCATCCGGATCAGAACGTCGATTTTCACCGATCGGATTCTCGGCGCTTCCCCACACCGCTTTAACCGGGCGCAGACACATCGACACCTGTCTTACCGCCGCTTCAGCCTGAGCACAAACCTGCTTGAAATAAGCCGGCTCCTTCGCCGCATTTGGTGCGGAATGAGTATGGGAGAAACAAAGCATAATATGATCCCGCTGCGTTTTCAAAAGAACCGCGATCGCATCGCGCAAACACTCAGCCAGCTTCACAGTCCATCCCAGACTGTCGATGGCGATCAAACAGCCCGACTCCTCCCCCTGCCGCCAGAGCAGCACTTGCAAAGCCAGCGCATCCAGGATGCCGCGGGAATGATCGTCCGGCCGGTAAAAACCAGCCAGTTCTACGGAAGCCGTGGGTGTAATATCGACCTGAGCAAAACCCATTGTAATTTCATTCATGTTTACCCTCCCTGCCTCAACGATCTCTTCCTGCGGTGATCATCGGCCTGTCGGTTTGAGTTTATCGCAGGACTGATTGAGCGGCAAGTACCGAAAATAAGTTCCCAGTAAAATCGAGCGAGGAAATGCCGGACGTCGCATGGCAAACCTTGAACAGAATTCCTTTTCGACTTTTTTATCTAGAAACAGCTGGGCATTCGTAACGCTTTCCCAATTTCCAATAAAAAAACAGGCAAACCTCCGGACTTGAATTCTTCAGATCAGACCGAATTTTTGTTTACCTGTTTTCATTTCAAAATTTAACGTTTTTCGTTAAGCACCAGAGTGCAGATCCCTATTTCTCTGCACAGTCTTTCCGATAAAGAATGTTTCGGATTGTCGTCACAGATAAGAAATAGGTTTGGGACAGCTGTTCAGCCGTCGCTCCCTGGCGATGATCAGCGATAATTTGCTGATTCCGCTGCTGAAGTTGACGGCGGATACCGCTGCGTTCACCCCAGGCTTTCCGTTGTTCCTTTAATGCTGGAATATATAAGGTTTCTCCTTGAACATAACACTGCACCTGGCGCAGCAGAGAAACAGGCAGCACTTTTGCGGCATTGGTTTTCTTCATTTTCAGCTCACTCCTTGATTTTTTGATTTCAAGCAGCGAAGCAGAAAGTTCGCCAGCGACTCGTTTTACGTTCTGCTCCACACGAGGGTCGCGGCACTTTTCAGCTTCGCGTGGAGCAACGTTTGATTGCGCTTCTTTTTATTTCGTTTCATGTTTCCTCACCTTTTCCGATTCTTCACAGGCTGATTCTGCGTTATCATCCGAACGAACAAGCAAGACAGAGCCTGTTCGATCTTCTGCGATTCTGAAATTTTTATAACCCGAGACGGCGGATCAGCTGCGGCAGCACCCGTTCAAAATTCACGCCGTATTTCTTTTCAGCGTCGTGTTCCATCGTTTCACGGATACAGGCGACAGTATAGTCGGCCGCAATCTCCAGCGCTTCCTGCAAGCTTTTTCCCAATGCCAGAGCGCCGACAGTCGTACTTGAGAAAATATCCCCGGTTCCATGATAGCTGACAGGAATCCGGTCGTGCACATAGCGGATTTTCTCCCCGCTCACAAGATCCCGGCCGGCGACGCCGGTCTTGCCGGGTTCCAAAGCCACACCGGTCAGAACGACCGCACGTTTTGTTCCCAAAGCGGCCAGCTTATCCAGCAGCGTCTCGATGTACTGCTCGTCATAGTGCTCACGGTATTCCGTCCCCGTCAGAAAGCATGCTTCCGTCAGATTCGGCACGATGATATCCGCCTTGGCGCACAGCTTGGCCATCTGGGCGGCAAAGTCCAGGTCAAACAGTGGATAAAGCTTGCCGTTATCCGCCATGACCGGATCCACAAAGATAAAATTATCCTCAGATTTGAATTGATCAAAGAAATCGGAAATCAGCTGAACTTGCCGTTTCGATCCTAAATATCCCGTATAGATCGCCGCAAAATCAATCTGTTCCTGCTGCCAATGCCGTGCGATCGGCGCGATTTCGTCGGTCAGGTCATGAAATGTATAGTTCTGAAACATCGTATGGGTCGACAACACCGCCGTCGGGATGATCGCCGTTTCCACGCCCATCGCCGAAATGATCGGCAGCGCCACGGTCAGCGAACATTTGCCGACGCAGGAAATATCCTGAATGGTTACGATTCTCTGCATTGTTCAATTCCTCCTTCAAGTCCGATGACTTCAATCCGATTATAAACATCTCTCACGGCAAACACAAGTCCCGTCTGCACTCGGGTAAGGCTTCGCTTGCTTTTTCAGACAGAATGCCAAAGTTTTCAGCCGTTTCATCATGTGTGTCAAAAAAGCCGCTTACCGCGACTCTTGGCTTTATTTCGTCGATTGTTTTGAAAACTTCTGAATCCCGCTGATTGCTGAGCATTGGGAACGCTTTACAGTCAGCCTTTTAACAGTTCCGGGTTCAGAAAGACCTGCAGCGCACTGAAGGCCATCGCTTTAATCGCTGTGTGCAGCGAGTGATCGGCGGCATGACCGTGAACATAGTCCAGAAAATCTTCGTTGTGCGCATACACCGGCGGACAAGCGTCGGTTTCAATTTCGCAATACACCGTTGGACAAACATGCGAGACATTACCGATATCGGTCGAGCCGGAGGCTTCGTTGGACTGCGGCACAAAACGAGTCACGCCCAGCGCTTCCAGATTTTCCTTCAACAGCTTCCGCAGCGGCTCGCTGTAAACCAGATCGTCATACGAATTCTCAAAGTTATGATAAGCTAACGACGCACCCGTCATCAGCGCCGCGCCCTTGGCACAGTTGATGATCCGTTGTGTCAATTCTTCCAGATAAGCGCGGGATTTCGCCCGGATATAGAACTGACAGGACGCACTTTCCGGCACAATGTTGGCCGCCGCTCCGCCGTTGGTTACAATTCCATGCACCCTTGCGTCGCTCTGCATGTGCTGGCGCAGGGCGTTGATCCCGGCAAACGTAAGCTGGACAGCATCCAGAGCATTGATGCCTAAATGCGGATATGCCGCAGCGTGCGCCGCTTTCCCGGTGAAGTCAAACTGCAGGGAATCCATCGCCAGCGAAACGACATGAATGTTGTTTTCCGCGCCTAAATGCATCTGAAACGCCGCGTCAATATCGTCAAAGCAGCCCGCGTCAACCAGGTCGCATTTGCCGCCCAGCGTTTCTTCCGCCGGCGTGCCGATCAAAACGATTGTACCGCTGAATTCCTTGCTGAACTGCGCCAGCAAGGCGGCCGCACCCAGCGTTGAAGCTGCGATCCAGTTATGACCGCAGGCATGGGCGTTCTGGTTATGCTCCGGGCCATAGCCCGGCAGCGCGTCATATTCCGCCAGGAAAGCAATTTTCGGACCATCGCCGCAGTTCAGCTCAGCGCGAAACGCCGTTGCCAGCCCGCCGTAAGGCTGCGTAACCGCAAAGCCATAGCCGCGCATTTTTTCACACAAATATTGCGACGACCAGACCTCATCACACCCCAGTTCCGGATGGGCGTAGATTTCATCGCGGACCCTTTCAAACTGTTCAGCCATTTCTGCTTCCCGCGCAAACAGTGCCTCGCGCAGCGTTTCCAAGTTCTTTTCCATCGTGATTTCCTCCCGTCTAGTATCCGATCAGCACGGCGATCGTTAAGAGCACAATTTCCGCGATGAACAACAAACCGAACAACGGCGTCACAAACTTATACCACTTGTTGACCGGCAGGCCCATAATTCCACACATCATAAAGACGGAAGTCGGCCAGAAAATATTGGAGAACCCGTCGCCGAACTGGAAAGCCAGAACCGCGATCTGCCGGCTCAAGCCGACCATCTCAGAAACCGGCGCCAAAATCGGCATCGTGACGACCGCCTGTCCGCCGCCGGACGGAATGAAGAAGTTAATGATATTCTGCACAAACAACATGCCCATCGCGCTCGCGATGCCTTGAAACTGCGCCAAGCCGGTCGACAGCCAGTAAACGATCGTATCGATGATGTGCGCGTTGTCCATGATGACCGGTATCGCCCGGCTCAGTCCGACAATCAATGCACCGAACATCATATCCTTCGCCGCTTCGATGAAATACTGTGCGATCTGACTCGGCGTAAACCGGGACACCAGACCGATCACAAGCATCATGATGATGAACAGCGCCGCGATTTCATTGATATACCAGCCCAGCTTGATTGTGCCAACCAAAAGCATGACGACGGTGAAAATGAAGCACAGCCCGGAAATTTTCTGCGTCAGCGTAAAATCACGCTTCATCAGTTCTTCCTTGGTGCCGACTTCACGGAAATTCAGGTTTTCACCGGCCAGAATTGATTTTTCCGGATGCTTTCTGACCTTCTCCGCATAACGCCAGACATAAATGATCGAGATGCCCATGAAAATAACAAAGCAGAAGATCCGATAACCCAGGCCGGAAAACAGCGGAACCTGAGACACTTCCTGAGCGATGCCGATCGTAAACGGATTGATCGTCGCCGCCGCAAAGCCGACCGCGACCGCGATATAGACGATCGAACCGCCGACGATGGCGTCAAAGCCCAGCGCAATCGCAATTGAAATGAAGATCGGAAGCAGGCCGTAGGTTTCCTCAAACAGACCGATGGTTGAGCCGAGGATCCCGAAGGCGATCATGCAGATCGGAATCAACAGGTGTACGCGATTGCCGATCTTTCGCAAAACGGCGCCGACGACCGCATCGAACGTTCCGTTTTTCAATAACATATAAACAAAGGCGTAAGCAAAGACGATGAAGAAAATAATCTGAGCACCGTCAATGAAGCCTAACTGAATCGAAGTGAAAATTTCAAACAGACTGCAGCCGGTTTTCGGCAGGTAATGGAACGAATCGGCGACGACGACCATCTTGCCGCTGGCTTCGTCCAGAACACGGGTGAATTCCCCGGCCGGCACAATGTTCGCCAACAGCGCGGTCAGCAGGACCATGCCGAAGATAATGACATAGGTATGGGGCATTTTGAATGATGTGGCAGTTTTCTTGCGCATACAATTTCCTCCTTAACAAAAAAATCTTTACATCCTAAAACATGTAAAGATCAATGGAAATCATCATTCATCCCTATATGCCTTAAGATAGTGCTCCTTTGTAAAATGGCATCTTTACAAAGACAGTGACCTACCTGTTCGATAGGTCCCCAGCCGCTTTTATGACAAAGCGACTTCGGCGGATCATCCTTTCCGACTGACTTCTCAGGCTTTCGGCCTCCATCAGCGTACTCTTAATCTCCGCGCCTCTAGCTGTGCTTTCACACAAGCATGTTTAGATTACCATATTCAATTTTACATTTCAACCGGAAAACACAAGAAAAAAGGAAATTCCGACAGAATTTCCCAAGGAATTGAAAAACAGATCAAACGGCGGACGACAGTGGGTCTTTGGCATCGTAATCCTCTAATTTTAATAAGAAATAAAGAATGGCACGGAACGGTTTAGCGGCATAAGTGAAGCGCTGCAGCCGATCGGCATAACGCATCGTGTAGCTGTTGAGCAGACAATGAACGACATTCGCCCAGGTCCGCGCTTAAGCCGGGATCATGGCACTGGATGTATTCCTGAAGCTGACGCCAGCAGTTCTGCGAATTTCGGACTTTGACAAACCACTGGTCATAAACGCCAAGAAAGCGCTGCTGGGTAAACCGACAGGCAAAAACATTGAGATCATCGGCGCACGGATGGCTGCCTAACGGCGGAATGGATACTGAATGCGGGCAAATCCGTCAAAATCGGCGACGCTCAGGGGATCGGCAGCGTCCTGGAAACCGTGCGAAACGGTTATGTCGCGGGGAAATCGATCTAACGTTCTCCAATCAGGGCGTTCTAAAGCTCTTGAAGAAAGCATGGACTAAATTATCTTCTGCCTCAGATTCTGATATAGACAACAAAGAGGAGTGCGCGCTCCTCTTTTAGTTTCCTAAAATCAACTTTTCTTTCTTACTTGATATTTCCGTTCTATTCCGCGGATGCCTGACTCACAGCTTCAATCCATTCTTTTAAGATTGGATCCTCCCTGCTTAATCCAAAATCAGCCTGATCCAGAAATTTTTCGATCTCCGCGGCCAGTTCCGGGGAAAGTTCCCGGCGAATTGCTTCCAGCAGAGCTGCTGTGGACTTAACCGTCAGGTTCGCTAACAAGGAAAGGATTTGATCGACGACCGTCATTCCATGATCAAACGCCAGTTTTAAAAACAAAGCCGTTCCTTTTTGATGGATGCTTTTTGCATCGTTCTTCCCTTCCGGCGTGCGGATCGGCCGCAGCGGTGCATAAGTGGAAACGAGCGTGTTCAATTTTTGCTTAAGCAGCCAGGTTGGACCGTGTTTCATCAAGTAACGCAGGCAAGTCCATTCTGCCCCGGTTTCATTCAGCCAGTCCTCCCAGGAAGAAACGTCGGCGCCGGTAAACCAGAGATGGCCCAGTTCATGCGCCATCAAGCCAATCATCCGATCGGCATGTTTCTGGATTTGAGAACAATCTTCCGGCAGAATCCGCGTGTAAAACGTCCACTCCCCGCGCTGGAAAGCGCCGGCGTTCCGATAGTCAGGAATATCCAAAGATATCATTTTTCGCTGCGGCAGCTTCCGCACGCCATAAGCTGTCTGATATTCCATCAGAATTTGTTCAACTTCCTCGACCATGCGGGAAATGATTTCTGTTTCGTCCGGATTAAAATAGACAAACTGCGCTGCGGGATTTTCCTGCGTCAGTTTGCTTTCCGGCTTATAGATCACGACATTGCCGGGATCTCCGGCCAGCCCTGAAGAAAGCCAGGTATTCTGAGCTTCATCCCATTGTCCTTCCAGCATGACCTGTCCCGGCCGGCCTTGATATGTCAGTGGAAACTGAACGAGGGACAAGGTTTTTGGTTGCGGATAGTAAACAGAATAAGCGTTAAGGGCCAATAAATCGGAGCGGTTGACATTCCCCCA
The DNA here is from genome assembly GCF_003459085.1 of Holdemania filiformis. NCBI lineage: Bacteria > Bacillati > Bacillota > Erysipelotrichia > Erysipelotrichales > Erysipelotrichaceae > Holdemania > Holdemania filiformis. Next base: position 27,821 of record NZ_QRUP01000022.1, on the reverse strand, counting down.
CCCGGCCGGCTGTCCTTGATATTCGATCTCGATTTCCCCTGCCTGAACGATCCGCGGCGTAATCTTGCGGGCAGCCGAGCGGAATAACATCGGTTCTGAGGGGCCCGCTTCGAAGGCAATTTCTTGATCCTGGCTCACAATGCGGCGAAGGGTCAGCTGATCGGAAAGCCAGAAGCTTTCACCCTTTTCCAAATACAACTGACAGCGAAACAACAGGTCCGAGGCTTGTTCAAATAGTTGCAAGTGAATGACTTTCATCGCTGAGTCCCTCCTTGTTTATCGTGTATCTATAATTTAACATATACTATATAGTTTTACAATATAGTTATTATGAAATAATAAAATCAACGTTGATTTACAGGATCGCGCTTTTCCTGATGAAAAAAGCCGGAAACCCCAGCTCCCGACTTTAAAGTTAAAACCGCTTATTCTTTATCCTATATTCTAAATTTAGAATTCAAAATACCGAACGGCGTTGTCGTAACAAATATTTCTGACCATTTTCTCCAGCTGCGTCCAATCCTGCGGCGCTTCCCCATTTTCAACCCAGGTTCCTAGTTTATTGCAAAGAATCCGTCGGAAATATTCATGCCGTGGAAAGGACAGGAAGCTGCGCGAATCTGTCAGCATCCCGACAAACCGGGATAACAAGCCGACCTCCGCCAGCGTATCCAGCTGCTTTTCCATTCCGCGCTTCTGGTCGCAGAACCACCAAGCCGAACCGAGCTGAATCTTGCCAGGAAGACTTCCATCCTGAAAATTCCCGGCAGCGGTGGCCAGCACCTCGTAATCCTTGGAGTTCAGACTGTACAGAATCAGCTTCGGTACGCCCGCGTTCTGCTCCATTGCGTCCAGCAACGAATTCAGCTGACCTGCGATCATCGGATCATCTGTGCTGTCATATCCGGTATCCGCCCCCAGTTTGGCAAACATTCGTGAATTGTTATTGCGCAGCGCGCCGATATGCAGCTGCATCGCCCATCCCCGCTTCACATATTCACTGGCTAAAAAAACAAGCACTGCGCCGCGGTATTGACGCAGCTGTGAGATCGTAAGGGACTGATCGGCTTTCTTCTGGTCCAGCAGTTTTTGAATTTGAGCCTCATCCGCCGGGGCATAAAAATCTCCGTTTAACGCATGATCGCTCAATTTACAACCCTGTTCGGCAAAATGATCCATACGTTTTTTCAACGCAGCCTTCAGCCCTTCCCAGCTGCCGCAGTCTTCGCCGGTCAGCTCAGCTAACTTTCCAAGATACTCCAGATAACCCTCTTTCTCGATATTTAAAACAGGATCCGGACGGAAGGCCGGCAGCACCCGGATTTCAAAGTCAGCCTTCAACAATTTATGCCAGTGCAGATCATCCAGCGGATCATCCGTTGTACACAGCGTCTTAACCTTCATTTTTCGAAGCAGGTTCCGCACCGAATATTCCGGCGTGTTCAGCATCGCGTTGGTCTGTTCCCAAATCTGATCGGCATTCTCCGGACAGATAATCGTATCCATGCCGAAATACCGTTTTAATTCCAGATGCGTCCAATGATACAGCGGGTTGCCGATCAAATCCGGCATCACCGCGCACCAGGCATCAAATTTTTCCCGGCCGCTGGCCTTACCTGTGATCTTATCCTCGCCGATGCCGTCAGCCCGCATCGCCCGCCATTTATAATGGTCGCGGCCCAGCCAGACTTCCGCAATATCCGGATAACAGCGGTCTTCGTAAATAACCTGCGGTTCCAGATGATTGTGATAGTCCAGGATCGGCATCGTCTCCGCCGCCTGATGATATAATCGTTTCGCTGTATCATTTTGAAGCAGAAAATCTTCGTCCATAAATTTTTTCATTTTCTCGCCCTTCCCTCTTTTCATCAGTATACCGCGTTTTGCGAATCCGTGGATTCTGAAATCTTTAGATTTCCCGTTTTTAAATCTCTTTTTTTATGAGTCTGCCGTCTAATCGCCTTTATTATCCAGTTGTCTTTTATACAGCAGTGCGTCTTCACTTTCATAGCAGCAGAAAATGACGTCGATCTCCTTTTCAGCCTGCAGCTCACTTAACGTATCCCGCACCGTGTCCACAGCGATTGAACAGGCCAGCGCTTTAGGAAAATGATAGATGCCTGTGCTGATGCACGGAAAAACAATCGTCAGCGAGGACAGTCTATGTTCCTTTTGCAGCTGGCGAGCCAGGCGCAGCGACTGCCGGTAACAGCTTGCCAACAAATCCGCTTCCTGATGTCGGCCTCCGCTCCACACCGGACCGACAGTATGGATAATCCAGCGGCATGACAGATCATAAGCTTTTGTCACTTTCGCCTGACCGGTTTCACAGCCGTGCAGAGTCCGGCATTCCGCCAACAGCTGCGGACCTGCTTTCCGGTGGATTGCCCCGTCGACGCCTCCGCCGCCCAACAATGAGCGGTTCGCAGCATTGACGATGATCTCGGCCGGCACTGAAGTGATATCCCCCTGAATAAAAGTAATCATATTCTTACCCTCTTTTCATTGACAGTGATCTGCTTCTTTTCTATTCTATAACTAAGAAGAAGTGGAAAGCAAGGTGAATCCGGTATGAAACGAAGTCAGATCCAGCTGATCAGCGCGATGTTGATTTTCGGCAGTCTGGGATTGTTTGTCCGCCAGCTCACTCTGTCCTCAGCGCTTATCGCTTTTTTCCGGGCCGCAATCGGCGGTTGTTTTTTATTCCTGTATCAATGCCTGCGCCGCAAACCGCCTCGCCTTCCGCAAAGCCGCAAATCCCGGATCAGCTTGTTGATATCCGGCATTTTATTAGGCTCCAACTGGGTCTTCCTTTTTGAAGCTTACCGGCTGACGACGGTCTCGATCGCCACTTTATGTTATTATTTAGCGCCAATTCTCGTCGCTTTGTTTGTGCTGTTTCGTTCCCGTCGTTTTTCCGGAAAAGCAGCGCTGCTTTTAATTCTGGGACTGACGGGGCTTTGCCTGTTGATCAATCCCGGTTCCGCTCTGGGAATCCATCCCGGACTGGGCATCGGGCTTGGCCTCATCGCTGCGCTCATGTATGCGGGGATCATTTTGATTAATCCTTATTTCAAAGAGGTCGAAGGCCTGGACAGCTCCTGCCTGCAGCTTTTGATCGCAGCCGCGGTTTTACTCGGTTATCTTTTAACTCAGCCGGCGTTGTGGAACGGACTTGAAATATCGCTTTCGCAATGGGGACTTCTATTATTGCTGGGCATCGTGCACACCGGATTGGCTTACGCCCTGTACTTTAGCGCACTGCCGCGTTTAGACAGCACCACGGCCGCATTTTCCAGTTATCTGGATCCCGTCAGTGCGATTTTCTTTTCTGTTATCTTCCTTCACGAACAGCTTAACGCCATTCAGCTTGTTGGCGCGGTCTTGATTCTGGGAACCTCCTGGCGATTAAGCCGGTTGGAGAAAGAAGCGGGACTGCCAAAGAAGACTTCTTCATAAAGAAAGTTTTTTCAAAGATAATGTTTTGTTTTTTCAATTTGCTCTTTTCATTTTTTCTTTCCTGCGGTACACTTAAAAGCAAAGAGAAAGAAGGCATCGGTCATGACCCAAACAATTACTTTGATCGAAGGCGACGGGATCGGTCCGGAAATCACCGCCCAGGTTGTCCGCGTCTTACAAGCACTCCAGCTCCCCCTGACCTTTGACCGCCAAACGCTCGGACAGACCGCGCTGGAACAAACCGGCAGTCTGATTCCGGAAACCACGCTGCAGTCGATCCGCAAAAATCACATTGCACTTAAAGCGCCGTGCACGACGCCGGTTGGTCAGGGCTTCCGCAGCGTCAACGTTCAGCTGCGCCTGGCGTTTGACCTGTACGCGAACATCCGGCCAGCCCGTTCGCTGGAAGGCGTGAAAACCCGGTATGAGAATGTCGATCTGATTATCTTCCGGGAAAATACCGAAGATCTGTATATCGGCGAGGAACGGAAGATCGACGAGGATACGATAGAAGCGATCAAGCGGATCACCCGTCCCGCTTCACAGCGAATCATCCAGGCGGCATTTGAATACGCGGCAGCTCATCAGCGGAAGAAAGTTACATGCGTGCATAAAGCGAACATCTTAAAACAAAGCGACGGCCTGTTCCTGCGGATCTTCCGGGAGATCGCCGCGCAGTATCCGCAGATCGAAGCCACTGATCTGAATGTCGACAACGCGTGTATGCAGATGGTCATGCATCCAGAGCAATTTGACGTCATGGTCATGCCGAATTTATATGGCGATATCCTTTCTGATCTGTCCAGCGGATTGATCGGCGGACTGGGTCTGCTTCCCGGCGTGAACCGGAATGAGGAAATCGCGATCTTTGAAGCGGTGCATGGCTCCGCTCCGGATATTGCGGGAAAGAACCTGGCGAATCCGACCGCCCTGCTTCAATCTGCCTGCATGATGCTGGACCATTTAGGCTATGGAGACGCGGCTCAGCGGATTCACAAGGCGCTGGTTTCCGTTTTGTGCGATACTCCGATCCGCACGCGCGATTTAGGCGGAACCGCGACGACCACCGCGTTTACCGACGCTTTGATCGCACGGCTTTAAGCTGTCCGAGTAATTCTGAGCCCGGCCTGATTTTCATTTCAATCAATCAAAAAGAGAAATTCCGCTTTCGGCCTCCAACGCCAAACTGGAATTTCTCTTTTTATCTGGTTAAAACTCATCCGGTTTCTGATCAAGATTGATCCGCCGATGCACCCGGCACGGATTTCCATAGGCGATCACATTCGCCGGCATGGATTTCGTGACGACGCTGCCGGCTCCGATCACCGTATTATCCCCGATGGTCACCCCCGGACAGACGATCGCCCCGCCGCCAATCCAGACATTTCGGCCGATTGTGATCGGTTTTCCGAATTCCACATCTTGTTCGCGCAGCTTGGGATCCAGCGAGTGACAGGCCGTCAGCAGCTGAACGTTCGGACCGATCAGCGTTTTATCGCCGATTGTGATCGGACAGACGTCCAACAGTACGCAGCCATAGTTCAACATCACATCGTTTCCCAATGTAATATTAAAACCGTAATCGCAATAGAACGGCGGCTTCACCCAGAAGTTGCCCTCAGTCCGCAGCAGCTTCCGCAACAGGCGGCTGCGCAGATTCACTTCATGAAAGGTTTTCTTGTTATAGCGATGACAGAGCCGGGAAGCCCGGTCCCGAAGCAGGATCAGCTGCGGATCCAGCGGATCATAATTCATGCCGGCAATCATTTTTTCTTTTTCATTCATTCCGGTCTATTTTCTCCCAGCTCGCCCATCATTCTTTCCAGCAGAGTCAGCGCCTGAAGCGCGGCCCAGGAAGAATTCTGATGATATGCTTTTGAACCGCTTTGATGGGGCGTATCGGAAATCGCGCGCAATGCTAAAAACGGAATCTGGTTGACATAACAAACATGGGCTACCGCGGCGCTCTCCATATCGACGCAATCCGGGTTGAATTTTTCAATTATTGATGAACGTCCCCCCTGATCAATGAACTGATCGCCGCTGACGCCCCGGCCTGTCCGGATTTTTCCTTCTCCATTTTCCTGCCCGGCAGCGCGTTCTGCCAGATAAACCAAGTCCGGATCGCTGAGAAACCACATGTCTTTCATATAGGGGTGATAATGAATCAAAACACCCGAATGATCAACATCGTGATAGGTGCATCGCTCGATAATGATCACGTCCCCGATCTTGATGTTCGGATCCAACGCCCCCGCCGTTCCGATCATGATCACAACGGATACCTGCTTATCGATCAGCAGCTGCGTTGCTAAAGCTGCATTCACTTTGCCGACACCGCAGCGTACCGCAGTGATGGATTGTCCCTGCCATGTCCCCTCGATGAGTTTCAGCATTGCGGTTTCTTCTGTTTTCTCAATCCGCATCTGCGCGATCAAGGGTTGAATTTCATCGTCCGCCGCCGCGATAATTCCGATTTTTTGTTTCATAGGTTTCTCCTTTGTCACGGGTAAACACAAAATTATAATCATTCGAAAGTTCGGCTTGATAACGATACCCACGCCGATTGAATGTTTTCAGCTGTTCCGGATTTTCCGCTCGGATTTCCGCTAAATAGCGGATCATTTCACCCCGTGCAATTTTTACATATACTCCCTTCTCCCGCAGCCCCATCTCGGTTTCTTCATAGAACCAGCATTTAATATACCGGACAGGTGAAGCCGCATAGCGACTGACGCTGCGGGCATGCTGAGCGCTGGCTAAATCGATTAAAACAGAATCTGACTGGGCCAGGTGCTGATATAAACGATCGCCCCAGAATTCATAAAGACTGCGAAACGCGGGTGTTTTTAATGGAGAATCCATTTCCAGGCGATGCGGATGAATACCATCCAGCGGCCGCAGCAGGCCGTAAAATCCGGAGAGAATCCGGACGTGGCGTTCCACATAGTCCAGCTGCTCATCCGTAAATACGTGCGGCGCCATCGTCTGGTACTGAATACCGTCATAGCTCAGAATCGCGGGTGTCCCTTCCTTATTCAGATCCAGGATTTGATATTGTTTTCTTGCTTCTTCGGCAATCTGCGGACTGCATTTTAACAGTCTGCGCAGTTGTTCCTGATTGAGCGCTTTGAGGGTTGGCAGCAGTTTCCGACTGTCTTCAAGAAAGAAAGGCTGATGTCTGGACGACATAAAAACTTCGTCGGTTTTAATGCGCTTTGCCGGCGCGATGATACACAACATCGTTTAGCCTCCTTTTTCTTTCTTCACACTTTCAGCACAGCTTTTTGGGATATCGCTTCTCTATTTTTAGTTTTTTTCCTAGATTCTCTGTTTGATGATATATTTCAGAGATAGAAAACAGGTAAAAATAGGGCCAGAAATTCAAAAGTATTCTTCTACTTTTCTTAGCCTTAATTCTGAAAGTTTAATTATTTGCACTCTGCACAAACCGGCGGAATCTCCGCGGACGGCCGCCGCTGGCTTAACGGCGCTGAGGTTTTACTGCTCGGCCGGGTTTTGACCAACAAACAAATTGTCTCCACGTGCGATGTCATCGGAAAGAGATCGACCGGTACGATCATCCGCACCTGATACCCCTCATGCGTCAGATGCCGCAAATCCCGTGCCTGCGTCGACGGATTGCACGAGATATACACAATCCGATCCGGATTTAACCGGCATAACGACTTCAGGAAACGCTCATCCGCACCGGCGCGCGGCGGATCCATAAACACGACATCGTAAGCCTGCCCTTCCCGCGCTGCCTGTTCCATAAACAAACCCGCATCCGCTTCCACAAACCAGGCATTGCGCAGATGGTTCATGCGCGCGTTTTCAATCGCATTTTTGACCGATACCGGATTGACTTCCACACCCACGACCTCCTTCGCAGCCTTCGCCGCGACCAGGCTGATCGTCCCGATCCCGCAATACGCGTCCAGCACCCGTTCCTTGCCAGTCAGATTGGCCAGCTCCATCGCTTTCCCATAGAGAACTTCGGTCTGAACTGAGTTAATCTGATAAAACGACTTCGCGGCGATCGAAAACTTCAGTCCGCAAAGCTCGTCCTGGATCTTGCCGGGCCCCATTAACACCCGCTCCTGCGATCCCAGAACGACGCTGGTATTGCGGGAATTCACATTCATGACAATGGTCGTAATTTCCGGATGCCGCTGGCGCAGCCGCTGAATCAGCTGCTTGCGGGCCGGGAAGATCGGCGAAGCGCAGACCAGACACACCAACACCTCGCGGCTCACATGCCCAACGCGAATCAAACAATGCCGGACCAACCCTGTCCGCTGATCCTCATCATACGGTTCGATCCGCAATTCCGTCATCAGCTCGCATACCGTGGCGAGAATTTTCTCTGCGATCGGATCCTGGATCCAGCATGACGAATACGCGACCAGCTGATGGCTGTCCTCCTCGTAAATTCCGGCGATGACTTTTCCTTTTTTACTGAGCGAAAACGTCGCGATCACCTTGTTACGGTAAGCCCACGGTTCTGCCATGCCCAAAACATCATGCACCCGGCCATACCGCCCTAAAAGCTGCTGGACCTTTTCCTTTTTCCAGTCCAGCTGAGCAGGATAATCGACATGCTGAAGCTGGCATCCGCCGCAGCGGTCAAACACCCGGCAGCGCGGTTTCACCCGCAGCGGACTGTCCGTCAGCCGAACCGCGGATACGACTCGAACGCCCCTTCCCCGTGTATATTCCAATTCAACTTCCTCGCCAGGAAGCAGATTCTCGATCAAAACTTTTTCATCCTTTATTTTAACAAGCCCTTTGCCGGAAGCATCAAGCTGAATGCACTTTGTCCGAACTGATAATATCGGATCCTTTTTCTTTTCTTTCATTTCTATCACCGGTACCATCATATCATAAAATGACCGCGGACGGCAGTGCTTTGTTTCTGACCGCCGCATTGCGGACATGGTATTTTCACAAAGAAAGTGCTATCATGAGCTTAGAGATGAACTGATTCATCCCGGGCAAGAGAAAAGGAGGGTTTCGCATGAATCAAGAACAACTGAATCGAATGCATTCCGCCAAAGGCTTTATCGCCGCTCTGGACCAAAGTGGAGGAAGTACGCCGAAGGCCCTTCGGCTGTATGGAATCGAGGAAGATCAGTACAACGGCGAGGAAGCGATGTTCGATCTGATCCATCAGATGCGCTCACGAATCATCACCAGTCCGGCTTTCACCAGCGAGCATATCCTGGCGGCTATCCTGTTTGAAATGACAATGGACCGCCAGATTGAAGGTCAGTATACTGCCGACTATCTATGGGAAAAGAAAGGTATTCTGCCAATTCTCAAGGTTGACAAAGGTCTGGCTCCGTTAGAGAACGACGTTCAGCTGATGAAGCCGATCAGCAATCTGAAGGGATTGCTGGAGAGAGCAGGCCAGCGGCATATCTTCGGCACAAAGATGCGCTCCGTGATCAAAGGTGCGAATCCGGACGGCATCCGCGCGATTGTCGATCAACAATTTGAAATCGGCCTGGAAATCGCAAAAGCTGGCTTCGTTCCGATTTTGGAACCGGAAGTCGACATCACCCTGCCGGACAAGGAAAAATGCGAAATCCTGCTAAAGGCTGAAATTGAGCGTCATCTGAAAACACTCGAAGCGGATGTCCGCTTGATGTTTAAGCTTTCAATTCCTACGCTTGATGGTTTCTACAGCGATCTGATGAATGATCCGCATGTCGTTCGGGTCGTCGCGTTGTCCGGCGGCTACTCCCGCAAGGAAGCCAACGAAAAACTGGCGCGCAACCCCGGCTTAATCGCCAGCTTCTCCCGCGCGTTGACCGAAGGGCTTAAAGCGCAACAGACTGACGATGAATTCAACGCGATGCTGCAGGAATCGATCCAGACAATTTACAACGCCTCCATCCAATAGACAAACGAAGCTTAACCCCTGTAAACAGGACAGAGCTGGGATATCCCCGGATTCCGCCCTGTTTTTCAATTCTTTGCCTCGTTCTTTTGCTTCTGTTTGTTTTACTTTCTACCGGGAAGCCGGGCATTTCGATATTTTTTTCCAGTCTTCGCGCTTATAATTAAGGCATCACGTAAAGGAGAAAACTATGCGATTACAAGACAAAGTAGTATTGGTTACCGCTTCGACGCGGGGCATCGGCTTAGCGACGGTGCAGGCGTGCGCGAAGGAAGGCGCAATTGTTTACATGGCCGCGCGGAATTTAGAACGGGCCAGTCAGCGGGCTGAGGAATTGAACGCGATGGGTTACCGCGTCCGCACCGTTTATAACGACGCGACCGATTTAGAATCCTACCGCACGATGATCGAAGAAGTCGTCAAACTGGAAGGCCGGATCGACGTGCTGGTCAACAATTTCGGCACATCCGATCCCAAGACGGATTTAGACATTGAACATACGCGCTGGGAGGATTTCCAGGCCACGGTCGATATCAATCTGGCCAGCGTTTTCGTCAGCAGCCAGGCGGTCATTCCGCACATGAAGAAACAAGGCGGCGGCAGCATCGTCAACATCAGCTCCATCGGCGGATTAACGCCGGATATCGCACGGATCGGTTATGCCGTCAGCAAGGACGCGATCATCTACTTATCAAAAAATATCGCCGTGCAGACCGCCCGCAGCAATATCCGTGTCAACGTCGTCTGCCCGGGCCAGACCGCAACCGATGCCGTGATGAACAACATGTCCAAAGAATTCCAGGATTTCTTCCTGCGGCACACACCGATCCAGCGCATGGGTAAACCGGAGGAAATCGCGGCCGCCGTGGTTTATTTCGCCAGCGACGATGCGGCCTACACGACCGGTCAGGTCATGGCGGTGCATGGCGGATTCGGCTTGCCGACACCGGTCTATGCCGACATGATCGATTTGAGCGCCGACCGGAAACACTAATCCGAACGTACAATAACAAAAAACGCTGAAGCCGTACAGGAGTAATCCTGTTCACCTCAGCGTTTTCTTTTCAATTCGAGTATGCGCTTAATTCATTAACACGGCTTCGGCATGGCCAGAATCTGTTCACGCAGCTGACGATAACGTTTCGTTGTTTCCGGACGCATCTGCGCTTCGCGCACATCGCTGCCAAACGCACCGCGGCTGATCAAAATCAATGGCGGGAACTGGATGCGTTTAAACACCGCGCCCTGCATTGTACGCAGCACCCATTCCAGATCCTGAATAAAAGCTTGCGGATCGTCCAGCCCATAGTATCGCAGCCACTGTCCGATCTCGCTGGCCTGCAGCCGCCCCTGCAAATAATCGTTCATGATTTCCTCAACCCGGCCGCCCGGATACTCCGTCAGCTGGTTAATCAGCCAGTCATGATAAAACCACTTCATCGGATCGCGCTGGTCATCTTTCAGCTCGGCTGACGGCGGAAATTCCCAGATCAGGCGGTCGCCGTCCATTTCCGGAAGCAGATTGGCCGGAATGATCTCACGGCCAAACGCCGCGTTAATTTGCTTCGCCAGGTCAAACAGCTGGACCTTCGTGCAGTCGGCAATTGGCGACAGCGCTCCGATCGCATCGCCATACAGCGTGCAGTACCCCAGCGCCGCTTCCACCTTATTGCCATTGTTGACGATCACGCCGCCTTCCATCGAAGCAAAGCTTGACAACAAATGACCGCGCAGCCGGGCCTGAATATTTTCCAGCGCCAGCCCTTCCGCCTGCGGATAGCCATAATCCTGCAGCGTATCGACCGTCGCGTCGACGATCTTTTCAATGCTGCCCTCACGGATCAAAATCCCCAGGCGTTCCGCCAGCGCCTTCGCGTTGTTTTTCGTCGTCAGGCTGTTATACCGGCTGGCCATGTTGTAGCCGACAACCCGCTGAGCGCCCAGCGCGTAAACCAGAAGTGCCGAAGTGATGCTGCTGTCAAGCCCGCCGGACAAACCGACGATCCATTTCATCTTCGGTGAAAACATCTGCTTGTCAAACTCCCGGATCGCGCTGACCAATGCGCGCATCAGCTTGGTTTCCGGCTGGCGCGTAAGAACTTCGCGCTCATGCAGGCCGACGATCCGGCACTCCGGCTCAAACTGATCGTTCAGCGAAAGCTGGCGTTCGCCTTGTTCATCATAAATCGTGCTGTCGCCGTCAAACACCATTACATTTTTGCCGTTGTTCTGCATCCCGCAGGCATTGACATAAACCAGCGGCACAAAGACTCCCTGCGCCGAAGCGGCATGCTGGCGCACCCGTTTATCCCGCGAGCGTTCTTTATTCAGCGTCCAGGGGGAGCAGGACAGATTCACGATCAGATCGACGTCCTGCTTTAAATAGGCGTCCGTCACATCCAGCGCATAATCCTCGCTCCACAGATCCTCGCAAATCTCAACGCCGATCCGCCAGGTCTGACCGTCTTTCTCAAACAGAAACGGCCGCAGCCCTTCCTCAACCGGTGTTTGATTCCGCATTGCGATTTCCATTCCGGACAGGAAATATCGGGAATCGTCGAACACCCGGTAATCCGGATTGAGATGCTTGATATACATCCCGTCCAGACTGCTGTTTTCCCGTTTCACCCACTGGCCGTCAGCACAGAAATAAGCGGCGTTGTAGCGGACCGGACGTCCGTCGCGCCCGCGCTTCGCCTGACCGATCGGCCGGGTTCCCAGATTGCCGTAGAGGATCCCGATCCCCTGCGACAACGCCAGAAGCTCGTCGTTCAGACTTTCCAGATATGCGCACCAATCCTGATCCAGCCATTTGTCCTGCAGACAGTAGCCGCTCAGCGCCATCTCCGGAAAGACGATCAGATCGGCCTTCTCCGCTTTCGCCTGTGCGATCATTTCACGCATGGCCGCCAGATTTTCCGTTGGCTGCCCCTGTTTAACGTTGATTTGTCCTAACGCGATTTTCATGTTTCTGCCCCCGCTGCTTCTTTTTTAACAGATCGTTCCGCCGGTAATCTTCACGTCTTCCTGATGCTCGATCATCGCTTCGATCGCCACGGTCAGACCCTTTACGATTGTATCCAGCTCCATCGACGGCATGCCTTTTTTTGTCGCCGCCTGCGATGGCAGATACGGAATGTGAATGAAACCGGAGCGTTTGCCCGGAAATTCCGTCTCGATCAGATAACGCACGCCATAGGTCACGTGGTTGCAGACAAACGTCCCGGCGCTGTTGGATACGGAAGCGGGAATTCCAGCCTCCTGCATCGCTTTGACCATCGCCTTGATCGGCAGCGTAACAAAATACGCGTCCGGGCCTTCCGGATAAATCGGCTCGTCCACCGGCTGGTTGCCCGCGTTATCCGCGATCCGGCAGTCGTCGATATTAATGCCGACACGCTCCACTGTAATATCCGGCCGGCCGCCAGCCTGACCAATCGAAAGAATCATATCCGGGTCTTCCTTCCGGATCGCTTCCCGGATCACGGCCAGCGATTGATGAACAACCGTTGGAATTTCCAGCTTGACGATCTGCGCGCCGCCGATAACCTCTGGCAGCCGTTTCACCGACTCAATGGCCGGATTGATTTTCTCACCGCCAAACGGATCAAAACCTGTCACTAATATTTTCATCACAACGTCCTCCTTTTTATTTATCCGCGGACCAGGGGAATCCGCTTGCGCCCTTTCCCCTGATCTTAATTTATTAAGCTTAGAAAGCTAATACGAGCATCAGCACGACATGAACGACGATCATGACCAGCGCCATCGGCAGCTGCGCCTTGATCACCGTGTATTTGTTTTTCGTTTCGAGTACTGCCGCCGGCACGATATTGAAGTTCGCCGCCATCGGTGTCATCAGGGTGCCGCAGAAACCCGCCGTCATTCCCAGCGCGCCGACGATTGCCGGATCTCCGCCCTGCAAGATCACAAACGGAACACCAATCCCCACGGTGATGACGGAGAACGCCGCAAACGCGTTGCCCATAACCATCGTAAACAGAACCATCCCGGCAACATAAACGATCACGCCCAACACCACGCTGCCCTGCGGCACCACGTTCGCCATAATGCTGGAAATCACCGCGCCGACGCCAGCCTCCGTAAAGACGGATCCCAACGCCCCTAACAGCTGCGGCAGCAGGCTCGCCGCACCGACCGTCATCAATAACCGCGCCGTATCGTCACGGGTTTCCGCGAACTTTGGCCGGGTGATCGCCACGCCGATCAAGTACGCCAGGATCGAAGCCAGACCGATCGCCAGCGCCGATGGGAAGGTCACTGTCGTATCCCCGACCTTGAATTTCAGCATTGACAAAGCCAGGGCGACAACGCCGATCGTGATCGCCGGCAGGAAAATCTTATTGCCCAGCTTGTCCGCCTGCGCCTTGCGGAACGACGCCTCCGACGGCACAAACTTACCCATCTGCACCTGCTTGGTCGCCGTCAGGCAGCCCAGCACCAGAAGCAGCGCACCGGTCAGCGCATACGGGATATACGGGCCTAAAATAAAGATCAATCCGAGAATCGTCCAGAACACAAACGTGCCGATCCGGCATTTTTCATTCTGAAGACCGCGCCAGGCCGCATTGAAGCTGACCAGACCGCACAGGCAGAACACAATCTCGCTGCCCCAGTTTAACAGTGTTTTTAAATCCATTACGCCTGCGCCTCCTTTTTCAGCTTGCGGTCCGCTAACAGAACCTGAATGATCGTAAAGATCGTTACAACGATCCCGACCGGAATCGACGCCTGCGCGATCGAGCCGAGCGTTACCTCATAACCGGCCGCCGCCAGCGTCCCCTGGATTAACAATACACCGCTGTTGCCTAAAAAGATATTCTGACCGAAGAAGTTGCCGTAGTTTTCAACCGCGGCCGCCAAGCCCTTAATCCGCTCGCTCTGTTTTTCGATCAGCGGTTTTTTAATCGATGTTTCGCCGGCCGCCTCGCTCATCGGCAGGATCAGCGGACGCACAAACTGCACGTGGCCGCCCAGCCGGATCGACATCGCCGAAGCCAGAATCCGCACGACCATATAAATGGATAAGACTTTGCCTGCCGTTGCGTTTTTAATCTTGCCGATCAATTCCGCCGCGCGTTCCTTCATGCCGTAGCGCTCAATCAGCGCAATCGCCGGGAAGCTGATCAAAAAGATCGACATCAGACGGTTGTCGACGAACGCCTTGCCCATGATCTCCAGAATCTGAACGAAGTCCAGACCGGACACCAGACCGGTGACCAGACCGGAAATCAGGACGACCGCAATGACGTCCCATTTTAAGGCAAATCCGACCACGATGATCAGAATGCCGATGAGTTTCAAATATTCCATAACTGAGTTCCTTTCCCTTTTTGAGTATTCCCATTATACCAGATTTTCACCAGGGCTTGAATGGAAAATTTTCAAGCCCTTTTTTCTCGATTTCCGCGTTTCCTGACTTTTCAGATTACCGGAAAATCTGCTGGACAAGAACCATATAGAACAACGTGCCGCAGCCGATGCTGAGCAGACTGTTGCGCTTCCAGCCATGAATAACGCCGGTCACCGCCAGCGCCAAAAGCTCCGGCAGGCCGTGATTGGATCCCAGCCAGTCCGTGGAACGCAGGCCGTACACCACCAACATCGCCATCATCGCTAACGGCAGTACCTGCCCCAGATACGCGATGGTCTTCGGGATCGGCTGCCCTGGCCGGAACGCCGCAAACGGCAGCCAGCGCGTAAGAAACGTCACCGCCGCCATCAACAGAATCGCTAAAAACATTGATGAATTCATGCCTTCAGCCCCCTTCTTTCCAAAATCGGGCGCAAGCCGAGCAGACCTGCGGCAATCATCACCAGCGCCGGCAGAATCATCCCGTCCGCGCCGAACAGGACCAGCGCCGCGACTGCACTGATCAAACCCACCAGCGTCGGAATCGGAGTGACCGCCGATTTCAGCTGATCCAGACAGGTGACAAAAAACAGGGCCGTCATCGCAAAATCGATCCCGGTCGTATCAAAGGGAATGACGGCCCCGGCGGCCGCGCCGATCAACGTGCCGAGAATCCACCACAGCTGATCCAGCAGCGTAATCCAGAAATACAGCCGCTGCGGCTCCGCTTTGTTCTCCAGCTTCTTCTGACATAACAAACCATACGTTTCATCCGTCAGGCCGAAGATCAGATACAAGCGGCGCACTCCCCGTTCGCCGAACTCCCGCAGAAATGAAAAGCCGTAAAACAGATGCCGCAGATTCACCGCCAGCGTCATCAGGATGACCTGCAGCGGACTGGCCGCCTGCGCGAGCAGCTGAATCCCGACAAACTGCATCGAACCGGCATATACCAGCACACTCATCATCAGCGCCCAGCCCCAGCCGATCTGATGCTGCTGAGCGAGCAGCCCGAACGCGATGCCCACGACCAGATAGCCGGGAAATACCGCCAGTGAAGATGTCAGCGCCTCTTTTTTTGTTTGATCCATACCTTGCTTCCCCCTTATCAAACCTTAACCTTCCATCGCCTCCCTCTCCTTATCTGGATTCTGTCGGGGGATACGATAGAGAAAAGCGGAAGTTCCGCATTGTCCTTCCGCTTCCTGATTCATTGTTAGCTTCTATTTCCGCCCGGGCTTTTACCGCGGCGGTCTTTTATGAACGACCTGATTGACTGTCCTTAACGGTTAGAACATCAGGATGGTATTCAGGATCATCATCAGACAGATGAAGCTGACCAGGCCGATCACCATGATTTTCTGAAATGTTTTCTTGGGTTTCGTCATGACACCCTCCTATCCGTATCGCTAGTTTACCGCAAAGAGCGGGCGCTGTCAACTAATCCGCCAGTCCCCGGGCGCCGATATCGTGACGATAAAACAGCGCGTCGCAGTCGATTTTCGCAATCTCGGCATACGCCGCGGCCTGCGCTTCCTTCAGCGTCGGCCTCTGGGCGGCGACAAACAAGACGCGGCCCCCGGCGGTAACCAGCTGACCGTCCTTTTCCGCGGTTCCCATGTGGAACACCGTTGCGTTTACCGTTTCCAGATTCCGGATCGGCGTGCCTTTGGTCGAGCTTTCCGGATAGCCCTGGCTCGCCAGAACGACGCCCAGGACTGGTTCCGATGACCAATGCAGCGGCATTTCCTGATGCTTCAGCACCTGCGTGCAGATTTCATACAGGTCGTCCTGCAGCGCGATCATCAGCACTTCCGTTTCCGGATCGCCGAAGCGCACATTGTATTCGATCGTCTTCACCCCACGCGCGGTTGCCATGCAGCCGGCGTAGAGAATTCCGGTGAACGGACAGCCTTCCGCCACCATCGCCGCAGCCATCGGCCGGACGATCTTGTCGATCGCTTCCCTCACGACTTCCTGCGACAGATGCGACACCGGCGTGTAAGCGCCCATGCCGCCGGTATTGAGGCCTTCGTCATGATCGAAAGCCCGCTTGTGATCCTGCGCGATCTCCATCGGAATCACGGTCGTCCCGTTGACAAACGCCAGCTGCGAGAACTCCTCGCCTTCTAAGTATTCCTCAATGACCACCGAAGATCCAGCCTGATCGAACAGACCCCCGCACATCATTTCTTTCAGCGCGGCCTGGGCCTGTTCCTGCGTCTGGGCAATGATGACGCCCTTGCCCGCAGCCAGGCCATCCGCCTTTAAAACGACCGGAACCGGCTGCTTCTCTAAATACGTTTTCGCTTCTTCATAATCAGAAAAGCTGGCATACGCCGCGGTCGGAATGTTGTATTTATGCATCATTGCTTTGGAAAACACCTTGCTGCCTTCCAGCCGGGCCGCCGCCTTGCTCGGTCCAAACACAGCCAGCCCCGCGGCCGCAAACGCGTCCTGAATTCCTTCGCAGAGCGGAACTTCCGGGCCGACGAACGTCAGATCGATCGCCTTTTCTTTAACAAACGCGATCAGCTTGTCAAATTCCAGCACGCCGATGGCCACGCATTCGGCTACCGCCGCCATGCCGGGATTTCCCGGCGCCGCATAGACTTTTTCCACCTGCGGGCTCTGCGCGAATTTCCAGGCCAGCGCATGTTCGCGCCCGCCGCCGCCAATCACCAATACTTTTGCCATAGCTTCTTTATTCCTCCACCAGCGTTTTTAACGTTTCCGGATACAGGACATGCTCGATCGCATGCACCTGCGCTTCAATTTCTTCCTTGTTCCACTGCGGCTGCACCGCGAAGGCGCGCTGAGCGATGATCCGTCCCCCGTCCATCGACGCGTCGACATAATGGATCGTCACGCCCATCACCTTAACGCCGTATTCAATCGCCTGCCCGATCGCGTCCTTGCCTTTAAATGCCGGCAAGAGCGAGGGATGGATATTCACGATCCGCTGATCATACGCTTCCAGCATCACCGGCGACAACAACCGCATATAGCCGGCCAGCGCGATCCACTCCACGCCGTGAGCCTGACAACGGGCGATGATCTCACGTTCGTAATCCGGCTTGGACGGATAGTCCTTCGGATTAAACGCAAACACGTCAATGCCGCGCTTCTGCGCTTTTTCAATGACCGGCGCGCCTGGCTTATCGACGACGACCAACGTGATTTCCGCGTTCAGCTGACCGGCTTCGACCGCGTCGGCGATCGCTTCAAAGTTCGTGCCGGTGCCGGAAGCGAAGACGGCGATGCGCTTCATTGAATGTCAATCCCTTCTTGATCGGTCACCACCCCGATGACCGTGGCCTTTTCACCCTGAGCTTTTAAGATTTCCAACGCCGCGTCCGCATCGGCCGGATCGACAACCAGAATCATGCCGATCCCCATGTTGAAGACGTTGTACATCTCTTTTTCTTCCATGCCGGAAAGCTGCTGCAGAACATGGAAGATCGGCAGCACTTCCCATGTGCCGCGATGAATCTCTATGCCTAAGCCCGGGTTCAGGCAGCGCGGCATGTTCTCGTAAAATCCGCCGCCAGTGATGTGCGCGACGCCGTGGACGTCGACCTGCTTCAGCACCTCCAGCACCGGACGGACGTAAATCCGTGTCGGCGTCAGCAGCGTATTTCCCAGGGAGTCCTGCAATTCGTCAAACTTCGTGTTCAAATCAAGGTGGTTATCTTTCAGAACGATCTTGCGGACTAACGAGAAGCCGTTAGAGTGCACGCCACTGGAAGCCAGACCGATCACCACATCGCCCGCTTTGGTTTTCTCTCCGGTGATCATCTTGGATTTTTCCACCGCGCCGACCGTAAAGCCCGCGATATCGTAATCGTCTTCATCATACATATCCGGCATCTCCGCCGTTTCCCCGCCGACTAACGCGCAGTTGGCCAGCACGCAGCCCTCGGCCACGCCCTTGACGATCTGCTCGATTTTCTCCGGATGATTTTTACCCACCGCGATGTAATCGAGGAAGAATAACGGTTCGGCGCCCTGCGCGATGATGTCGTTGACGCACATTGCGACGACGTCCTGTCCGACCGTGTCGTGTTTATCCATCATAAAGGCCAGCTTCAGCTTGGTGCCGACGCCGTCGGTACCGCTGACCAGCACCGGTTCCTTCATGTTCAGCGCGCTTAAATCAAACATGCCGCCGAAGCTGCCGATGCCGCCCATCATGCCGAAGCGGCGGGTTTTCTCAATGTGTTTCTTAATCAGCCGTACCGATTCATACCCCGCTTCCAGGGATACCCCGGCCTTTTCGTACTGTGTGCTCATGCTTTTCCTCCCTTGCCCCGGATGTAATTTACCCCGTTGGCGAAAATATTCTGTTTCTTTTCTCCGTCAATATTTTTAAAGACATCCGTGAAGTAACGCTCGGAATGACCCATTTTTCCCAAGACCTTGCCGTCCGGGGAAACCAGACCTTCGATCGCCCAGTCGGAACCGTTGAGGTTGGCTGTCGGATCCATCGTCGGCGTGCCGGTTTCATCGCAATACTGGAACGCGACCTGACCGTTGGCAAACAGCTGCTCGATCATCGCCTCATCCGCGACCAGCCGGCCCTCGCCGTGGCTTACCGGAATCGAATAGACTTCGCCGCATTCCAACCCCTGCAGCCATGGGGAGCAGGTGCTGGCGACGCGGGTTCTGACGACACTGGAGATATGCCGGTTGATGTGGTTGCGGGTCAGCGTCGGACTGGTTTCGTCCAGGGTGCGGATTTCGCCATACGGCAGCAGTCCGGATTTGATCAGCGCCTGGAAGCCGTTGCAGATGCCTAAGATCAGACCATCGCGGTCCAGCAGGCGGGTTACCGCCGCTTTGATCTTTTCATTCTGCAGGATGTTGACGATAAACTTCGCCGAACCATCCGGTTCGTCGCCGGCGGAGAAGCCGCCCGGAATCGCCAGGATGTGGCTGTTGTCCAGCAGCGCGGCCATCTGATCGATGGAATCGAAGATCGCCTGTTCGTTCTGATTGCGGAACACGAAGATCGTAACCTTCGCGCCTTCTTCCTCAAACGCCCGGCGGGTGTCGTATTCACAGTTGCTGCCCGGGAAAACCGGAATCAGGACGCGAACCTCCGCGCTGGACTGACGGCAGAGGTAATCCTGCTTACGCTTTTGATCGCGGATCGGCAGCGTCTGTGCTTCGCCCTTGCTGTAAACCGGATAGAGCGAACCGAACGTCCCCATCCAGGCGGCCAGCACTTCGTCCTGGCTCAGCTTCAGTTCATTGATGCGGTATTGCGGCTCGGCCTTCACTTCGCCGATCACCGCCGCGTGCTCATCCGCAAACTGCGGCGTGACTTCCGCGACGATCAATCCCGGCTGCAGCTGCAGAAGCTCCTGACCGCCCTCAATGGCAAAGCCCAGGCGGTTGCCGAAGCTCATCTTGAACAAGGCTGCCAGCGCGCCGCCTTCTTCCCCGACATAGGCGGAAATGATCGTGCCCTGACGGATCCCTTCGCTGACCGCCTCAAACATCGTCTTATAGCTGGACAGCTCCGGCAGTCCCTCCTCGCTAATTTGTGGTTTGAAGACAACCAGGCGGTTGCCCTGAGTTTTCAGCTGCGGGGTAATGATATTGTTTGTCTTCGCGTCGCTGCAGGCAAAGGAAATCAATGTCGGCACGACGTGCTTGTCGTTAAACGTGCCGGACATACTGTCCTTACCGCCGATCGCGGCCTTCTGGAAATAGTCCTGCACCTGCATCGCGCCCAGCAGCGCTTCAGTCACCTTACCCCAGCGCTGCGGATCCTGATTCAGCCGTTCAAAATATTCCTGGAACGAGAAATGGATCCGTTCCCAATCACCGCCGCAGGCCACTGTTTTGGCCATGGATTCCAGCACGCTGTCCATCGCTCCGACATAAGTCGAGTATTCCATGATTCGCGGATTAAAGCCATAGGTCAGCACGCTGCAGGTCGTCGTCTTGCCGTCCAGAACCGGCAGCTTCTGAACTGACGCCTGAGCCGGCGTCAGCTGCGTCTTGCCGCCGTAAGGCATTAAGACCGTCGTCGAGCCGATCGACGCGTCAAACATTTCGCCCAAGCCCTTCTGGCAGCAGACGTTTGGTTCCGCCATCGTCGCCAGGATTGCCTCTTTGGTTAACGGCTTATCACAGCCAAACGGATTGGCGCCTTCCAGCGTGGCAATCTCCACGTTGGCTTCCTGACGCACGCCGCTGGTGTCGATAAACCGGCGTGCCAGATCGACAACCGTCTGATCGTTCATCTTCATGACTAAACGGGCGGTATCGGTGACCTCCGCCACACGGTAAGCTTCGAGATTTTCTTCCGCGGCCAGCTGAATGAACTTCGCTTCATCCGCCGCCCGGACGACAACGGCCATCCGTTCCTGACTTTCGCTGATCGCGATTTCCGTCGCGTTTAAGCCGGCATATTTTGTGCGGACCTGATCGAGATGGATTTCTAATCCGTCAGCCAGTTCGCCGATCGCGACACAGACGCCGCCGGCGCCGAAGTCGTTGCATTTTTTGATCAGACGGGTGCACTGCGGATTGCGGAACAGCCGCTGAATCTTGCGTTCTTCCGGAGCGTTGCCCTTCTGGACTTCGCTGGCGCAGACTTCTAAGGATTTTAAATTGTGTTCCTTCGAGGACCCGGTCGCGCCGCCGATGCCGTCGCGGCCGGTCTTGCCGCCTAACAGAATGACGACGTCGCCTGCTTCCGGAGACTGGCGTACGACGTTTTCCGCCTTCGCCGCCCCGACGACCGCGCCGACTTCCATGTGCTTGGCGACATAGCTCGGATGGATGATTTCACGGACATGCGTCGTCGGCAGACCGATCTGGTTGCCGTACGAAGAATTGCCGTGCGTCGCTTTCTTGGAGATCACTTTCTGCGGCAGCTTGCCCGGGATCGTGTCTTCCAGTTTCTCTAAAATATTGCCGCAGCCGCTGACGCGCATCGCCTGATAGACGTAGCTGCGTCCGCTTAACGGATCGCGGATCGCCCCGCCGATGCAGGTGGAAGCGCCGCCGAACGGTTCGATCTCAGTCGGGTGGTTATGCGTTTCATTCTTGAACATCAGCAGCCATTTTTCAGTCTGACCGTCGTGATCGACGTCGATAAAAACACTGCAGGCATTGATTTCCTCGCTGACCTCAACCTCCGGCGATTTTCCCTGACGGCGCAGGTCGCGCGCGTTGATCGTCGCCATGTCCATTAACGTCTGCGGCTTCTCATCCCGGTTACACCCGTGCCGCAGCTGCAGATAACGGTCATAGGCCTGCTGGATCTGCTCGCCAAAGCGGTCGGTTGTGATCGTCACGTTCTTTAAGCAGGTTTCAAACGTCGTATGCCGGCAATGATCGGACCAATAGGTATCGAGCACGCGGATTTCCGTTTCCGTCGGATTGCGCTTTTCTTCTTCACGGAAATAGCGCTGAACCAACGCCAGATCAGCTTCGCTCATCGCTAAGCCATGTTCTTTTACAAACGCCTGAATCTGCGCGGCGTCCATCTCGATGAAATGCGGGAATTGTTCCAGCGGCTTGACGTCGACATTCTGATCGACCGCCAGACGGGACAGATCCTTGACGCGGGATTCGATCGGATTGATGACGTAGGCTTCGATTTTCTTCAGCATTTCGCTGTCGACCTCCCCTTCCAGCATCATCAGCTTTCCGGTCGTAATCCGGCAGGCGGAAGCGGGATTGAGCAGCTTGACGCACTGCATCGCGCTGTCGGCGCGCTGATCATATTGACCCGGCAGAGTTTCCCAGACGACCGTCTTGCCCTGACAATCCAGTGTTTCGTAAAGCATGTCGGTCATGACCTCGGTAAAGACGGTTTTCTTAGCCTTTTCATAATCTTCGCTGTCAATATCGAAGATATCGTAAATATTGAACAGCCGCAGACCTTCGGCGCTCAGCTGCAGATTTTCCTTTAATTCGTTATACAGATCCTGGGCCTCCGTGCGGAAGCGGTCTTTCTTTTCTACAAAGATGCGCTTGTTTATCAAACTCATGGTCTTCTCCATTTCTAGAATTTCATATTTTCTAAGACGTTTTTCTTCATGTCCGCTTTGTGCGCTTCGATCTTCTTGTGCATTTCCGGATCAAACGCCCCCAGCATCGTCGCCGCCAGCACAGCCGCGTTTTTGCATCCGGCCTTGCCGATCGCAACCGTCGCTACCGGAACTCCGGCCGGCATCTGAACGATGGAAAGCAGGCTGTCCAGACCATCGAGCGTGCTGGTCTTCATCGGGATGCCGATTACCGGCAGTGTCGAGCAACCGGCGATCACACCCGCCAGGTGCGCCGCGCCTCCGGCAGCCGCGATGATCACCTTTAAACCGCGGTCATACGCCGTTTTTGCGTATTCGATCGTTTCATCCGGTGTGCGGTGCGCGCTCAGCACGATCTTTTCATACGGAATACCGAAGGATTCCAGTGTTTCACAGGTGAATGAAACGTTTCCCTCATAATCGCTCATTGAACCCATGACGATCCCAACTACTGCTTTTTCTTCCATTTTCATACTCCTCCTTGAATTTAGAAATAGAAAAAGACATCAGAGAACCTCCAATGTCTACAAAACAAAAACAAAAAAGCCTTCGTTTTGTAGTCTTGCCGTTTACGGCAGCAAGGTAGAAACTTGTGAGCCTTATTCCCACGATTATACAAAATCACCAAGACGTCAAAAAGAAAACACAGGTGCAAAACACCCATGCTTAATTTTGATTTTTATGAAAAGTATCCTCCATGGAAATGCTCATCTTTGTCATTGCTCACCAGTCACCTTTCACGCGGATATAATACCATAAACGCGCAGGCAAAAAAAGGCTTTTTCTTCGGTTTTGTTGAGATTTTACCTAAAATCAGGACAAGCTTCAGGCCGCTACTGCCTCGGCGTCGGCAAAGCCGCCTCGATCTTCCCGCTTTGCCGCGTCATCGAAACAAGCTTACTGGATCTTAAGCCACTGTGAAGTGGCGACGGACATGGCTGCTTCTGCCGCAGAGTTCGCTGCCTTATAATATAAGGATAGAAAAATCAAAGCTGAAAAGCTCAGACGACAGCGCCGCAATCCCCACAGAAAAAAAGAAGCGAGAGCCTTAACGCTCCAGCTTCATCCGGCGGTATTTTTTGCCGATCGCCGCTTTTAAACGATTGGCGACTTCGTCCTTCTGTTCTTTCTTAAAGTCAAACGTCAGCTGCGTCAACGAGGTTTTGCCCTTCTTGTCCACTTCCTTGACCGTCATCACAACCTTGCATTTATTCTTGACTTCCTTCACATCATATTCAGTAATCGCGTCAAACGGCACCGCGCTGCCCATATACATGAAGCCGTCGCTGCCTAAACCGTCGCTGATCAGCGCAAACATAATGATGACCACCGCCATCAGGACCGAGCGCAGAACCGTCATCGGACTGAAGTCCAGCGCCAGAAACGGCAGAAAGCAAAGTGAAGCGGCGATCAGGATCATTATCCGCGACGCCGTCCAGAAGCAGCAGTAAATCTGAATCGCTTTCTTCTGCCGCAGCAGAATCCGGATCAGCCAAACACACGCGCCGGCAAAAAAGAGGAGTAAAATAAGATTAAAAATTTCCATAGAGTTCCTTCCTTGTGTTGTAATTTTATTGGATGGCCGCAGTTTTATTAAAGCAGCTCGATTCCGTTATCGTGGCACAGCTTGCGCATGATCGGCGGCCACAGCGAAGCCTGAACTTCACCGATGTGCGCCTTATGCAAAAGAAGCATACAGATTCGGCTCTGGCCGATGCCGCCGCCCATCGTTAACGGCAGATCCCCCGCCAATAACGCGCGGTGAAACGGCAGCACTGAACGTTCCGGACAGCCGGCCTTGTTCAGCTGATCGATCATGCTGGCCTCATCGACACGGATGCCCATCGATGAGATTTCCATCGCCCGATTCAAAACGGCGTCCCAGATCAGCAAGTCGCCGTTGAGCTTCCAGTCGTCATAGTCCGGCGCCCGGCCGTCATGCGGCTGACCGTTGCTCAGCTGACCGCCGATCTGTTCAATAAAGACCGTACCGTATTCCTTCGTGACCGCGTCTTCCCGCTGCTTCGCCGTCAACGACGGATAGCGGTCCAACAGTTCCTGTGCGGTAATAAACTTGACTTTTTCTTCAATAATCGGCGTGATCTGCGGCACATTGGCGCACAGCACCTCGTCGGTTTCCTTTAAGCTGCGTACAATCAGGCGCACGGTTTCTTCCAGCTGCTCCAGCGTCCGCTGAGGCCGCAGAATGATTTTTTCCCAATCCCACTGATCGACGTAAATCGAGTGCAGATTGTCCAGATCTTCGTCGCGGCGGATCGCGTTCATATCGGTATATAAGCCCTCGCCGGGACCAAAGTCATATTGTTTTAGCGCCAGCCGTTTCCACTTTGCCAGCGAATGAACAATTTCCGCTTCCGTCTGCGTTTCCTTGACGTCAAAGTGAACCGGACGCTCTACGCCGTTGAGGTTGTCGTTAAGACCGCTGGCGGCTTCGACAAACAGCGGGGCGCTGACACGGATCAGGCGCAGGTTGTCCGCCAGCTTGCGTTCAAAGGTATCCTTGACGAGTTTGATCGCCATCTGGGTTTCTTTCTGGTTAAGCAGCGAGCGGTAATGCTCAGGCAGTATGCAGTGTTCGATCGACATGGTATCCCCCATTTCAAAACTGTCTTTTATTATACCAGCATCCTCGTCATAACAAAAGTAAAAGACAGGAATTTCTCCTGCCCTTAATCAATCTTTTGAACGATTTCCAGCGAAACGCTGACGCGCGTCGGCTGACCGCAAAGCTCCAGTTCCAGCACAGCTCTCCGCTTATGCCGGTCGATCTTCACGATTTGTGACTCGAAGCCTTGCAGCGGACCTTCCGTAATGATGACCTGATTGCCCTGAATCAGACCGGTGGAGTGTTCCAGCACCTTATTTTTGCCCAGCAGCCGCTCGAGATAATCTTTCTCCTCGCTGCGCAGCGCCGGGGTTCCTTCTTTATCAAATTTCAACAGCTTGACAATTCCCGTTTTCTGCATGCGCAGTTCCTTAATCTGTTCGTCCATCGCCGCTTGTTCCAGCTCGCTTTCAATGAACAGATAACCGGGAAACATAATCTTCTCGACGAGCTCGGAGATTCCCTGTTTTCTGAAGACGACCTTCATCTTCGGAATGAAGGCGTTCAGTCCTTGGCTGAGAAAAAAATCGCGGATTTTTTCTTCCATGCCGCCGCGGACAAACAGTACATACCAGTTCATTCGATCTCCCCTTTCGACAAGAATCTTTTAAAGGATACAAAGTTCACTTGGAAATGTCAAGAAACAAACCGTATTATTTCCACTTTCACAAAGTGTTTCCGGGAAAGAAAGACTTCGCTTCAGCTTTTAAAGGGATAATTCTCAACGGCTCTGGCAGACTTCTATTTCCTTTTTTAAAGTGTCGGATTCAAAAAGAAAGGCGGCCGAATTCGACCGCCTGAAGAGTATTATTTTAATAACCGAGATCTTCGTTGATCAACAAGACATGAATGCGTCCTGGAACATGGCTTCGCTGCAGCGTGACCGCGGCGGAACAAATCCGGGTCGGTAATTGGCAATCGGCGCAATAGCCGATCTTTGTGCACGGGTTATCCTTATTTAAACGGACACAGTTCGCCGGAGCCGCAAGGGTCTTCACACGATCCTGAGCTGCCTGCAGGTCCTTGACGAGCTTATTGGAGCCGGCGATGACCACTACGTGTTCCGGCCCATAAATCATGGCCGCAACGCGATTTCCATTGCCGTCCACATTGTATAATTCACCGGTCATCGTAACGGCATTGGTGCTGGTCAGAAAATAATCGCAGGACAGCGCCGCGTGATAAATCTCGTGCGGATGATCGCTGTGATAACGATCCAGATAGTGTATGTCCTGATTGTTTTCCAGAAAATCAATAATGCCAGTTTCAAATAACGTCATGGACCCGCCGACGCTGACCGATACCTGATCTTTCAGCAGTCCCTTCAAATATTCAAGGCATTCCTTTTGTGTCGGAAACAAATCGACTTGAAACTGATGGTCTTCGAGTTTTTTCTTCGCCTGCAGCATCTGCGTCCACCGCAGCGTTTGCGTATGCTTATCCATTATCACTCCACCCTTTCCCGCAATGATTCTTTCAGCACTTCTATTTTAGCACCACTCAGGCCGATCTGTCTTAAATATTTTTCAGCCGATCCATACGTTTTCCGCAAATGGTCCAACGTGCGGATCATGTTGGATTTCGGCGACCCCAAGACGGCATCGGGATCCTGAATTCCCATCTTTTTCAGCATTGCCAGCTGATCCTTCAAATGTGGATTTAGATACAAGGCGGTTGCCGCGTAATCCTCGACGATCAGGTCTTCCTCAGCCCCGGCCAAGTCCAGCAGCAGCATTGCCGTTACGCCCGTGCGGTCCTTTCCTGCGGTGCAATGGAACAGAACACACCCTGCGGTGTCCGCCATCGCTTCAAATACTCTTTTTATCGTATTCTGACTGTGATCCAGCAGGCCGATATAAACCTGGCCCATATCGGAGGGGAAACCCGATGCGCTCATTCCGGAATTCACCTGATCCAAAAGCGGAAAGCTCAGATGCTCTACGCCCAGCTTTGGGTCCGGCGCTTGTTCCTGTTCAAACTCAGAGCGTAAATCTATGACTAACGATAATCCTTTTTCCTTTAAAATCTGCCGGTCTTCCTGCGTTAAACCGCATAAAGAGTCGCTGCGAAGGAAACGATTTTTCTTTGTCTGCCCACCATCCTTAAGCGGATAGCCCCCTAACTCGCGGGTGTTGTGCGTTCCTTGCAGGAACGGTTTATTTACCATATTGCCATCCCTTTCTGTATCTAGGGAATATTGTAACGTAAGTTCATAGAATATAGCAATGATTGTTGAATTTTTCAGTAAATTTTTGCTTATTAATAAAAACAATCCTAACTAATATCGAATTCAAAAAAACACCCTTGAACAGAGCTAAATTCCCCATTAGTCTGAATCCCATTGAATTTCGCATACGCTCTTACTTTGTAATAGTACGTTATTCCTTCCGTTACCTTCGTATCCGT